>SLBP01000077.1:0-19616 GCA_007126245.1 Planctomycetales bacterium
CCATCGAGGTTCGCGGGGACGTCACCCGGGGGGGGCGGGTCCGGCGGGTGCCGGGGCAGCTCCTGGCGCGGAGCTTTGGGCAACTCGCCGACCTGCTCCGCAGCGGCGTGCCCCTGTTGCGGGCCCTGGCGGTCATCCAGCGGCAGACCTCGCACAAGGGCCTGGTGGCGGTCCTCGAACAGGTCCGCCGCGACGTCGAGGAAGGGGCCACGCTGGCGGATGCCATGGCCCGCCACAAGGGCGTCTTCAACGAGATGACCATCAGTATGGTCCGTGCCGGCGGAGAGGGCGGTTTTCTCGAAGAGGTGCTCACGCGGGTCGCCGAGTTCACCGAGGCCCAGGACGACCTCCGCAAACGGGTGGTGGGGGCGCTGGCCTACCCGATGGTGCTGGCCACGGTGGGGACCGCGGTGGTGGCGGTGCTCCTGGGGTACTTCGTTCCCATGTTCGAGTCGATCTTCGATCGCCTGCGGGAGCGCGGCGAGCTCCCCTGGGTCACCGACGCGCTCCTGGCCGTGAGCAACGGCATCCAGCGCTATGGGCTCCTCGCGGCACTGGCCGCGGCCCTGGGCGGGGTGGCCGCCCATCAATGGATGGCTACCGCCGTGGGAAGGCGGTGGTGGGACGGGATCAAGATCCGGCTGCCCCTGGTGGGGAGCGTGCTTCTGAGCTTTGCGGTCGCGCGCTTCTGCCGGGTGCTCGGAACATTGCTGCGCAACGGCGTGCCCATCCTCCGCTCCCTGGACATATCCAGCGACGCCACGGCCAACCGGGTGCTCGGCGATGCCGTACGCCAGGCCACGGAGAACATCTCCGCGGGCCAGGCGCTGGCAGAGCCCTTGGGCGCCTGCGGGCACTTCCCGCACGCCGTCGTGGAAATGATCGCGGTGGCCGAAGAGTCCAACAACCTGGAGAATGTGCTCCTGGACGTAGCCGATTCGCTCGAGCGGCGTACGTGGCGCCAGCTCGACGTTGCCGTACGGCTCATCGAGCCGCTGCTGCTGCTGGTCCTCGCCAGCGTGGTTCTGGCGGTGGTGGTGGCACTGCTCGTCCCCCTGTTGCGGATGACTTCGGCACTGTAGACCATCGCAACGCGTTCCAAGACTATTAGCCAACATCCCACCCACGTGGAGGTCCAACGAACCATGAAACGACGCAATCCAAGTCTCCGCCGCCGAGGGGGCTTCACCCTGATCGAGGTGCTCCTCGTCCTGGTGATCCTCGTCGTGCTCGTCTCGCTGGTGGTGGGCACCTACTCCGGCGCCCAGACCAGGGCGCTGACCGACGCGGCCCAGGTGCAGGTGCGGACCCTTGCCAGCCAGGTTGAAGAGTACCACATCGACATGAAGAGCTACCCGAGCACTTCGCAAGGCCTGGAGGCGCTCCTGAGCCCGCCGGCCGACCTGCCCAACCCCGCGCGGTGGCGGGGGCCTTATGCGAGGACGAACGAGATCCCCCTGGATCCCTGGGACCGTCCTTATCAGTACGAGTCCCCGGGGCGCTACAACCCCCACTCCTTCGACCTCTGGTCGCTCGGGCCGGACGGGGTCAGCGGGACGGAAGACGACATCGGCAATTGGTGATCGGGGATAGGACGTGGTCCGACGGCGGCCAGCTCGATGCCCGCGGCAGGCGCGGGGACTTACCCTGCTCGAGGTGCTGTTGACTGCAGCCCTCCTGGCGGTGGTCGCCGGCCTCCTCGTGCCTTTCTTGGGACGCTCCTTCGCCTCCCACCGCCTGCGGACGGCCGGCGAGCAGGTCCGCAGCGAACTGGGGCGGGCACGGGTCGCCGCCATGACCGCGGGGCGGACGATGGCCTTCCGCTTCGCCATCGAGGGGGCCCAGTACAGTGTGGCGCCCCTCGATACCGGTGAGCCGACCGAGGCTGCGGCCTTCGGAGGCGCGTACTTTGCCGGGACTACCGGCGGGGAGACGACGTGGACGGCGCCGCGCCGGGGAACGCTCCCCGAAGAGGTGGTCTTTCACGTGGACCCGGCGGCAATGGCCACGGTCGTCGCCTACGAAACCGTCGGTGCATCGGCTCCCACCGGAGGTGCGGAAGCGGAATTCGGCTGGTCGCTGCCGATCCTTTTCCATCCGGACGGCACCACATCGACGGCCGAGCTGCACCTCCGCAACGACCGCGAGCAAGTGGTGGAAATCCGCCTGCGGGGGCTGACGGGCGTGGTGACGGTCAGTGACGTGATGGCGATGGAGGAACTGGTTCCATGAGACCGCGCCCTTGGTACGCGGCACAGGCCCCTGTGCCGTGCTTGGCCGAGAAGACCCCTTCCAAACCAGGGCCCCGTCGTGCGCTCTCCCCGGCTCCCCGTGGGATGTCTTGCGGTGCCCAGCACCGCACAGAGGCCTGTGCGGCGTACAGCGCAGAGGGCCGGTCCCTCCCCCACGCACCACTCACCCCTGACCAGCCACCAGCCACCACCAACCAGCCACCACACGGTTTCACGCTGCTCGAGGTGATCCTCGCCCTGGGGATCTTCCTGGGCGCCTTGGCGGTCATCGGGGAGCTCAGCCGCGCCGCGTTGGATAACGCGCGGATGACGCGCGAGACCTGCGAAGCGCAACTCCTCTGCGAGAGCATACTGGCCGAGGTGGTCGCAGGGATCGCCCCGCTGGAGCCGGTCTACGGGGCACCGATCGAGTCGGCCAACGTCGAGGGCGATCCGCCCTGGTTCTACTCGCTGGACATCGTGCCGATCGACCAGGAGGGGCTGTTGGCCCTGGAGGTGACCGTGACCCGCGAGTACCCGACCGGACAGCGCCCCGTCAGCGTGACGCTCGTCCGCTGGATGGTCGATCCCGCCGCGGTGGCAATGACCACGGAACCGTGGTAGGGAGGTGCCGCCATGTTAGGGCGAGAGAGGATGCGGGAGATAGGAGGCAGAGGTCGGCTGTTAGGTGGACCTGCTGTGGCAAACCAGCCCCGAGCCACCACGGACCAGCCACTACTGGCTCCACTCGCCACTCACTACTCACCACTCGCCACTCACCAGCCACCAGCCACCAGCCACCAGCCACCACACGGCTTCACGCTCCTCGAGGTGCTCCTCTCGCTGGCCCTGGCGGCAACCCTCGTGCTGGGAATCGCGGTGGCCATCGACCTCTATCTGAAGCTCGGCGACCGCGGCCGGGCCGAGGTGGAGGACGCTCTGCTGGCGCGAGCGGTTCTGCACCAGGTGGCCGCCGATCTGCGCAGCGCCGTCCGTTACGACCCGCTGCGGGCGGCGGACGCGGCGTCCGGCGGCTCGCTGAGCAGCCTGACGGGAGGGGGCGGGCTCTTCGAAGAGGACGACGTATTTGGAGACGACGACTTCTTCGGAGAGGAGGCGTTGTTGGACGACTTGGCGTCCCTCGACCTGGCGGTGTCGGTGGCCCCCTCCTCGCTTCCCGGGCTCTACGGCAACCGCACGCAGCTCGCCGTGGACGTGAGCCGGCTGCCGCGAGCGGACCAGTACGACCAGATGCTGGCCTTGGCCTCGGACGGTCTGCTGGTGGACCGGGTCAGCGACGTGAAGACGGTGGCCTACTACGTGCTCTCGCCCGAAGATGGGCTGTTCTACTCGGCGGAGGCCGGGGGCGAAGGCGGATTGGTGCGGCGGGAGCTCGACCGGGCCGTCACCCTTTGGGCCAGCCAGCAGGGGACGCTCGACGCCATGAGCCTCGCGGCGGAACCGATGGCGCCCGAGGTGGTGGCCATCGAGTTCCTCTATTATGACGGGATGACGGCCCACGAGTCGTGGGACTCGGCGCTGTACGGCGGCCTGCCCACCGCGGTGGAGATTGCCCTTACGGTCCGCGTGACGCCCCGTGACGGCGGCTGGTCCAACTTCTGGGGATTGGGGGGAGGAGGCGATTACGAGGAGGTGGCCGTGCACCGCCTCCTCGTCGACCTGCCCGCTGCCGACGCCGTCGCGGCGGCCGTCACCGATCTCACGGGGCAGTGGGACGAGGAAGACTGGTCCACGGGGGAAACGCCGGAAACCGAGGGTGCGCCATGACCGACTGCCGCACAGACCTTCGACCCAGTCGTGCCGCCCGCCGCGGCCTCGTACTCGTCCTCGTCCTCGTGGTGGTGGCGATCCTGGCCCTGGTGTCGCTCGCCTTCGCCGAACTGATGCGGACCGAGCGCGCCGCCGCCCAGGTGGCTGCCGAGCGGGTGCAGGCCCGCCTCCTGGCGGAGTCGGGCATCGCCTTCACACGGCAGCTCCTCGCCCGAGGCCCTCAGTGGCAAGACGACCTCGGCGGCATCCACGAGAACGCGGCGCAGTTCCGTGGCGTACTGGTCTTGGATCCCACCGGCCCGGCAGGCCCCGGACGGTTCACCGTCGTCTCACCGGGGGTCGAGGCGGGGGAATACGCGGGACTGCGTTTCGGTCTCGAAGACGAGTCCACGCGGCTGAACCTCAACGCCCTGTTGCTGCTCGAGCAGACGGTACCCGGTGCGGGGCGGGAACTGCTCCTGGGGCTCCCCGGGATGACGGTCGACATCGCCGACGCCATCCTCGACTGGATGGACCTCGACGACGAGCCTCGCGAGTTCGGCGCGGAACTGGACTACTACGCCGTGCAAGTGCCGCCCTATGCGCCGAAGAACGGACCCTTGGAAACTGTCGAAGAGCTGCTGTTGGTCCGCGGCGTGACGCCCTGGCTCCTCTTCGGCGGCGACGCCAACCGCAACTTCCTGCTCGACCCCGGCGAGCCGATCGTCGAGCCTATGGCCACGGCCAGCGGATCGCTCGCTTCCATGGACCGCGGCTGGTCCGCCTACCTGACGCTCTTCAGCAAGGAGCGCAACCGGCAGGCCGACGGTTCGCCGCGGATCGACGTCAACCAGCAGGATCTCGAAACCCTCTACCTGGAGGTAGAGGAGATTCTGGGGCCGCAGGCCGCGGCCTTCATCATCGCCTACCGGCAGAACAGGCCCTATAGCGGCGCCGAGGCGGGATGGACGATCGGCGAGGGAGAATCACCGGCGGAAGGATCGGTACGGGCCTTCCTCTCGCCGCTCGTCGAGTCGGAGGAGACCCCCTCGGCGGAACTGGTGATCGACTTCTCGGGGCGGGCCCGGACGCGGATCGACACCGTGCTCGACCTCGTCGGCGCGCGAACGCGCGTGAACGTGGAGGGACAGCAGGAGCCGGTCGTGGTCGATTCGCCCTTCATCGAAGATACCGCCCTGATGCCCGCCTACCTGCCGGCGATGATGGATGCCCTGACGGCCGTTGCCGAACCGGTCATCCCCGGGCGGATCAATATCAACCAGGCGCCGCGGGTCATCCTGGAGGGTATCCCGGGGATGCGTATCGACCTGGTCGACGCCATTATCGCGAACCGGGTGCAGGACCCGGTGCAGGATACCGTGGGCCGCGATCACGAGACCTGGATACTCTCCGAGGGGCTGGTGTCGCTGGAGGAGATGAAGGCCCTGATCCCCTTCGTAACGGTGCGGGGAGACGTCTACCGGGGGCAGTTCGTGGGCTTTTTCGACGAGGGGGGACCGATAGCGCGGATCGAGGTTGTGATTGACGCTACCGAATCGTACCCGCGGGTGGTATTCTGGAGGGAGATCAGCCACTTGGGGCCCGGCTATCCGCCAGACTTCCTGGGGGTGGAATGGTGATTGGGTCTTGGTCCGTAGTCAGTTGTCCGTAGTCAGTTGGACGCGCCCGAGGCGCTCGACACGCCCCCTTCAACAACCAGCCACTAGCCACCAGCCACCAGCCACTACCTATGTCACGATTGATCGCCCTGGAATGGAACGACGAGGAGGCCCGCGTGGTCGTGGGCTCTTCCCGCGGTGAGCGGGTGACCTTCGAACAGGCCTTCTGTGTGCCGCTGGGAGACGACTCGGCAGGACTTCCATCCCCCGCAGGTGGAGCAAAGGAAGCAGCGCCGGACGGGGCTGCGTTGGGAAAGCGGTTGGCGGCGGCATTGGCGGCGAAGCGGCTGGGCCGGCTCGACGCCTTGGTGGCGGTGGGGCGGACGAACATCGAGCTCCGGCGGCTCGCGCTGCCGCCCATGCCGGACGCGGAGCTGCCCGAGGCGGTCCGCTTCCAGGCGATGCGCGACTTCAACACGCTGGACGACGACTGGGCGCTGGACTACCTGCCTCTGGAGGGTTCGGCGGAGGAGCCGTGGAGCGTGCTGGCGGCGGCCATCGATCCGGAATCGCTCGACCAGGCGCGGGCGGTCTGTTCGGCGGCGGGGCTGCGGTCGCGGCGGCTGGTGCTGCGGCCTTGCGCGGCGGCCTCGCTCTTTGCGCGCTGCACGGTGATCGAGGCGGGCCAGGCGCGGCTCCTGGTGGACCTGGTCGGTAACGAGGTGGACCTCACGGTCCTCGACGGCGGCACGGTGGTCTTCCTGCGGACCACGCGCCTGAGCGGCGACCCCCTCACGGGCGACGAGCACGCCGAGGGCCTCATCGCCCAGTTGCGGCGGACGGTGGCGGCGGCGCAGAGCCAGATCGGACGTCGGATCGAGGCCGTGGTGGTCTTCGGCAGCGAGGAGGCGCACGCCACCCTGGCGGCGCAGATCCGCGAGCGGATGGCGCTGGCGGTGGAGGTCTTCAATCCGCTCGCCTCGCTGAATCTGGAGGCCGACCTGGCCCGGAACCTGCCCGAGCAGCCGGCGCGGTTTGCGCCCCTGCTGGGCATGCTGCTCGACGAGGCCTCGGCCGCACCGCACGCCATCGATTTCTTCAACCCCCGGCGTACGCCGCCGCCGCCCAGCCGGCGGCGGCAGTGGCTCATGGCGGGGGCCGCGGCGGCGGTCCTCGCGGCAGTGACGGCCGCTGTCGTCACCCAGTACGGCAATTCGCTGCGGGGCGACGTCGAGCGGCTGGCCCAGGAATTGCAGGACCTGCAGCGCCGCGAGACAGCGGTCAACGAGATGGCCCGCGATGCGGAAGTGATCGGGCGCTGGGCGGACGTCGAGGTGCTGTGGCTCGGCGAGCTGGCGCGGCTGGCGCGCGACTTTCCCCCTGCCGAAGAGGCCATGCTCACCCAGCTCAACACCGGCCCCACCGACCGCGGCGGCGAGATGCGCCTCGACGTCCTGGCCCGGGATCCGGGAACGATTACCACCATGGCCCGGAACCTCCGCGGAGAGGGCTACCGCGTCGAGGTGAGGCAAGGGTCTCAGGACTCCTCACAGAGCCCCTATGCCTGGCGGTACAACGCTTCGTGGTTCATCGACCGGAAGGCTCCCGAATGACGCTCAACAAGCGGGAACGAATCCTCGTGGCGGCCACCGGTGTGGCAATCCTGGTCTTCCTTGGCCGGTCGGTCCTGCCGGGGAGTCTGCTGCCCTATGCTTCGCTGCGGGCGCAGCGCGACCGGCTCCGGGCCGATGTGGTCCAGAAGGAGGAACAGCTTAGCGCCATCCAGTCGCGGGTCGCCCCCCTGCTGGCCGACTGGGAGGCCCGCTCCCTGCCCACCAACCGCCAAGACGCCCGCACACGCTACCAGTTCTGGCTCACGGAGCAAGTCGACAGCGTCGAGCTGGCCCGCGCCTCCGTCGTTTCGGGTGAGGGCTCCGAGCAACAGGGAATCTTCCGCAACTTCACCTTCACGATCCGCGGGCGGGGATCGCTGGAGCAGCTCGTGGAGCTGATGCACCGCATCTACTCCGCCGGCCACTTGCACCAGATCCGTCGCATGGTGCTCAACCCGGCCGACGATCACCGGCAGTTGGACATGGTTCTCACCATCGAGGCCTTGGCGCTCTTCGGTGCCGACCGCGAGGATACGCTGAGCGACGCCCCGTCGCCGCACGATCTCGCCGAGGTCTCCGAGTATCGCGATGCCATCGCGGGGCGCAGCTTCTTCACGCCCTACCGGCCGCCGCCACCGACGGACCCTCCCGCGGTAGCCGACGAGGGCCCCCCGCCTCGACCGGAACCCCCGTCGCTCGACCACCTGCAGTTCACGTTCCTCAACGGCACCACCGAGGTCAACGGCCACCTCGAGGCCTGGCTGCTGACGCGAACCAGCGGCGAGAGCCACCGGCTCCGGGAGGGGGAGACGTGCTCGGTGGGCGACGTCTCGGTGACGGTGGTGCGGATCGAGCGGCGGCACGTCCTGATGGAGATCGACGGGCGGCACTACCTGGTCGCACTGGGCGAGAACCTCCGCAACGGCAAGGCGCTCGAGGAGACGGTCACCGAGGAGAGCATCTGAGGCGCGGCGCCGGCGGGCTGTCGGGCGGAGCGGCGGGTGTGGTAGGCTGATGGTGAGGGACCGGCCGGTCCCGCACCATCACAGAACCCAACGGAGGACTCGCCATGTCGTGCCGTCGCCTGCTGCTTGCCTTGGGGCTATGGGGGCTTTTCTGCGGATGCGCCGCCGCCGAGCCGCTGCGGGCGCTGATCGTCGACGGCCAGAACAACCACCCCTGGCGCGAGACGACGCCCCTGCTGCTGCAGCTCCTGGAAGAGACGAACCTCTTTACGGTAGATGTAGCCACCACCCCCGGTCCCGGCGAGGACATGAGCGGCTTCGCCCCGGACTTCACCGCCTACGACGTGGTGGTGATGAACTACACCGGCGACCGCTGGCCGGAGGCGACCGATGAGGCCTTCGAGCAGTACGTGGCCGGAGGAGGCGGCTTGGTGATCTACCACGCTGCCAGCAACGCCTTCCCCGACTGGCCGGAGTACAATCTCATGATCGGTCTGGGAGGCTGGGGTGGGCGCGACGAGCGGCACGGCCCCTACGTCTACTGGGAGGACGGCCGCTTCGTTCGCGACGACTCCCCCGGCCACGGCGGCGGCCACGGGGCGCAGCACCCGTTCCTGCTCGTGGTCCGCGAACCCGATCACCCGGTCGCCGCGGGTCTCCCCGAGGAATTCATGCACTCGGCCGACGAGCTCTACAACCGCCTCCGCGGACCGGCGGAGAACATGACCGTCCTGGCCACCGCCTACGACGACCCCGCCCACAGCGGCACCGGCCGGCACGAGCCGCTGCTGATGACCATCCGCTACGGCGAGGGCCGCGTCTTCCACACCGCCCTGGGGCATGCCGGCCAGCAGCTCCGCAGCGTGGCCTTCATCGCCACGTTCCAGCGCGGCGCGGAGTGGGCGGCCACGGGAGAGGTCACGCAGGAGGTCCCCGCCGACTTCCCCGGCGCGGACGCACCCGCCGTGCGCGAGCCGTAGGCGACGGTTACAGGAGAGGCGGCGTTGATAGGAGAAGCCCTGGAGATCCTCGCCGGCTGGAGCCGGCTCGATACGGCGATCATCCTCACCGCGGCGGTCGCGGCCATGGCCTGCGCGGTGCCGGGGGTGTTCCTCGTCCTCCGGCGGCAGAGCATGATGGGCGACGCCCTGAGCCACGCCGTGCTCCCGGGAATCGTCCTTGCGTACTTGGCCACCCACGCGGCGCAGTCCGCGGGCTGGATCTCGGCGGAAGGGTACCTGGCCACGCGGCACACGGCGCTCTTCGCGGGGGCGGTGGTGCTCGGAATGCTCACGGCCGTGCTCACGCAGGCGGTGCGGAGGCTCGGGCGGGTCGAGGACAATGCCGCCCTGGGAGTCGTCTTCAGCTCCCTCTTCGCCCTGGGGCTGCTCCTGGTGCGGCTGGCGGCGGACCACGTCCACCTCGATCCCGACTGGGTGCTCTACGGCAACCTCGAGTCCGCCGTCCTGGATACCGTGGCGGGCACGGCGATTCCCCGGGCGGCTGTCGTCGTCGGCGCCATGCTCACCGTGAACCTCCTGCTCGTGGCGATCTTCTTCAAAGAGCTCCGCATCGTGACCTTCGACCCGGCCCTAGCGACCACCCTGGGCATCCCTGCCCAGGCGGTCCACTACGCGCTCCTGGCCGTGACGGCGGCCACCCTCGTGGCGGCCTTCGAGTCGGTGGGGAGCATCCTCGTGATCGCCATGCTCATCGTGCCCGCGGTCACGGCGGCGCTGCTCACGCAGCGGCTGGGGCCCATGATCCTCGTGAGCCTCGCCGCGGCCGCGGCCAGTGCCCCCTTGGGCCACGTCCTGGCGATCGTAGCGCCCCCGCTCATCTTCGGGCGCTTGGGGTATCCTACGGTGGTCGACGCGAGCACGGCGGGGATGACGGCGGTGGCGGCGGGACTCTTCCTCGTGGCCGCCGTTCTCCTCGCCCCCGGCGACGGGCTGGTGAGCCGCGCCCTCGTTCGCCGGCTGCTCTCCTGGCGGATCGCCGGCGAGGACTTCCTCGGCATTCTGCACCGCGCCGAAGAGCGCGGCATCGCCGAACCTGCGGCCGTCCGCCACATCCTCGATACGGTATACGGAACGGGGAGGCTGTCGCGGCGCTGGATCGAGTGGCGGCTGCGCCGTGCGGGATTGATCGTCGCCGCTCAGGGACGATACCAGCTCACCGAGCCGGGACGGACCGTCGCCCGTTCGCTCGTCCGCAGCCATCGCCTCTTCGAGACCTACATGGCCCGCCACTTCCCCCTGCCCGACGACCACCTGCACGCCACGGCCGAACGGGTCGAGCACTTCATCGACCCGGTGCTCCGCGATTCCCTGGCCGCCGAGCTCGACCAGCCGCGGAGCGATCCCCACGGCACCGCGATCCCTGACGACTAGTGCTCCGTCATGAGTCGCCTGACAACCCCCGGGTGCTCCGCCGCCAGGTTGCAGGTCTCGTGGGGATCGTTGACCAGGTCGAAGAGCTCGACTCCTTCGGGTGACGAGCCGCGGGCCGGGTGGTGAATCAGCCGCCAGCGGTCGGTGCGGAGCGTGCGCTGCTCCCCCCACCAGCCGCGGGCGGGCTTGGCGCTGCCCGCGGCGGGGTCGTCGAGCTGGGGTCGCAGGCTCCGGCCGTCCAGACCGGCAGGGGATGGAATCCCGCACAGATCCGCAAGCGTCGGGAAAATATCGACCGTCTCGACGATGGCGGCGCTCGTGACCCCGGGAGCCTCCATGCCGGGCGTGCGGACGATCAGCGGACAGCGGAGAGCGTGTTCGTAGAGGCAGTGCTTCCCCCAGATAGCATGGTCGCCGAGGAGAAACCCGTGGTCGCTCCAGACGACGAGCACCGTGTTCTCCATCAACTCCAACTCGCGGAAGGCATCGAGCACGCGGCCCACCTGGGCGTCGACGTAGCTCACCGAGGCGGCGTAGGCGTGGCGGAGGAGGGCGGCATATTCGGGATCATCCTCGGGATCGCGTCCCGCGTGGCCGTAGTTGTTGCGGAACTCACCGCTGCGGTGCCAGCCCGACGGCTCGGGCGGCCGCGCGGGGTTGGCCGGCGGCGGGATGGCGTCGGGGTCGTGGAGGTCGAACCACCGTTTGGGCGCCGCAAAGGGGAGGTGCGGCTTGAAGAAGCCGACGGCAAAGAACCACGGCTCGGGCGAGGCGGCCAGTTCGCGGAGCATGGACACGGCCTCGGCAGCCACGTAGGCGTCGGGGTAGGCGGTATCCGGGCCGTCGAAGGCCTCCCACGGCGGCGATTCACCGCGCCTCCGCGGCACTCCGTTGGCGTAGCCGTGCATCATGGCCTCGGCGGTCTTCCAGGGCGACTCGGGAATCCAGCAGCGGTCCCAGGCCCCGGGCAGCTCTTCGGGCCCTTCGGCCCAATCCTTGCCCGTCAGCCCGCCGGGATAGTGCGTGACCTTGCCCAGGGCCAGGGTGCGGTAGCCGTGGCGGCGGAACCACGCCGGCAGGCTCTCATCTCCCCATTCCCGGTGCGTGGCCAGGATCGCATTGTTGCCCACGTGGACGGGGCGAACGGGATAGCGGCCGCGGATCAGCGCGTATCGCGAGGCGCCGCAGGTGGGCACCTGCACGTAGTGGTGGGAGAAGAGCCGCCCCTCGGCAGCCAGGGTGTCGAGGTGGGGGGTTTTCGCGTGGGCTGCGCCCAGGCAGCCGAGGTCGTTCCGCAAATCGTCGATGGCGATGAAGAGCACGTTCGGCCGCCCCTTTGCACCCGCGGCGGTGCCCGAGAGTGTGCCCAGAACGGCGACGAGCAGAACGCAGAGACGCAGGGGAGGGAGAGCGGCGATCGACATGGCGGCAGTACGGTGCGAAGTGGAGGAAGGAGCGCGCGGAGGGCAATCGCCTGCCGGACGTTCCGCCGACCCCTTGGGCGAGTCTACTCGGCGCCGCGCAGCGGGTCAACGCATTCCTGCCCTTGAGGTTGTCCCGCCGCTTCCGCAGTTCCTCTCTTGCCGGCAGCAGCACCAAACCGCCGGCGCTGCCTCCTGCTCCTGCCAGCTCGACGCCTGGGGGCGATACCACCGCTACCCAGGCGGACGCCGCTACTCGCCCAAGGCGAACTCCTTACTCGCCCAAGGCGAACTCCTTGATCCGCGCCAGGTAGTTCGGCCGGCGCGGCCGACTGCACCCCGACTGCAGAGCGACGGGATGGCGGCCCTCGGCGCGGTTGCGAAGCGGCACTTCGTGCCATTGGTAGCCGAGACGGGCGAGCTCCACCACCAGCGAGGTCGAATCGCTGAGCGACCGCTCGACGCGACGTACGGCGCGGCGGCGGAACATCTGGCAGGTGCCGCTGTGCGGCCCCCGCACCCCGGGAGTCTCCGGTTCGCCGGGCGGGACCCCCAGGACCGTCTCGTGCCCGGCCATCGCCCGCCAGAGCCGCGGCACTTCGTCGATCGGCAGGCGGCAGTCCTCGTCGCGCAGAAAGAGGATCTGTCCGCCGCTGGCGGCCAGCGCGGTCCGCACGGCCGTTGCCCGGCCCGCGGGTGTGCCGTGGCGGACGACGCGGAGCTGGGGGAAATGCCGCGCCAGCTCGTCGGCCACCTCGATGGTACTGTCGCTGGAGGCGTCGTCGACGATGATCAGCTCGAACTGCGGCGTCAACTCGGGAAGCACGTCGAGCATCTCGTGGACCATCGCCGCCAGCGACGACTCGGCGTTGCGGACCGGGAGGAGGACGGAAAGAGAGGCGTTCACCAGAGTTTCCTCGCGGAGGGAGAGAAGCCCCAGACGCATTCTCCGCTTCGGTTTCGGCCCGGCGGCCACTAAAGCGCAGCTTCCGCAGCGCCAGTTGCGCCTTTCGTGTCGAGGCCGCCGGTCGCAGGTGCGGTGCGCGACGTAGCGGCGAAGGCAGCCCAGGGGCGACCTCAGCCCGCAGGATCGCGCCACACGGACCCCACCGCAGCATGGGCCGTTCGCGGGCACGCCGCGGCCGCCCCCCTGGCCGACGGCCGCGGGTTTAGGGTATGGTGTAGGCTTTCTTCAAGGTACCCGCCGTTATCCATTATCCCCGTCCATCATGCCGGACCAACCCGCTATCGAGCCCGACTTCTCCCGGGGCGACGGACTCCTGCCCGCCATCGCCCAGGACGCCGCCTCCGGCGCCGTCCTCATGATGGCCTACATGGACGCCGCAGCCTACGCCGAAACCCTGGCCACCGGCCGCGCCGTCTACTACAGCCGCAGCCGCCGCCGCCTCTGGCGCAAAGGAGAGGAGAGCGGCAACGTGCAGATTGTCCGGGCCGTCTACGTCGACTGCGACTGCGACACGATCCTCCTTACGGTCGAGCAGGTCGGCGGCGCCGCCTGCCACGAAGGTTACCGGAGCTGCTTCCACCGCCAGGTCTGGCCCGAGGCCCGCGTCGTCGGCGAGCGGCTTTTCGACCCTGCGGCGGTCTACGGCAAGAAGCCCGGCTGATCGTAGGGTTGAGGAGGATCGACTTTCGGCACGCGTCGATCAGTTGTCGGGAGCACTTCGCCACGCGTCTCGGCCACCTCCAACGGACCACGGACAAGCCACCACGGACGAACCACGCGCATGAACAACATCCTCAAACTGGGAATTCCCGCGGGCAGCCTCCAGGAAGCCACGGCCGATCTCTTCGGGCGCGCCGGCTACAAGATCACCTTCAGCAGCCGCAGCTATTACCCCTCGATCGACGACGAGGAGATCGAGTGCCTGCTGATCCGCGCCCAGGAGATGGCCCGCTACGTCGCCGACGGCGTCCTCGACGCCGGCCTGACCGGCTACGACTGGATTGTGGAGACCCGGGCCGACGTGCACGAAGTGGCCGAGCTGGTCTTCTCCAAGGTGAGCCGCCGGCCCGTCCGCTGGGTCCTCTGCGTCCCTGAGGACTCGCCGGTGCGAACCGTTGCCGACCTGCAGGGGAAGCGGATCGCCACCGAGGCCGTGGGGCTGACCATGCAGTACCTGGCCCGCCACGGCGTCACGGCAAAGGTCGAGTTCAGTTGGGGGGCTACCGAGGTGAAACCCCCGCGGCTGGCCGACGCCATCGTCGAGGTCACCGAGACGGGCAGCTCGCTGAAGGCCAACAACCTGCGGATCGTCGACGAGGTCCTGCAAAGCACCACCCGGTTCATCGCCAACCGCCGCGCCTACGAGGACCCCTGGCGGCGGGCCAAGATCGACGACGTCGCCCTGATGCTCCGCGGTGCCATGGCCGCCGAGGGGAAAGTCGGCCTGATGATGAACGTCCCCCGCCCTCGGCTCGGCGAGGTATTGGCCATCCTCCCCGCCTTGCAGCAGCCCACGGTCGCCGACCTGGCCGACAAGGATTGGGTCGACGTGACCACCATCCTCGACGAGTCCGTGGTCCGCTCGATCATCCCCCGCCTCAAGGTGGCCGGCGCCCGGGGGATTGTCGAGTACCCGCTGACGAAGATCATTGATTGAGAGGGGACAAGGGGGAGGGGTCAGGTGAAGAGCTTATCCCTTGAACTTGGACGGCAACCGGCCTGCCCACGGCGGTGCCCATGACGACCTTCCCCTCGACAACGCAGTGGCCGGAGCGCGGCGGGCGGCCCGCAGGCATCTCGGCCGGCTTCGCCCGCCGCAGCCGCCGGCACCGCTCCCCATCGGCAGTCGAGCCCCCTGTGGCGGCCGGTCGGCCCCAGCGTCCGCGCTGGAAGTGGCCCCTGGCGGTCGGCCTGCTCCTGCTCATGATGGGGGGGGCAATCTGGGGCCTCACGCTCGCGCAGCGGCAGGATCGCCGCCTCCCCGAGGTCCCCGCGCTCGGCTATCGGCTCGTCAACACCTTCCCCCACGATCCCGAGGCCTTCTGCCAGGGGCTGCTGTTCGTCGACGGCGAGCTCTACGAGAGCACCGGCCTGTACGGCCGATCCTCGCTCCGCCGCGTGGACCTCGAGACGGGGCGGGTCCTCCAGCGCGTCGACCTGGACCGCCGCTTCTTCGGCGAAGGGATCACCGCCTGGAATGACGAGATCATCCAGTTGACCTGGCGCGAGCAGGTGGCTTTCGTCTACGACCGCACGACGTTCGCCCACCGCCGCAGCTTCCGCTATTCCGGAGAGGGCTGGGGACTGACCAACGACGGCGAGCGGCTGATCGTCAGCGACGGCTCCTCGACGCTCCGCTTCTTCGACCCCGCGACCTTCCGGCTCATCGGCCGGCTGACCGTACGCGACCGCGGCAGGCCCCTGCGGAACATCAACGAGCTGCAGTACGTCCGCGGCGAGCTCTTGGCCAATATCTTCCACTCCGAACGCATCGCCCGCCTCTGCCTGACCACCGGGGACGTCACCGCCTGGATCGATCTGAGCGATCTCTACCCCCGCCACCTCCGCACCCACGAGGAAGTGCTCAACGGCATCGCCTACGACGAGGAGAACGACCGCCTCTTCGTCACCGGCAAGAACTGGCCCCATCTGTATGAGATCCGGATCATCGAGGAGCGGGAAAAGACGAAAGAGTAAGAGCAAAGGTGGCAGGGGAGAGGAAACAGAAGGCAGGAGCGCGCGAATTGCTCCGCCGCCCCCATCTCGGGCGGTTTATAGCCCCACAGCGGCGGCGATCTGCTCGAGATGCTCCTTGGCTTCGCGGCCGGCGGCGTCGGGATCGTCGATGTAGGGGTAGAGTTCGACGGTCACGAAGCCGTCGTAGCCGGTGGCGGCGATGGCCGTGAGCACGGCGGAAAAGTCGATGGCTCCGCGGCCGGGGATGCGGTGGGCATGGACGCGGTCGGCGGCGATGTCCTCGACGTGGTAGTGGCGGGTGTGGGGGGCCATCTTGGGGATCCAGTCCTGCGGCTCCTCGCCGACGCAGAAGGCATGGCCCACGTCGAAGTTCAGCCCCACCCGCGGTGAATTGATCCGCGCGGTGAATTCCAGGTACTGGTCGAAGCGCTCGATGAGCAACTCCGGCTCGGGCTCGATGAGCAGATCCACGCCGACCTCTTCGGCCACCTCGACGCAGGGCATCAGGGCATCGTAGAACGTCGCCGCGGCTGCGTCCCACTGCTGCCCCGGCTGGAGGGGACCGCCCGGCTCGGTCTGAATGCTCGGCGCACCGAGCTCCGCCGCCAGGCGGAGGGCTCGCTTCGTGTGCTCGCGGCGGATGGCGCGATAATGGGGATCGGGCTCGATCCAGGAGGGATGCCAGTAGGGCTGCCGGGGATCGGCCACCGCGTTCATCATGAAGGCGTTCATGTTGGCGATACGCAGCCCGTGGCGGTCGAGGGCCGCGCGGATGGCCTCCCTCTGCACCGGCAGCAGGCCCGCCGGCCAGGCGTGGGGGGCATCGGCCAGCAACTCGAGGCCGCGGTAGCCGAGCCCAGCAATGCGGCGGATCGCCTCTTCGACCGGGTAGTTCAGGTAGGCGTTCGAGCTATAGGCGAGCTGCATGGTGATCGAGCAATTCCTGCGGATAGCGGCGTCGTTCGGTTCGCACCGCGGCGCCGGCAGCCATTATCGCGATCCCGCGGCACCGTCGCCAGCCCCCCCAATCGTTGTGCAAATCTGCCGAGCCCCCACCGGAAGCACATTGGGGGCCCACATCAAGCACGCCGACGCTCATCTTCACCGGGCTGAAGCGGCGAGGCCGTCCCCCTCGAAGATGGGGGCCGCATCGCACAATCCACCTTGCCGCTTCCGCGCGGGCAAGATATCCTCCCTCCCCGCATTCGGTTGCGATGGCCGGGCGGGCGGCGAGATTGCCCCATCCCCCCGCCCTCCCCAACCGCCCGTACGAGGCACGACGTCGCCTCGTACGCCACGTGGGATAAAGACTCCATCTCGTCCGCTAGCCCGAGAGGGACCGCCCTTGTGAATCCGATCAGTCGCGTCGCGCAGTCGTTCTGGAAATCGCCGGTCGTTTGGGGATTTGTGGCGACGGCGAGCTTCTATGCCCTGGTCCATGCGGGGGTCTTTGGCTCGGGGTTGGTAGTGCGGCTCTTTGCCAGCCACCCGGTCGAGTACGTCGAGACCTCGCTCTTCTTCGTCGGTATGGCGGCGCTCTGCCTGATCCTGGCCGAGACGCTGGGCCAGTTCCGGCGGCTGGGCGAGAATCTGCTCGGCCCGATACCAGGGGGGGGACAGCCGGTGGGCGACGCCGCCGTGCTTCTCGACCGCCTCAAGCGGCTGCCCGCCGAGCGGCAGGGGGATATCCTCGTCCGCCGTCTCCGCGAGGCCCTCACCCACGTGGCCCGCCGCCGCAGCGCCGAGCGCTTCGAGGAACACCTCCATCACCTGGCCGACCTCGACGCGGAGCGGCAGCACGCCGCCTTCGCACTGGTGCGGGTGATCATTTGGGCGATTCCGATCCTCGGCTTCCTGGGGACCGTCATCGGCATCACCCTGGCCATCGCGCAGCTCTCGCCCGAGGCACTGGAGCAGTCGCTTCCCGAAGTGACGGCCGGACTGGGCGTGGCCTTCGACACCACGGCGCTCGCCCTGGGGTTGTCGATGATCCTCATGTTCGCGCAGTTCTTCACCACGCGGGTCACGGCGCGGCTCCTGGAGCGAGTGGACCAGCGAGCGGAAGAGGAGCTCGTGGGCCGCTTCGAGCAGGCCGCCGCCGGAGACGACGGGCAGATCCGGGCCGTCCGCCGCATGGCCGATGCCGTGGTGGCGATGGGCGAGGACCTCGTCCGCCGCCAGGCGGAGCTCTGGCAGGCGACGATGGAGGCCTCGCAGCAGCGGTTCGCCCGACTGGCGGAGACGGCCGGCACGCAGTTGCACTCCGCCCTGGCGGGCGCCCTGGAGAAGAGCCTCAAGGCACACGCCCAGGCGGTCTCGGCCGCCGAGGCAGAGGCTGCCGACGCCAACCGCAAGCACTGGGACCAGGTACAGCGGAGCCTGGCGGCGGGCACCGAAGGGGTCGTCGGGCTCCAAGCCGAATTGGCGTCCCAGGCCGAGGTTCTGGGGCGCGCCGTGGAGGCGACCGGCCAGGTGATGCGTCTCGAAGAGGCCCTGAATCGGAATCTCGCCGCCCTGGCCGGGGCGGCGCATTTCGAGCAGACGGTCAACAGCCTGGCGGCGGCCATCCACCTATTGACCGGCAAGCTGGGCCAGCTTCCCGGCGAGCCTCCACGCGTCCACCTGGAACCTCCGCGCAAGACAGGTCAGGCGGCATGAGACCGGCTTCGTCGAGCCGACGCAGGAAGCGGCGGGGAGAGGAAGCGGCGACGGCGCTCTTCCCCTTCCTGGCGGTCCTCGTCTGTACGATGGGCTCGCTGATTCTGCTGCTGGTGGTCATTGCCCGCCAGGCGCGGATCGAGGCGGAACGGGCCGCCGCCGCCACCGAGGCCGGGGAGGTTCCGGACATCGATTTCGAGCTGGAGCTCGATCTCGTCGAGTGGCGGATCGATGAATTGAAGCGGTCGCGGGAGAAGACCGAGCGCGAGCTTGCCGAGGCGCGGCTCCGCCTGGGGCACATCGAAGACCACACCCGCCGCCTCGTCGGCGATCTCGAACGGCTCCAGGCGATGGCCGCCGCGCTGGACCGCGACGACGAAAGCGAAGGGCGCAGCCGCGAAGTGCTACGCGCTGATTTGGATCGCCTCGCCTCCGACCTGGCCGAGGCCGAACGCGGCCTGGAAGCGGCGGAACGGGCCGCCCGCAACAGGAAGCCCTCCTATGCGGTGATTCCCTACGAGGGGCAACATGGGACCCGCCGGCGACCGATCTACATCGAGTGCCGCGGCGATGCGGTGGTGATCCAGCCCGACGGGATACCGCTGGCAGCCAGCGACTTCCTCGGCCCCCTCGGACCGGGCAACCCCCTCGCCGCCGCGATCCGTGCCGCGCGCGAGCACATGCTCGTCAACGGCGGGCTTGCCGAGGACGAGGAACCCTACCCTCTGCTCCTCGTGCGCCCGGACGGCATCGTTGCCTACTATGCGGCACGGGCCGCCATGGATTCGTGGAGTTCCGAGTACGGCTACGAGCTGATCGACAGCGAGATGGAGATCGCCTATCCGCCGATCCACAAGCAACGGCCTGAGGTGGTCGAACAGGCCGTGCTGGCGGCCCGGCAGCGACAGCGATTGCTGGCCAGTGCCGCGCCCCGGGGTTATGCGGGCGGTGGGCAGCGGCGGGAGTTTCGCGCAGCGCCGGGCGGGGGACTGGTCCCGATCGGCGGCAGCGGGACACCGGGGCGGAGCCGCGGCTCCTTCTCGAGCCGGGCGGCCCCTGCCCGCGATCATCCTGAATCCAATCCCTATGCCGATCTGCTGGCCAACGTCGACCGCGGCGGGACCACAGCGGGCGACGCGGGCAACGAGGCCGCCGCGGGACTGGGCGACGGCGGCGCCGGTGCGGGGGCGCCGCCGGGCGGCGGCGAAAGCGCAAGCCCTTGGCAGACCGCCCCGCGGAGCCCTGCCTTCGCTTCGCCGGTAGGGCCCCACGGCCGCGACGC
>SLBP01000013.1:0-19501 GCA_007126245.1 Planctomycetales bacterium
AAGGACTGGGAGTACGTATAGGCGGAATGCCGAGTGTCGAAGCTCGAATGACGAAGGTCGAGGGCAAGCCGATACGTGGGAGGGGGATGATGCAGCGTGACTTGTGGCGTGGATCGCGTGCGTGGGCATGGGCTGTGCTGGCGCTCATGGCTCCCGGGTTGGCCGGTTGCGGTGCGGGGGCAAGCGACGGCGGGCCGGCGCTGCCTGTCGTCCAGGCGGCCGAGGCGGACGCGGCGCCGGAAGCCGAGCCCGCCGGCGATGCAGCCGACGGCCCGGCCTCCGCCGGCCACGCACCAGCCGGGGCGGAGAGCGAACCGGAGCTCACTGCGGCCGACGTCTTCGCAGGCACCAACCTGCTGGAGGGCGCTGGGGCGGAACTGAAAAAGCTCGAGATTCCCGAACCGGCCGACAATTCCTACTGCTACGTCTGCCACGCGAACTACCAGGACGAGTACCTGACGCGAGTGCATCTGCCGGTGGGGGTGGGCTGCGAGCTGTGCCACGGCATGTCCGACGAGCACAGCGCCGACGAAGACGGCCTGATCCCGCCGGAGATCATGTGGCCGAAAGCGTGGATCAATGCCACCTGCGCGGAATGCCACCCGCGGGACGAGTTGGCCCGACAGGACGGGCATCGCGAGTTCCTCACCGACCCGATCCCCGGCGAGACCTGCACCGACTGCCACGGCGAAAATCACCGGCTGAACGTCCGTACCCGCGTGTGGGACCGGAAGACCGGCGAACTGCTCCAGTGCGACGGCGTGCGCATGATGGACGCCGATTCGCCGGCCGGGGCGGCAAGGTAGGGCGGGGGGGCCGGCTGCCGGCGCGGGTAACCGTTCACGGGGGACCGTCCCGATTTTCGCGGCGGTAGAGAGTATTCCTCGTGGACGGCGCGATTTGGCCGCGAAAATGGGACTGTCCCCTTCGCCCGGTACGCCGCGGCAGGGTAAGGGGACGGGTCCATTTTTCGGGCATCGGCGGTCGCTAAAGAGAGGGTCTATTGGCCGAAAAATGGACCAGTCCCCGGCCGGCCCGTGAACGGTTACCCGGCGCAGCCCCTTTTCACCCGCGCGGCGCAGAGGGGATGTCGAACGTCCCATGACGGAGGGACGACGAAGCGCTGTGCTCGAAATCCGGGATCTGCACTCCCGAGGACCGCAATCCCGCACCCCGCACCGCGACGATCCCTATCCCTGCGACTGGGCGCCTTCTATGATGAGGAACGGCAGATGGCCGGCGAGCTCGTTTGGCCCGAGCTCGACGTCGATCCGGCGAACCCCCAGGGGCTGGAACGAATGGAACGGCCTTTTGGTCCCAGTTCAACAGGAACCCACCGATGACGGAAATCATCGACAACCGCGCCCACCGCATTCGCGTGCTCAAGGGCATCATCCAGCGGCTGCACGAGAGCCAGGGGGCGGCGCCCCCCGAGGAGGTGAAGGCGCAACTGAAGGCGCTGGTGCGGCATACCGACGCCACCGAGATCGCCGCCATGGAGCAGGAGCTGATCGCCGAGGGGATGCCCGTCGACGAGGTCCGCGCCATGTGCAACCTGCACGCCGAGGTCCTCCAGGAGATCCTCGTCGAGCCGCCCGGCATCGAGACGCTGCCCGGCCACCCGCTGGACACCTTCCATCGCGAGAACGAGGCCATCCAGGTCCAGGCGGCCGAGATGCGGGCGGCCGTCGACGTCGTCCGCCGCCGTCCCGGCCCCGAAGAGCTGGCCGCGGCCCTGGACCGCTGGCGGCGGGCCTACCAGGAGCTGATGGACGTGGAGAAGCACTACCAGCGGAAGGAGAATCTTCTCTTCGCCCGCCTGGAGAAGTACGGCATCACCGGCCCGTCGCGGGTGATGTGGGCCAAGGACGACGAGATCCGCCAGCTCCTCAAGCGCGTGGGGAGGATCATCGCCCGCGACGACTTGACGCTCGACGAGCTCGTGGAGCTGATCGACACCACGGCCGACCCCGCCCTCGACGAGATCGAGGGGATGGTCTTCAAGGAGGAGCAGATCCTCCTGCCGATGGCCGCCGCCACGCTGACCGACGACGACTGGGCCGACATCTGGCGGGACGCGCCGGAGTACGGCTGGTGCCTGGTCGAGCCGGGCGAAGAATACCAGCCGCCCGAGGCGGCCAGCCCGCCCCCGGCCGCCGAAATCCCCGCGGAACGCTCCATCGTCTTCCCCACCGGCGCGCTGACGCCGGAGCAGATCCGCGGCCTCCTGACGGCGCTGCCTGTTGACCTGACGTTCGTCGACGCCGACGACCGCGTCCGCTACTTCTCCGAGGGGGCCGGCCGCATCTTCGCCCGCAGCAAGACGATCCTCGGCCGCAAGGTGCAGCATTGCCACCCGCCGGGGAGCGTCCACGTGGTGCAGAAGATCGTCGACGACTTCCGCGAAGGGAAGCGGGACCACGCCGAGTTCTGGATCGAGTTCCGCGGCCGCTTCGTCCACATCCGTTACTTCCCCGTCCGCGACGGGGCCGGTACGTACCTGGGCACCCTCGAGGTGACGCAGGACCTCACTCCCCTGCGCGCCCTTTCCGGAGAGCGGCGGCTGCTGGACGACGAGGCTTGAGCAGCCCGACGCCGGCCGAGGGCGGGGAGCCTCGCCGGGCCGAGCCGATCCCTGCCTGCGTTACTTCCTGGAGAAAGACATCATGTCGGTTACGATCTTGAGTAAGGTTTGGCTGGTGTGCAGCATGGGGTTTGTCCTCGCCCTGGCGGCGTCCTGGGCTTGTGCCGGCGAGGAAGCCTACGAGGCCCGCGTCTTCCGCGACGGCGAAGAGACCCTCCCCTACCGGCTGCTCGTCCCCGCCGGCTACGATCCGGTAGAATCCTATCCGCTGGTCCTCTTTCTGCACGGTGCGGGAGAGCGCGGCGAAGACAACTCGGCGCAGTTGAAACACGTGGTGAGCATCTTCACCACGCCGGAGAACCGCGAGCAGTACCCGGCCTTCGTAGTGGTGCCCCAGTGCCCGGCCGGCGTCTGGTGGTCGGAGGTCGATCTGAGTTGGGAGGCGCAGCGGTTCTCCCCGGAACCGTCGCGGCCGCTGGCGCTGGTCCGCAAGCTGCTCGACGCGCTCGAGGAGGAGTACTCCATCGATGCGGACCGCCGCTACGTGATGGGCCTCTCCATGGGCGGCTTCGGCACCTGGGACACGCTGGCTCGCTGGCCGGACCACTTCGCCGCGGGCGTGCCCATATGCGGGGGGGCCGACCTGGCCACGGCCGAGAAGATCGCCGGCATCCCCGTGTGGGTCTTCCATGGCGCCCGCGACCCGGTGGTTCCCGTGCGCCTCTCGCGAACGATGGTCGAGGCCCTCCGCGCCGCCGGGGGGGAACCTCGCTACACCGAATATCCCGAGGCGGGCCACGACAGTTGGACGCCCGCTTCGCAGGAGCCGGAGCTGCTCCCCTGGCTCTTCGCCCAGCGGCGGGGAGAATAGCCGGGGCTACTCGGCCGGCGAGATGGTGATGGCGTCGGTGGGGCAGACGTAGGCGCAGGAGCCGCAGCCGATGCAGGTGGGGGAGATGTCGAAGAAGGGGGTGGCGATCCGCCGCTTGGGGCCGCGGTAGGCGGTGCTGATGGCCCGCATCCCCACGACCTCTTCGCAGACGCGGACGCACTGCTGGCAGAGGATGCACCAGGAGAGGTTCTCCGGCCCCAGGGCTTCCTTCTTTTCCTCGACGCGGCGGTGGAGGAAGGCGCAGAGGGGATCGGCGGCGTCGGCGGAGAGCGCGACGCCGTAACGGCGGGCCATCTCCACGAGCTTCGGCGGCTGCGGCGCGCGGGCCAGGAGAAGGGCGAAGATGAACCGCCGCGCCTCGGCGACGCGCTCCGTGTCGGTCCGCACGACCATTCCCTCCTCGACGGCCGAGGCGCACGCCGGCAGGAGGACGTCCTTGCGGGTGGCGGTGGTGGCCTCCACGTGGCAGAGGCGGCAGGCCCCGGCGGGCTCGAGCTTTTCGTGGTGGCAGAGGGTCGGTATCTCGATCTTCAGGCGAGCCGCCGCGTCGAGGATCGTGGTTCCCTCGGGCACGGCCACCTCGCGGCCGTCGATGGAGAGCTTGAGGAGTTTTTGCTTGGCCATCAGATGATCCTCACCGCGTCGAACTTGCAGGCTTCGTAGCACATCCCGCACTTGATGCACTCGACCTCGTTGATCTCGTGCGGCCCCTTGACCTCGCCGCGGATGGCGTCCACCGGGCACCGTTTGAAGCAGAGGTGGCAGCCGTTGCACTTTTCCGCGTCGATGCGGTACACGACGAGCGCTTTGCAGACGCCCGCCGGGCACTGCTTCTTCTCGATGTGCGCTTCGTACTCCTCGCGGAAATAGCGGATCGTGGAGAGAACCGGGTTCGGGGCCGTCTTCCCCAGCCCGCAGAAGGAGAGCTCGCGGATGTGCTTGCCGATCCGCTCCAATAGGTCGATGTCCTCCGCCCGGCCGCGGCCCTCGGTAATCTCATCGAGCAGGTGATGCATGTGCTGGAGGCCGTCGCGGCAGGGGGCGCACTTGCCGCACGACTCCTCCATCCCCACGTGGACGAAGTACTTCGCCGTATCGACCATGCAGGTGGTCTCGTCCATGACGATCATGCCGCCGGAGCCCATGATCGTGCCCGCCTTGGTCAGCGATTCGTAATCGACGCCGATGTCGAGCATGGTCGCGGGGATGCACCCTCCCGAGGGTCCGCCGGTCTGCACCGCCTTGATCGGTTTGCCGCTCTGCGTCCCCCCGCCGATGCCCTCGATGATCTCGCCCAGGGTCATTCCCATGGGGACTTCGATGAGCCCGGTATTGGCCACCTTGCCCACCAGGGAAAAGACCATGGTCCCCTTCGAGCTCTCCGTACCCACCGAGGCGAAATACTCCGGCCCCCGGTCGACCACCATCACCGCCGAGGCCCAGCTCTTCACGTTATTGAGTGTCGTGGGCATTCCCCAGAGGCCCCGGGCCACGGGGAAGGGAGGCTTGATCCGCGGCTCGCCGACGCGGTCCTCGATCGACTCGATGAGCGCCGTCTCCTCGCCGCAGACGAAGGCTCCGGCTCCGCGGACGATGCGGATGTCGAAGGAGAATCCGCTGCCCAGAATGTCCTCCCCCAGGAGGTTGGCGGCGCGGGCCTGGGCCAGCGCCGTCTGCAGGTGCTCGATGGCGAGGGGGTACTCGTTGCGGACATAGACGTAGCCCCGGCAGGCGGCCGAGGTGTCGCCGGAGACGGCCCAGGCACCGATGGCCATCCCCTCGATCAGTGCATGGGGGTTCCCCTCGAGGATGCTCCGGTCCATGAAGGCCCCCGGGTCGCCCTCGTCGGCATTGCAGACGACGTAGCAGTGGCCGTCTTCTTCCTGGCCGTCGAAGGCCGACTCGACGTTCCGCCGCGTGAGCTCCCACTTGATGCCCGTGGGAAAGCCCGCCCCGCCGCGCCCCCGCAGGCCCGACTGCTTGATCCAGCCGATCAGCTCCTCGGGCTCGGTCTCCAGGGCCTTGGCCAAGGCGAGATAGCCGCCCTGGAGCAGGTAGTCGTCGAAGTTCAGCGGGTCGATGCGGTTGTTGTTCATCAACAGCCGCCGCTGTTGTTTTGCGTAGAAAGGGACCTGCCCCTTCTCCGCCACGCGGACCTGGGAATCCTCCGGCGGCCGGTAGAGGAGCCGCTCGAGGGGCCCTTCGGCCGCAACGCCGGCGGCCACCAACTCGGCGACATCCTTGGGTTTGACGTGGCAGTAGAGCGTCTCCCGCCCGCCGCGGCGGACGACCACCAGGACTTCCTGGGCGCAGAAGCCGTGGCAGCCGGTGAGCTTGAGCACCGCGCGGCCGGCCAGATCCTGCTCGGCGAACTGGTCGCGCAGGGCATCGAAGACCTCGCGGGCGCCCGCGGCAAGACCGCAGGTCCCCCCGGAGACGAGCACGGTCAGCAGGCCCTCGTCGTGGCCGGCGCGGAGCCGCTCCACGTAGGCCGCGAGTGCCTCAGGGGTATCGAAACGCTGCGGCCCTTCGCCGGTCGCGGGGCTGGCGACGGCGGCGGCATCGCCGGTTTGTTCGGAACAGCAGCTCATGGGAGTGGTTAGTGATGAGGGATGAGTGATGAGCAAAGCCCTGTTTCAGAACCGTTCAACTGACAACTGACAACTATCAACTGACACCCCTACTCGACCTTCTTGATCAATCGCGAAAGCGCATCCGAGGTGATGTTGCCGTAATAACGGCCGTCGATGGTGACGATGGGACCGATGGCGCACGTCCCCAGGCAGTTGACGGTATCGACGGTGAACTTGCCGTCGGCCGTGGTCCCGCCGGCCTCGATCTTCAGGTCGCGTTCGAGGGTCTCGACCAGCCGCGGCGCGCCGCGGACGTGGCACGCGGTGCCCGTGCAGACGCAGACGTGGTGCTTCCCCGGGGGAGCCAGTTTGAACGAGGTGTAGAAGGTGGCCAGACTGTAGAGCTGGGTGAGCGGTACGCCCAGCTCTTCGCTGATCCGCTCCACGGCCTCGCGGGGGACGTACTGGTAGCGGTTCGAGACCTCCTGGAGGAGTTCGATCAGTCCCCCGCCGCCGGTCTTGTGCCGAACCAGGAGGTCGTCGATCTCGGAAAGGTCAACTGTGGACATGCTCGCCCTTGATTTCGAAGTGCCAGCGCTTGGTGGGATCGAACGTGCGGCTGCGGACCATGCCCTCGACGACTTCGAGGAAGTCGGGGACCTTCAGACCCAGGTCGTCTTTGACCTTGACCTGGCAGGCGAGGCGGAGTCCGTCGGTGAGCTCGCGGCGGGAGAGGAAGGGCGTCTCCGTGGGGAGGACGGGTCCGCCCCCCTCGGTGACCTTGACCTTGCAGTAGCCGCAGGAGCCCTTGCCGCCGCAGGAGGCGGGGACGTCGATCCCTGCCTCCTGGAGCACGGCGAGCAGGGTCTGGCCGCCGGGCACCTCGAACTCCTTGGATCCTTCGCCTTCGCGGACGCGGACATTGCAGGTGCCGTAGTTGACCAGCACCATCTCGGCCACGGAGAGTAGCACGGCGAGGACGGCGAGCACCCCGGCGGAGACGGCGATTGCCCAGAATAGGGTCATGTTTCCCCTCCTATTGCCCCATGCCTGCGAAGCCGAGGAACGCCATGGCCATGATTCCGGTGAGGATCATGATAATCGCCACGCCCCGGAACGGCCCGGGCGGGTCGCTGTAGCCCATCTTCTTCCGCAGCCCGGCAATCAACGTGATGGCCAGCAGCCAGCCCAACCCCGAGGCGAAGCCGAAGGCAGCCGTCTGGGGGAGGGTGTATTCGTCGATGACCATGAAGAGCGAGGCCCCCAAAATGGCGCAGTTCACGGTGATCAGCGGCAGGAAGATACCCAGGGAGTAATAGAGCGTGGGGCTGAACCGCTCTACGAACATTTCTACGAACTGCACGCAGCCTGCGATCACGGCAATGAAAATGATCAGCATCAGGTACTCGATCCCCAAGGGAACGAGCAGGTGGTGGTAGACGTACCAGTTGACCACGATGGTGCCGGTCATCACGAAGGTCACCGCCACGCCCAGCCCGAGCGCCGTGCCGATCTGCTTCGAGCAACTGAGGAAGGAGCACATCCCCAGGAAGTAGACCAGGAGGATGTTGCTCGTCAGCGCCGCGGTGACGATGATGGTAAAAATAGGGGTTTCGTTCATCGCTCAGCCTCCGCTAGGGTCCTTGCCTTGCATCCAGTTGAACAGGGCGATGAGGAACCCCATCACTACGAAGGCCCCGGGAGCCAGGATCATCAACTGGTTGTGGACGTACCACTCGGGAACCGGCACGGTGAAGCCGAGGACGGTTCCCGCGCCGAACAGTTCGCGGAAGAAACCGACGATGCCCAGAATTGCCGTGAAGCCCACCCCCGCCGCCAGGCCGTCTACGACCGCCAGGCCGGGCCGGTTCTGCGCGGCGAAGGCCTCCGCCCGTCCCAGCACGATGCAGTTGGTGATGATCAGCCCGACATAGGGCCCGAGCTGCCGGGACATGTCCCAGTAGAAGGCGCGCAGGAACTGATCGATGAGGATCACGAAGGTGGCGATGATGGCCACCTCGGTGATCAGGCGGATCCGCCGGGGCATGGTGTTGCGGAGCAGCGAGACCAAGAGGCAGGAGTTGACGGCGACAAAGGTCATCGCCGCGCCCATCACCAGGGAGTTCTCCAACCGGCTGGTCACCGCCAGCGCCGGGCAGATGCCCAGCGTCTGCACGGCGACCGGGTTGATCGTCCAGGAGCCTTCTTTGAACGTCTGCAGACCGCGACCTTCGCAGAATCCCTTGCTCTTGTTGTCGCAAGTGTCGCACTGCTCGGTGTGGGGGGGAGGAGGCGATTCCAGAACTCCGGTACTCATGGGTGCACCTCGTCAATCTGCTCGGCCAGGCGTCGCAGGATCACTTCGACGCGGTCGCAGGTGATGGTGGCCCCGGAGATGGCGTCCACCTCGCCGGGGTCGTCGGCCCCGTCGCGGACGATGCGGACGGCCGGGCTGCCGTCGGGGGCGAGGAGCGGCTGGCCGCGGAACTGCTCGCGGAAGGCGGCCGTGTCGATCTCCCCCCCCAACCCCGGCGTCTCCTGGTGGTCGTGGAAAGTGATGCCGCGGATCGTCTCCCAATCGCTTTCCAAGGCCAGGAAGCCGCGGATCGGCCCCCAGGCCCCGGACCCTTCGAACTCGATGGCCACCGCCCCCGCGTCAACCTCCTCCTCGTTGGTGATCAGGCGGTAGGCGGTCAGCGGGCCGAAGGTCTCCCGGCGGACGTGGTTGTCGAAGACCTGCACCAGCTCCTCGGCCGATGCGCCGGGAGCGAAGGGGACGTCGAGCACGCCGAGGATGTTCCGCATCTCTTCGGCGCGCTGGTTGGCTTCGCGGAAGGGACGGGTGAACTCGGCGGCTCCGGTGAGCAGCGCCGCGCAGAACGTCCCCACAATGACCGCGTAGACGATCGTGTACAGACTACCCTTCAAGTTGCAGCCTCCGAATGCGCATCTGGATAAAGACCTCGTCGAGCAGCGGGCTGGCGAGGTTGCCCAGGAGGATGGCGAACATCACCCCCTCGACGTAGCCGGAAAAGTTGCGGATCACCACCACCAGGACGCCGATGAGAATGCCGTAGAGCCACTTGCCGCCGTTGGTCAGCGGGCTGGTCACCGGGTCGGTGGCCATGAAGAAGGCCCCGATGAATAGCCCTCCCGCTAGCAGGTGGAAGAGCGGAGGGGCAAAGCGGCCGGGATCGCCGTAGTGCAGAGCCGCAGAGAGCACGAACACGGCTCCCAGGATGCCCGCCACGTTGCGGTAATTGACCACGCGCGTGTAGCACAAGAAGAGCCCGCCGATCAGCAGGGCCAGGGCCGAAGTCTCCCCGGCACTGCCGCTGACGGACCCGAGAAGGAGCTCCCAGAGCGAGGCGTATTCCCCTTGCCGGGCCAAGGCGAGGGGCGTTGCCCCGGAGAGGGCGTCCACGTCGGCGATGGTGATGTACTGGTCGAGCCGGCCGAGGTGGCCTTCGCCGGGCTGGACGAATCCCGAGGCCAGGTGGCGCGGGTAGGCCACGGCGAGGAAGGTGCGGCCTACGAGCACGGGATTGAAGAGGTTCCGCCCCGTGCCGCCGAAGACTTCCTTGCCTACCAGCACCCCGAAGATCACCCCCACGGCCACCATCCAAAGCGGCGTCGTCGGCGGCAGCACCAGGGGAAAGAGGAAGCCGGTGACGAAGAAGCCCTCGTGGATGTCCTTGTTGCGGACCATCGCGAAGGCCACCTCGACGATCCCGCCGGCGATGTAGGAGACGGCCATCATCACCAGCACCCGCGTGCCGAAGAAGTAGACCGAGGCCAACAGGGCGGGCAAGAGGGCGATGATGACCATCATCATGAACCGCTTGCTGTCCAGCGGATCGCGGGCGTGCGGGGGCCGTTCGGTCGTCTCGTCGGAGCCGAGGAAAAAGGCCTCGGCCGCCTGCGCCACCGGGCGGAGCGCGCGGAAGGGGCCGGTCTCGCCGAATAGGGGCCGCGTGCGATCAAACAGGTTCTCGAGCAACCTCACGCGGGTACCTCCTCGGTTTCGGCGGATTCGGCGGTATGGAGGTCGCGGACGATGGTCTCGTTGGCAGCCACGATCTCGCGGCGGAGGTCGAGCTTCGACGGGCAGACGTAGGTACAGAGGCCGCAGGCCACGCACTTCAGTGCCCCACAGCGATCGATCTCCTCGAGGGCGTCCTGGTAGGCGAGCTTATGAATGAGGTGGGGCATGATGCCCGCCGGGCAAAGCTCTTCGCAGAAGCCGCAGCCGATGCAGGGCCGGTGCTCGCCCCGCACCGCCGTGGTCAGCGGCTCGGCGTACCGGGGGCGGAGCCGGCTCAGGAAGCAGTTGCTGTAGGAGAGGCGGTCCAGGCCGGTGCGGACAAAGCCGAAGAGTTCGCGGCGCGTGGGCTCGAGTAACACGGTCAGACCCGTCGACTCGGCGTCCAAGCCGAGACGGCGTTCGCCCACCGCCTCGCCGTTGAGAACGCCGCCGTCGATCACCCGCACCGGACGGTCGACGAGGCGTCCGGCCAACAGTGCCTCGAGCGGATACCCGATCGGAGCCCGCAGGTGCATCGGCGCCGTCACCCCGGAGCCGCCAATCGATACCACCCGATCGAGCACCGGCTTCCGCAGGGTCAGCGCTTGGTCCACAGCCAGGACCCCCTCGGTCCTCAAGCCCCAGACGGTCCGGCCCCGTTGCCGCGCCAGGCCCAGGGCGCGGGCGAGGACGTCGAAGTGGTCCAGCGGATACCGTAGGGGGATCTCGACCGGCTGGAGAGCCTCCCGTCCAGCCAACTCCTGCCGAAGCCGCGAGGCCAGCTCGCCGCCCGCCCGGGGAACGGCTACGAATACGGGCCCTTCGACCAGATCGGTGAGGTGGTCGAGTCCGCTGAGGAAGGCATCGAGCGATTCGTGGAGCTGGACGTCGCCGCGGAGGGTGAAAGGCTCCAGGTGCGTGGTGGCAACGATGGCCGCAGCGGCGGGAAGCTGGGGATCGGGAAGCGCGCCGCTGTGGGCGTCGGCGAAGAACGGCCAGGCGCCCAGATCGATGAGCCACTGCCGCTTCGGATCGATCTCCCCACCGGAAGGTGGGTCCGGGGGGACGTGCGCCGGTTCCACGACGAGGTCTTCGAGCGTGACGTGACCGCGGGGCGCCCGGAGACGAACCGTCCCCCCCCGAGGCGCAAGCAAAGGCACCCCAAAGTGGGTCGGATCATGGGCCAATACCTCGCCGCACCGCACCCGCTGGCCGTTCTTGACGAACAACTGCGTGAACCGCAGCCGCCGGGAGCGCTGCGGGAGATGCAGCCTATCCGGCTCGGAGAGGACGTCGACCCGGCCCGCCGGCCGACCGGCGAGCCGAATGTTGTAGCCGCCTCGTAACTTCATCGCCGTAGTGGAACTCCATTTGTTGCCCCAGGATAGCAGGATAGATGGCCTGCCGGCCGTCGGCACCGAAGGGACGCGCGGCCGACCGCCGAACCGAAGCGGTCCGCGGCGGGTCGCACTCCCAAGAGCCGGTAGCTCCCGCTCGACACGCTTCGAGGCCGGATGGTGGAGAAGCGGCGGGCGAAAACAGCGAGGATTGGGGGCCTAATGCCCTGCGGCGGTTCGTCGGGTGCCACGGACAGCCTCTGGCTGCCACTCGACACCCTACGGAGTCCACCTGCGGCACTCGTTGGTGGCAAGCTTCGCTGGGCCGACTACCGACAATCAGGGGGCCATCCGGTGGGCAACCCGGCAGGTCGGCGCGAGACGACGAGACTCCCGCGGAGGGCACGTCTGCCTGGTCGAGAGGACCCTCACAGAATATGACACAGATTGCTGTCGGAAGCAACCCGGTCCTCCCCGCAAGCCGGCGTTATTCCGCCCAGATTCCCCGCCCGGCAAGCCGGGCCTCGGACTCGGCAGCCTCGAAGCGGAGTTTGACGGCTTCGCTGAAGCGGTAGTGCGTCTCCGCGGTGGCCAGGCCGGCGCGGATGAGCTCTTCGTTGAGCATCCGCCCGTCGACCCAGACGTAGGCCAGGAGCCGCCCGTAGCGGTCGGTGCGTTGGCCGTCGAAGGTGAGTTCGACCTCGCCCCCCGCGACGAACCGCTCCGTGAAGGCCGTGGCTTCCGGCCCCCAGGGCTCGACGTCGTGCTCCGGATGAACGGTTTCGGGGGCGTCGGCCCCGATCAGCCGCACGCGGAGGCCGTTGGCGAGCAGGAGCGTATCGCCGTCGATTACCCGTTCGACCCGGTACGCTCCCGGGGCGTGGAGGTCGGGATCCGGCCGCGGTGGGGCGGGCCAGCGGCCGTAGAACACCGCGATGGCCAAGAGGACCACGACCAGCAGGCCGGGCAGTCCGCGCGGGCGCCGTCGGCCAGGCATTCGGGGAAAGCGCACGGGGAGGCGGCGGGGACGGCCCCCGCGTTGCCTGCGGGTCACGATTCGCTCCACCGCGCCGCGGCGGTCAGTTCTTGCTGAAATCGAGAACCTTGGCGGATTCACGCCCCAACGGGTTCTTGGCGAACTTGCGCCGGCACTCGGGGCAGAGGTCGAAACGCATCTGCTGGTACACGTCCTGGCCGACGGCGTCGCCCGAGGCGTGCTCCAAACGTTCGAGGATGTCCTGAATCTCCTGGAGGTGGTCGCGGTCGTCCTCCTCTTCGTCGACGACCGACGGGTCAAACGCCGCATAGACTTCGATCTTCACCACGTAACGGAGATCATCATCGGGATCGAGTTCCCGATTGCAGAGGTCGCAGCAGTACCGAATCATGACCCGCTCCCGTGGATCGCCGGCGCGGAGGCCGGACGGTGAACGATTCCACAAACACCGCACGCCTTCATCCTAATGAGAAACGGCGCAGCGTGACAAGCCGTCCTGGGGTGTTTTTTTGCCCGCGGGGGTGGAGGGCACGGCGAAGCGCCAAGGCCGCCCCGGACCGCACAGCTTTCGCCGTCCTCCCCGTCAGTCGAGGAGCACGCCCGCAACACAGGCGGTCATGAAGGCCGCCAGAGTGCCCCCGATGAGGGCCCGGAAGCCGTAGCGGGCGATGTCCTGCCGCCGCGCGGGGACGAGGGCGCCGATACCCCCGATCAGGATCGCCACCGAGCCGAAGTTGGCGAAGCCGCACAGGGCGTAGGTGGCGATGACGAAGGAGCGGGGGGAGAGCTGCTCCTGCATGGCCACCAGGTCGTGGTAGGCGAGGAATTCGTTGAGGATCGTCTTCTTGCCGAGGAGCATGCCCACCGCCTGGGCGTCGGCCCACTCCACCCCCATCAACCAGGCCAAGGGAGCCATGGCCCAACCGAGGAGGCGCTCCAGCGACAGGGGTTCGCCGCCGAGGTGCGGCAGCAGGCCCAGACCGCCGTTGATCATGGCCACCAGGGCAATGAAGGCGATGAGCATGGCGGCTACGTTCAGCGCCAGGGTGAGGCCTTCACCGGCACCCCGGCAGGCGGCGTCGAGGACATTGGCGTCCCTCCGGGGCACCTCCACGCGCACCGCACCCTTGGTAGGCGATTCTTCGACCTCGGGAACCATGATCTTGGCCACCACCAGCGCGGCCGGGGCCGACATCAGGGATGCAGCGAGGAGGTGGCCGGCATCGGCCCCCATCGCCGTGTACGCCGCCATCACCCCCCCGGCGATCGTGGCCAGCCCGGCAGTCATCATGGCCATGAGCTCGGAGCGGGTCATCGTGGTCAGATAGGGACGGATCACCAGGGGGGCCTCGGTCATGCCGATGAAGACGTTCGCCGAGGCGCAGAGCGACTCCGACCCCGACGTGTCCATCACCCAGACCATGATCCGCGCCATGAGCTTGACGATGGCCTGGAGGACGCCGAGGTGGAAGAGGATTGCCGTCAGGGAGGAGACGAAGATGATCGTCGGCAGCACGGAGAACGCCATGGGGACCGTGTGGACGAGGTCCTCGCCGAAGACGAACATCGCCCCCGCATCGGAAAAGGCGAGCACGGCGTTGATCACGTCCCGGGCCGTCGCGAAGACCATCTGCCCGGGCGCGGTCCAAAGGAGAAGCATCCCCATGACGACCTGCAGAACGAGCCCACAGCCGATCAGTCGAGCGTTCATCCGCCGCCGGTTCTCGGAAAGGCTCCAGGCGAGCAGGAGCATGAACACCAGGCCGAGCAGACTTACGAATCGCTCCATGGTTTCCTTTCGTCTCGCGCCCAGAAGCCCAAGTCTCCGATCCCCCGGCAACCATAGCCTACGCCAACAGGGGGGCGGCTGTCTATCAGGCCGCGGGGCCCCCCCTCGGCGCCTCGGCGCGACGTTCAAGACTCGCCTTTACGCCGCGGTCGAGGATCGCTAATCTTCGCCTCCACCGACGACGGGGCCGTAGCGTATGCCGCCGTCGGCAACCAGGGAGCGCTGCCGGTCCGGTGGCGGTCCGGTCGGAAACGAGAGACCGCACGGTCGAAGGAGATGCAAGACCGATGAATTTCTTCACCTGGATCCGGGACGGCGTTCGCCAGGCCGTCCTCCTGGGCGTCAACGACGCCGTCGAAGACCTGGGCACACCCGCCAGCGGCGACGACGTCCGCCACAAGCTGCTCGACGTCATCCGCAACGGGGCCCGCACCGACAACCAGACCCCTCGTCTCTCCGGCGGCACACAGCGCCGCAAATTGGGCCGCTCGCTGAACCAGGCCCAAGCCGAGACTGCCAAAGCGACGTAGCGGGGCTGCCGAAACATCGCCGGCGAACCGTATGGGCCGGACTGCCCATCCGTCGCAGCGCCCTCCGTCGGCCGCAATCGAAGCCGCCGGCCCCGAGGCCCCTCCTTCTCTCTTCACGCGTTGCTGTCAAGCCCCTTCTCGATTCCTTCCTCCTCGTACCACACCCCCGCGACGACCGCCGCCCCGGCTGCGGTGCTCGGCGCGGGGGTGCTCGTTTTTTCCACTGCGGGCCCTGCCGGCGCAACGCGGCTGGGAGGCGACGCGGATCATTCGAACGGCAAGAGCGAGCGACGCCATTTCCATACCGGCGAAAGGACGTACTCGGTGCCGATCGTCCACCACCCGACCCTCATGACGTCGTTGGAGCGGAGCAGGAAGCGGATGCTCTCCGGCGGGTCGGGGGCGGTGGGGAGGTCGACCTTCAGTTCGGCCAGGAAGGGCTTGAAGTCCCGAACCTCCCGCCAGTGGAGAAGGCCGAGCTCCTCCGGCCAGTCGGCGGGATGGAGGTCGCAGCGCCACACGACCAGGCCGTGCTCGTCCGCGCGGCGCCGGAGCTGGCACAACTTGAAGGGTTCGACGGGCAACCAGTACCGATCGACGTTGAGTTGCACCAGCCGCTCGGAGATCGACCGGTCGTGGTTCTCCCTGGCCTGCATCTTGTAGGTGCCGGTCCACGCCCGCACGGTCCTCCAGGGTCTATGGCCGCCGAGCTCGTCGATATCGTGGTGGATATCGTACATATCGTACATGTAGAGCTCAAAGACGCGGTGATCGGGTGTGTGGCACTTGAGCACCAGGAGCAGCCGGGGGCATTCGGAGCGGTCGTCGACCAGGCCCCACCGCCACTCCAGGAGGTGGCTCTCCCACTGATTGATCGAGTAGTCGGCCGTGTCGCCGGCCTGAGCGAATAGACAGACAGCGATGACGGTTGCGAAGCCCATGGCAAAACTCCGGAAAGGCGCACGATTCTTGCCAAGCTCGCGGCAAACGAGCGCTTGCAGGACGTCGTCGCCGGCCAGACGATAGCCGGTGCGTGCCGCGCGTCCGCTAGAATACCGTGCCATGCGGGAAGGCCCGGCCGGGCCGGGCCCCCCCGCCGGGAAGCGGTTTTCTCCGCACCCAGGGCGGAGGCCGGCGGGCTTTGACGATGGTAGCGGTTCCCCGGAGGCCGCCGCACCCCGCCCCGATCAAGAAAGTGGAAGACGCGGCGTCACTCCCGGCTCCCGGCAACGCCCCGAGTATAGGCGCGGAAGAGATCGCGCCATTGAGGCGGGGGGTCGATCCGCCGCGACTCATGCATGCGGCGGATATCGTCGCTCGGTCCGGCGCCGCGGTCGATCTGGGTGCCGCGGCTCCTCAATCCCAAGTTGCGGAGTGCCTCGTCGAGCTGGCGGCGGGTGCGTTCGCCTTCCGGGCTCGGCTCGGCCGCCTGCCGGCGCATCGCCTCCCAGCGGCTGTAGAACCGTTCCAGCTCCTCGCGGCTCCAGCCCAGTTCGCGGAGCAGATCGGGATCGGGCTCCTCGCGGGCGAGCTGGTCGCTCAGGTGCTCGAGGGCCAACTCGGTCGCCTTCTCGGCATACTCGCGGTTGACATCATCGCCGCCGGGTTCGCTCGGGGCGGGAGGCGGTGGCGGCACGTCGCCCTGCGGCGGCAGTCCGCCGCCCTGGGGAAGCCCCGGACCATGGCCGTCCAGACCGTCCGCGCTCTCGCCCTCGGGAGGTCTGCCGTCGGGTGGTCCGTCGGCGGGCTGGCCGGGACCGGGAGGCATTTCGTCGGCGGGCGGATCCGTAGGAGGTTGATCGCCAAGAGGGGGACTGTCATCGGCGGGTCGACCGGTCCCCACTCCCGGCTGGTCGTCCTGGGCATCGGGAGATCGTTCGGCGGGCAAGTCGCCACCGGGCTGGTCGCCCAAGGGACCCTCACCCGCTTGGGGAGCCGCCCCGCTCCCTTCGTCGGCGGGCGTCGTCTCGCCGGCGGAGCCGAGGCCCTCTTCCGGAGCACGCTGGCCACCCCCTTCCTCGCCGCCGCCGGCCTGATCGCCGGAGACCTCGCCCACCGAGTCGCTCTCGTGATCCTCCGTGCTCGGTGAGTGTGCCTCCGGCGGGTCGGTAGGATCCCCTTCATCGATTGGGGGCGGGGTCTTCGGACGCTCGCGGAGGTCCTCCATGGGTTGCGGGGTCGGTTCGGGATCGGCCGACGGCCTTCCCGCTCCCCCCTCGCCGCCCACTTCAGCCTGGGAATCGCCGGCATCGGGAGTCTCTTCCCCGCCGGGCTCTTCGCCGAACTGCTGCTCGGCTTGAGGCGCCCCGTCGCCGCCGCCGGGGCGCTCCTCGGGTGCAATCGCCTCTTCGGCACCGACGGGCCCATCCTGCGGGTCCGGCTCCGTGGGATGATCGCCGGGAGGACCGTCCTCCACTTCGCCGGGCTGTTGGCCGACCGGGGAATCGGCTGAGGGGTCGGGCGATTGCTCCCCCGGCCCCTCGGCTCCCAATTGCTGTTCGCCGGTGGGTGGCTGCGGCCCGTCGTCGAGTTCGGCTGGACTGGGCGGCCGCTCCACGGAGGGCTCTTCGCCCGGCAACGGCTGGTCAGCAGGGGCTCGCTCGGGCGAGGGTTGCGTCGGATCGGGCTGTTCCGCCGGTTGCGATCCGTCCCCATCTTGGGGCGCCGCTTCACCGGGTTGCGGCTGGTCCGCCTCGCCATCCTGCGGCGCGGGATCCGTAGGCTGCGGCTCGGTGCGGTCGCGGTGGCGGAGGATCCGTTCGAAGGCCTCACCGGGGTTGGCCTCACCATCGACCGCTTCGGGCTCCGCGGGCTCGGTCTCCGGGGAGGCCTCGTCGCGAGCCCCCTCGCGCGCCGTTTCCTCGCCGTTCTCGCCGTCGTCGGCCGACTCTCCAGGCTGGGCATCGGCAGCCTCGCGTGCTTGGCCCTCGCCGTTCTCGCCATCGTCGGAGTCGCCCGGCCGGGCGTCGGCGGCCTCACCCGCCTGCCCCTCGCCGTCTGTTGCCTCGGAGTCGCCCTCTGCAGGCTGGGACTCGTCACCGTCCATGCCCTCGTCGTGCCCCTCCTCGCCGGGTTGGGGCGTTTCCGTCGCAGGGGGCTCTTCGGCGTGGGAATCGGATGCTTCCTCTGCCTCGCCGCCGTCTGCCTCGGCCCCATCGGGTTGGGGCTCACCGGCCGGATCGCCCGGCTGCTGCGCGTCCGCGGCCGGGTCCGGGCGTTGGGCGTCGGCAGCATCTTCGCCGGCCTGGGGGTCGACGATCGTGATCCACCGCGGGGCCGTTTCGGCTCGGTTGGCCACCGGCTCCTTGTTGTCGACCGCTTCGAAGCGGTAGCTGACGTCGTCGCCCACCGAAACCCCCAGCGCCTGGGGCCGGAAGCGGTACGAGGCCTCGAAAGGCCCCTCGTGGCCCGGCTCCGGGGCGGGCCTGTCGAGCAGGGGTGCGATCGAAAGCGGCTCCCCTTCGCGCTCGGCTAGCAGGGCCACTCGGCGCAGGGCGAAGTCGGGGTCTTCGGCGCGGACGCGGAGCACCAGCTCCCCGTCGAGCGGCAGGCCGACGTGTTCCCCCGGCGGGTCGACCATCTGGACGACGGGCGGCTCGTCGGGGATCGTCTCGATGCGGTAGCGGATGGGTCGCTGGTTCCGCCGTCCCATGGCGTCGGTGAACAGCAACTGGTACGACTCGTACTCGCCGACCGCCGGATTGTCGTCGCGCATAGTCAGCGCGAAGCTGCCGCGCGCCGTCAGCCCCTCCACTTCCATCCGCCGGCCCCGCCGCCCCGTGGAGTTCAGGTCGATCTCGGCCGACTCGATGGGGAGGTTCGCCGCCGCGCGGACCGTCACGCGCGTCCCTTCGAGGGCGCGGATGGCGCCCTGCCGCGGCACCTCCATCGGCGGCAATCCCGTGTAGTCCGGGTATTCGTAACGGACGCCTTCGACGACGATCGTCGGCGCCGTCTCCACATCGATGCGGAAGCGGGGCGTACGGCCGTCGCCGGCGGCCAGGTAGTATTCCAAACCCTGCTGAAGCCCTTCGCTCGCCGGCGGCAGCGCGGCACGGTAGCGGAAGTCGCCCGCGGGCACCTGCATGGGCACCGCCTGGTCGCGGCTCTGGCCGTCGTCGGTGGTGAAGTAGACGAAGACCTCCTCATCGTCGCGAAGGCCTTGCACCGCAGCCGAAATGCTTACGTGGTCGCCGTAGAATGCCGTGGTGCTCCCAGGGTCGACGTCGGCGATGCGGACGCGCGTCGGCGCGGCGATCTCGGCCCACGGCCAGAGAACCCGGGCCGCCGAGACCAGCGGGTTCTTCGGCGAGAGCACGAGGTAGAGGGCGAAGATCGCCGCCACGGCGACGAGCAGATAGCCCAGGCGGACCAGCGGCGTGCGGTCGACCACCGTCTCGAGACGGACCGTCTTCAGGTCGCGAGCGGCTCGATCGCGGAGGGCCCCGTAGACGACCTGGGAGAACCCCCGCTGATGCCCCCGGAGCAGCAGGAAATTGACCAGGCTGTTCTTCAGGCTCGGCTGGCTCTGCTCGATGGAATGCGCCGCGTAGACCGGATTGATCCGACGGGTAACGGCGGGGACCACGGCAGCCGCCAGATACCACCCCCCCAAACCCAGTAGCCCCGCCAGCAGAAGGACCCTCCCCCAGAAACCGAACCCACCGGGGATGAGCCAGTGGTCCAGCAGCGCCGCGGCGAAGAGGTAACTCAGCGCGCCCAAGAGCAGGACCACCACGCCGACCGAGATGTCGGCGGCGCGGACCTGCCGCGCC
>SLBP01000158.1:0-6052 GCA_007126245.1 Planctomycetales bacterium
ACCCATGATCGCCGTCAGGTGGCGCGTGGGTTCGTTGCGGTCGGGGAAAAAGTGGTGCTGTCCCGGCCAACCGGTGTCGAAATCGAAGAGGCCTTCGGGCGGGCGTCCCACGCCCCACTTGCCGATGAAGCCCACGTAATAGCCCGCATCCTTCAGCAGCGCCGGGTAGGTCTCGGCGAGCTGGGGGGGCGTGAATTCCGTGCGGAAGTCGATGATTCCGTGCCGCGCCGCGTACTGCCCGCTGAAGATCGAGGCCCGGTTCGTCATGCAGATCGAAGTGGTCACGAAGCAGTGGTCGAAGACCACCCCCTCCTGGGCCAGCCGGTCGATGTGGGGCGTCTCGATGATCGGGTTGCCCATGCAGCCGAGCGCGTCCCACCGCTGATCGTCGGTGAGCAGGAAGATGATGTTCGGCCGCCGCGCGGCCGCTTCCGCCGACTCCTCGGCGGCCGCCGCCCGCGGCGTTGACGCGGCAGCCGCCAGGATCAAGATGGCTGGGATCGTCGACGTACGGAGCGTTGCGGGCTGCATGGAGATGCCTCCTTCCGAAGCGCGGCGAAATCGAGGCCCCCGGCGGCGCGGCCGCCGCCTTCGCGTTCCAGTATCCACGGCCTCGCCGGCGGCTGCAACCGCTTCCCCCCCCATCTGGCAGACTGTCGACAGGCGGGCAGAAACTGAGTACCATCGGCGGTGGTGATGCGATGCAAGCAAGAGGGGGGCAGGTCTTGACCATTAACCTTTCGGCGGGCTTGGGGCATGGTGCGCGCATTGCAGATCGATATCGAGGATGGCCCGTATCATGTGAACAGCCGCGGCTGGGAAGGGCGTAACCGTTCACGGGGGACCGTCCCGATTTTCGCAGCCATAGAGAATAGAGAGTATTCCTCGTGGATAACGCGATTCGGCCGCGAAAATGGAACTGTCCTCTTCGCCCGGTACGCCGCGGTGTGGTAAGGGGACGGCGCGTTCAGCCATGGATTACCCGAGATCAAGGAGCACCCCATGCACCAACGACGCTCTCAGTTCTCGCGCCGGCGGTTTCTCGGCCGTTCGGTGGCGGCCGCCACGGCCGCCTGGTTCGTCCCGCACTTCATCCCCTCGGCCCGCGCGGCCGGTTCCGCCAATGAGCGGCTGAACCTGGCGTTCATCGGCGCAGGCGGCCGTGGCAGGGCGAACCTGAACGGCCTGGCAAGCGAGAACGTCGTGGCGCTGTGCGACGTCGACGAGGGCAAAGCAGCCAGCGCGTTCGCCGACTACCCTCAGGTGAAGCGCTACCGCGATTTCCGCAAAATGCTCGACGAGGTCGACGGCCAGATCGACGCGGTCGTCGTCTCCACGCCGGACCACACGCACGCGGTAGCCGCCATCGACGCCATCCGCCGCGGCAAGCACGTCTTCTGCGAGAAGCCGCTGGCCCACTCCATCGGCGAGGTCCGGGCGCTGCAGAAGGCGGCCACCGAGCACAACATCGTCACGCAGTTGGGCAACCAGGGGCACTCGTCCGACCAAATCCGGATGTTGTGCGAGTGGATCTGGGACGGGGCCATCGGTCCGGTCCACACGGTCCACTGCCTCCGCCCGGGCAGCTACTCCAGGATCGGCCAGCTCGCCAGCCTCTCCGAGGAACACGCCGTTCCCGAGTCGCTCGATTGGGACCTCTGGCTCGGTCCGGCGGCCGAGAGGCCCTACCACCCCTCCTTCCAGCGCTCGTGGCGGGGGTGGATGCCATTCGGCACCGGCACCATCGGCGACTGGGTCTGCCACGTCGTCGACCCCGCCTTCTGGGCGCTCGACCTCGGCTCACCGATCTCCGTCGTCGCCGAGACCGACGGCTACGACCCCGAAAGGCACGCGCTGACGTTCCCGCGCGGGACGCACGTCACCTACGAGTTCGCGGCCAAGGGCGACCGCGGCCCGGTGACGCTCCACTGGTACGATGGCACGCTCGCCCCGCCGCGGCTCGACGAGTACGCCTGGCGCGAATTTCCCGACAACACGTGCGGCCTCCTCCTCGGCACCGACGGCGCGATCCGCCACGCCTCGCATGGGGCCGGCGGCGTGCGGATCATGCCGGAAGAGAAGATGCGCGCCTACGAGCGGCCCCGGCCGACGTTGCCGAGGGTGCCGAATCAGAATCACTACGTCGACTGGCTTCAGGCAATTCGCAACGGGACCCAAGCGGGATCGAACTTCGACTACGGCGGCCCGCTCACCGAGATCGCCCTGCTCGGGGTGATCGCCACCCGGCTCACCGGCACCAGGCTGCAGTGGGACGGCCCGGCTGGCCGCTTTACCAACTCGGAAGAAGCCAATGGCCGCATCATGCCGCAGATGCGGGCAGGCTGGAGCTTGTAGGGCGGGGTCCAGTGGGAACTCGCCATCGCCCGGCGAAATCGTCGACGCCGCCGGTTCTCAGCACTTCTTACCGATGTTCAGGACGTTGCGGCAGTAGTCGAGGCTCGTTTCCAGGTCGAACTTCTGCTGTGCCTGCTCGAGTTCGGGCGATTCCTCGCCGGTGGGGCGACCTTCCGGAAGCTCGTAGGGCTTGCCTCGCTTGGCAAATGCCACATATCGGGCGAACTCCGAGGCGCGGGCTTGGGGAAACTGCGACCAGAACTGCGGATCGAGATAGGGCAATTCGAGGCTCCACCGGTAGGAGATCACCTCGAGCACAAAGGGAACGTGGGGGCATAGCTCGCGGAAACGCCGCACATAGGTCGGCCAGTCGGTGTTGCCGTAGCCCACGTTCGTCCACATCGCGTGGGCACCCATCTCCGTTTCCCAGACGGCCGTGTCGCGAATGCCGGTCGTGACGACGTAGGGGCCGAGGATCTCCAGGTTGACCATGGGGTCTTCAATGGTCCAGGCCGCGTTGCCCGGATCCATGGTGGCACCGACGAAGCTCTCCCCCGCCTCCTGGATCAGCGCCACGAGCTCCCAAGCCTGCATGTCGCCGGCATGGTTCTCGACGGCAAGCGTGACGCCGGCATCCTCCGCCTCGCTCCGGACAGCCTTGAGCACCTTGACCGTCTCGTCGATGTGGCGCTGGATGCCGCCGTCGCCGGCTCGATCCCGCCGGCTGCCGAGATAGCACCGGGCCACCGGGGTACCCAGCCGGCTGGCCGTACGGATCAAGAGCCGGGCATGGTCCTCGGCCTTCCCCCAACGCTGCTCGTTGTAGGACGACGACGTGGGACAGATGCTGCCCGTGCCTGCGTGCAACTCGATATTCGCCCGGCGCGCCTGCTCGGCCACCTGCTTCAGGTAGTCGGCCTCGAGGCTCTCGTAAACGTCGAGGTCGGAGAGCAGCAGCGTGTCGACCTGAAGCGACGCGGCGTAGTCGATCAGTTGGGGCGCTTTCCACTGGAACGCCCGGATGGAGAAATTGTCGAATCCCAACGCCAGTCCGTTCTCCTCCGCCGGATCGGCCCTGCCGATGCCGCCGGTGAGGCTGGCGGCGCCCGCGGCCGCCAGGGATGTCAGAAAGGTGCGTCGATTCCAAGGCCGCGCAGCGCCGGTCATGGTGTGATTTCTCCCAGTGTGCCCTTGTCCAGGTGTTGACGTACGACTTCACGTTACCTCAGGCCTGTTCGGAGTGCAAGCTGGCAGCGGCGATTCAGGCGTCGTAAGCGCGGCACCGCAGCCGGTACCCTGCGGAGGCGGTCGCCCCGCGGCAGTCGGCACAACCGGGTGCAAATCGAGGAAGGATTTCGGTAACCGTTCACGGGGGGCTGTCCCTTTTTTTCGCGGCCGTAGACGGTATTCCTCCTGGAGAACGCGATTCGGCCGCGAAAAACAGGACTTTCCCTTTCGGCCGGTGCGGGCAGGGCAAGGGGTGATCAAGGGGAGGAGCCGACAGTCTCAGAAACAACACCCCCCGAAGGAACAGTCGATCGACCGGCGGGGCGTGGATCCGCTATGCTGGTGGGATGGGGCCGGCCCCAGCACTGCAAGTTCACCCGTAGAGGCACGAGGATCATGAGAGTGCATCTGACACGGCGCGCGTGGCTCACGGAGGCCTTTTCCGTTAGTGTGGCGGCGGCGGTTTCCGGGCGGCTGGCCTCATCCGTTCTGGCTGCCGACACGCCGCAGGCCAGGGTGAGGAATCGTGCCGGCGAGACGCCGCGGCCGATCGTGGCAGTCGACAACGTCTGCGCTTGGCCCAACCTTACCGTGCTGCGCGACGGAGCGATCATCGCCACCATTTTCAACCAGCCCAGCCACGGGACCACGGCGGGCGACGTCGATTGCTGGGGCAGCGAAGACGGCGGCCAGACGTGGGAGAAGCGGGGTACTCCAGCCGAGCGAGAGAACGAGCACTCCAACCGCATGAACGTGGCCGCGGGACTGGCGAACAACGGCGACCTCGTCGTGATCGCTTCGGGCTGGACCGGGCTGAAGGCGTCCGGCGAGTTGGGCCAACCGTTCCGCGAGCGGATCCTGCCTCCTTGGGTCTGCCGCTCGGCGGACGGGGGCAGGATGTGGTCCGTCGACGCCGAGGCGTTTCCGGACCCATGGCCCGAGGCAGCCCGGCAAGAGGTTACTCCCGAGGGCATCTGTGTGCCTTTCGGCGACATCCTCGCAGGGGGCGACGGGGCTTTGCGCGTGGCGATGTACACCGGGGCGCGTGGTGCCGGATACGTTTTCCGCAGCACCGACGACGGCAAGACGTGGGCCGGAGCGGTGGCGATTGCCGGCGGCGCCGTCCTCAACGAACCGGCCCTATTCCACCTCGGTGAGGGGAAGTGGCTGGCGGCCACCCGTCACGACGGCCTCGATCTTTACGCCTCGGAAGACGACGCGAAGAGCTGGACCCATCGGAAGAAGGTGACCGGCACTCAGCAGCACCCGGGGCACATCATGCGGCTCGCCGATCAGCGGCTCCTGCTCACGTACGGCAACCGCACCTCGCCCGGTGGCGTCGACGTCCGCCTCAGCGACGACGAAGGCCACACCTGGGGCGATCCTTTGCGCGTGGCCGATTGCGAGGGCGACCGGGGCTATCCCAGCAGCGTGCAGTTGCCGGACGGGCAGGTACTGACCGCCTTCTATGCCCAGCGCACGGCAGACCACGACCGCTATCACATGGGAGTCGTCCATTGGGACCCGGCGGCCGAATAAGGTGCCTGCGGGGAAAAGGTGTCAGGAACCTTTTCCGACCACGATGGCGATAGGATCGCTATTGCGACCGTCCAATGTCCCGCGGATCGGATCGATGATTCGGCCTTCCAACTCCTTGCGGAGCTGGAATGCCTCGAGGAACTCCACCTTTCGGGCGCGCGGATAAGTGATGCGGGGCTGCGACGAATTGCGAATCTTTCGCAGCTTCGACGACTTGACGTTAGCGAAACGACAATTGGGGATGAAGGCCTCCACACGATCGGTGGATTTCGGGAAATGGAATGGCTGACTTTGTCGAGGACACGTGTGACCGATGACGGAGTCCGACATTTGGAGGAACTGGAAAGGCTCGAACGGATCGCTCTTCGAGCTACCCGGGTGACGGATGATGGCCCCGGGCCCCGAAGGGGCAACACTCGACAGCCCCGGTCGAAGGCCTGGGGAAGCGGAGGAAGAGAAGATCTCCTCGAGGCCTGAAGGGCCGCGACTCGTCCTTGAACAATTCGTGTCCCGAAGGGACACCACTCGAAAGCTTAGGTCGAAAGCCTGGGGAAGACTCCCTGGCAAACCTCGGTGCCATTATGGAGCCGGACGGTCGCGGAGACGGTTGCAATGCGGACGATGGACCGCGATAGTGATAGTGGGTAGGGGCCAGGGTAGGGGAGGTGTGGCGGCTGCCGATTCGCAGGGACTGTTTCGGAAGAAAGTAGGAGAATGGTGCGATGGGCCGCCCACCCGGGCGAGACCGGCGGTGCGCGCCCTGAGCCTGCCCCCCCGCCCTGGCGACCCGAGACCATCCTGTTCCCGGCGGTTTTCCGCGCATCGGTTTCCAGCGAAGGAGTTACGAGCATGAGTGACACGAAAGCAACGTCGCGGCGCAGTTTCCTCGCCCGTTCGTCGGCGGCGGCGGGCGCGGCGCTGGCCGGGAACC
>SLBP01000170.1:0-6050 GCA_007126245.1 Planctomycetales bacterium
CGATGTCGGCTCATCACATCCTGGGGGTGGAGAAGCTCCCAAGGGTTTGGCTGTTCGCCAATGAAAGTGGTACGTGAGCTGGGTTCAGACCGTCGTGAGACAGGTCGGTCCCTATCTGCTGTGGGCGCACGAAACTTGCGGAGGTTCTTCCTTAGTACGAGAGGATTTGGAAGGACGCCCCTCTGGTGTACCAGTTGTCGCGCTAGCGGCACGGCTGGATAGCTATGGGCGGAAAGGATAAACGCTGAAAGCATATAAGCGTGAAGCCCTCTCCAAGATCAGGTTTCGTAGAGGCAACGCCTCGAGAGCCCCCTGGAAGACGACCAGGTCGATAGGCCGGATGTGTAAGCGCAGCAATGCGTTCAGCTAACCGGTACTAACGGGCGAAAGCTTGGCCACATGTATCGAGCGCTCCACCAGGGATTCGCCGCGCGGTCGGCGTACCGCACGAATCCCCCGTGCCCGCATGGCACCCAACGCCGCTCGGCCACAACCAACCATTGCTTTGAGCGGACCCGTCCGGAAACGGGCGGGACGCTCCTTTCCGGTGACCATATCTGGAAGGCCACACCCGTTCCCATTCCGAACACGGCAGTTAAGCTTCCAGAGCCGATGGTAGTACCACAAGTGCGAGAGTAGGTGTCGCCGGATCTTTTCCAACTTGCCCCCGCCGTCGCCTACCGATGCGACGGCGGGGGTTTTTTTTGGCACGATCCTTCCCGCCACCCGGCTACGCCGCCGCCGCGGCCCCCGCGGCGGCCACGGCGTGGTCGTTCTCCACCGTATCCCCGGAAACGCCGATGGCGCCGACCACCACCCCTTCGGCATTGCGGATGGGGACGCCGCCGGGAAAGCTGATCAGACCGCCGTTGGAGTGCTCGATCTGGTAAAGCGGCCCCCCAGGCTGGGAGAGCTTGCCGATCTCGCCGCTGTCCATGTCGAAGAAGCGGGCCGTGCGGGCCTTCTTGACGGCGATGTCGATCGACCCCAGCCAGGCGCCGTCCATGCGCGCAAAGGCCTTGAGGTTCGCCCCGGCGTCGACCACGGCGACGTCCATCTTGCAGCCCAGCTCCGCCGACTTCTTCACTGCGGCGGCCACCGCCGCCTGGGCCTGTTCGAGCGAAAGATCGTTCATTGCGGGTCCTTATATTGGGGGGGTGAGCAGGGAGGTCCAGCACGGCGCCGCGCCGTCGGGGGTAAACGATTCTACCGGTGGCCGAATTGTTGCCCGTCGCCGCTTCCTGTCAAGCGCGGCCGGGGGCCGTTTGGTTGCTGTGGTCCCCTTAGCGGGGTAGAATCATCGCAGGGGAGCTTGGCGGTTGCGCTGATTGGGCAAAGCGCAAGCCGTTCCGCGCGCCGCCGCCGCGTCGGTTGCGAAGTGCGAGGGCGGTGCGGAGAGCGGGCCGCTCCGAAGCACCCCCCCTCGGCGCTCGAAACTCCGGTATGCAGCGCGGGCAACGCCGCAGGCGCAACCAGCAGCCGAGGGGACCATTTCGGAACCATATCCATTGGAGGAGAGGATCATGTACCGACGGTTTCTCATTGCCTCGATGGCGGCAGTCGGCATATGCCTGCCGGCCGCCTTGCCCGCCGCCGCCGACGAGGAGGGCTTCCGGCCCATCTTCGACGGCCAGTCCCTTGACGGCTGGGACGGCGATCCGCGGTTCTGGCGGGTCGAGGACGGCATGATCATCGGCGAGAGCACGCCCGACATGCGGCCGCCGGCGAACACCTACCTCATCTGGCGGCAGGGCGAGGTCGACGACTTCGAGCTCAAACTCGAGTACCGCTTGCATAACCACAATTCGGGTATCCAGTACCGCAGCTGGGAACACCCCGAGCGGCCGTGGGGCATGGGCGGCTACCAGGCCGACATCGTCGATGGCCCCCAGTTCCACGGCGTCTTCTACGAGGAGCTGGGCCGGGGCGTCATCGCCCACCGCGGCCTGCGGATGGTCATCGACGAAGACGGCGAGCGGACCGCCGACCAGTTCGCCGACGGCGACGAACTCTACGAGAAGATTCATCCCGAGGGGGAGTGGAACGAGTATCACATCATCGCCCGCGGCCACCGCTTCGTGCAGAAGATCAACGGCCACACGATGGTCGAGGTGACCGACCGCGAAAGGGAGCACTTCCGCCGCAGCGGACTCATCGGTGTCCAGCTCCACGCCGGCCAGCCGATGCGGATCGACGTCCGCAACGTGCGACTCAAGCGGCTGCCGCTCGAGGAGGAGAAGAAGGTCGTCTTCGTCGCCGGCACCCCCAGCCACGGCTACGGCAACCACGAGCACAACGCGGGCTGCCTGCTGCTGGCCGAGCTGCTCAACGAGCACGTCCCCGGCGTCCGCGCCGTTGTTTACCAGAACGGCTGGCCCGACGATCCTACCGCCCTGGACAACGCCGATACGCTCGTGGTCTTCGCCAACGGCGGCGGCGGCCACCCGATGATTCCCCACCTCGAGGCCGTACAGGAGCGGGTCGACGAGGGGATGGGCGTGGTCATGCTCCACTTCGCCGTCGAGGTCCCCAAAGAGCGCGGCGGGCAGCAGCTCCTCGACTGGATCGGCGGCTATTTCGAGACCCACTGGTCGGTGAACCCCTTCTGGACCGCCGAGTTCACCGACTTCCCCGACCACCCCGTGGCCAACGGCCTGCGGCCCTTCTCCGTCTACGACGAGTGGTATTACCACATGCGGTTCCAGGAGGATATGGAGGGCGTCGAGCCCATCCTCACCGCCGTGCCGCCCGACAGCACCCGCGAGCGCCCCGACGGCCCGCACAGCAACAATCCCACCGTCCGCGCCCGCCGCGGCATGCCCGAGCACGTCGCCTGGACCTACGAGCGCGACGGCGGCGGCCGCGGCTACGGCTTCACCGGCGGCCACTACCACTGGACCTGGGCGCAGGACGACTTCCGCAAGGCGGTCCTCAACGGCATCGTCTGGACCGCCGGGCTCGACATCCCCGAGAAGGGAATCGTCACCCCCACGCCCACGATGGAGGAGCTCGAGGCCAACCAGGACTACGAGCAGCCCGACAACTTCAACCGCCGGGAGTGGGTCGAGCGCCTCCAGGCCTGGGCCGCCGAGCGCGAATAACCGCCGCCTCACGCGGAACCGCAACCGACAGTGGGCAAGCGGCCGCCGCCGGTCCGTGTAGGGCGGAGCTCCCGCGCCGCCGCTTGATGGCGCTGCGGATTCCCGGGCGCGACCGCCGCTGATGCGGGGGCGAGCTGCCGGGGGTGACCGGTGGACAGAGCGAGGAACGGCAGGACGATAACGATCGCCGGCACGCTGCGAAGCCGAGCTTCGCGGAGGTGGGTTGCCAAGCCGGAGCTTGGGAACGAGGGGGGATAACTGGCGGACAAGATGTCCGGCCTACGGGCTCGGTCACTCCGCCTGCGGGAGCAGCCGGTAGCCGAAGGGGCCGGGGGCGACGTCCAGAACGACCCACCTTCCCTTGCGCCGTAGGGTGTGGGTGTCGAGGACGGCGCCCTCTTCGTCGATCGACTCGACGGTGCCGGCCGCATCGAGCGGCCAGGGGAGCGCCGCCGGGTCGAGCCGCACCTCGGCGGGCCGCTCCCCGGGGAGGGGCACGACGAGGAGCGAGCCCTCTTCCGGTGTGATCCGCACGGCGGCGGCGGTGCGGACCGGCCCGAAGTCGACCGCCGTTCCCTCGGGATTGTGGCGGGCCAGGAGCGGATCGTCGTAGGGACCGTGCGGTGTGAAGTGGAGCTGCCGCTCTGCGCCCGGCGACCCCTCGATGCGGAGCGTTCCCAGGCGGATGCGGCGGCCGCCGTCGTCGGGGCCCATCAGCGGCAGCCGCCGGCCGTCGGCGGGACGGTACAGCCCCACGACCAGCTCCAACTCCGTGCCCGCGGCAATCCGGTCCGGAACACGGAAGCGGAGGTCGGCCTCGAACGTCCCCGTCTGCTCGAGCGGCACGCCGCCGCGGGCGAAGCTACCCTGGAAGACGATCTCCCCCTCCTCATCGGTGAAGTGGGCGAAGGCGACGTGCTCGGCGGGAATAGGGACCTTGCACTCCCACCGCGTGCCGACCGCTGCCCGGCCGCCGCCGAGGTCTTCGAAGCGCTCCGCCCTCGGGCGGATCGCCAGCATGGCCCCGGTCGTCTGCCGTCCGTTGACGTAGATCGACTCGGGCGAATGGGCCGTCTCCACGATCGTGCCGTCGCGGCGCTCGATCGAGGCGGTCACCGGGCCGGCCTCGGTGGGGACGCGCGCGAGGAAGCCGTACTGCGGCAGCACCGCCCCGTCGACCTCCCAGTCACCCTCCCCGCGGTTGACCCACACCTCGCCGCCGCCGCTCCAGGCGACCCGCTGCCGGCGGATGTCGCCGCCGACGAACTCGACCGCTTCGATCTGCCTTAACGCCAGCGCCCGAGATAGTGCCGCGGTGAGCCAGTATTTGCGGACGACGTCGCGGCCGAAGGGGTCGGGCACCATCGCCGGGCGGCCGCAGAGGACCTCGGTGGTGATGTAGTCGTCGCTGTAGATGCCGTGCAGGCGGGCGTCGAGGCCGGCCTGGTAGCGCGTGGAGTATCCGGCTCCGTGGAGGATGAAGCGATCGTGCCAGGCGGCGTCGATCCAGGGAATCCGTTCCGCCTCGGCGCAGCGGATGTTCCACACCGACCACTGGTACCTGCCCGGCAGCGGCTCGCCCACGCGGAGGTGATTCGCCGTCGCCCCGTCGACCGGGCCGATGAGCTGGTCGTGGCCGCTCTCGGATATCTGCGGCCCGCCCTCCTGGAGGCGGCGGATCCAGCGGAAGTGCTCCGCCCAGCGGTCGCGGGTGAAGAGGCGGTCGAAGAACTCGCCCTCGGATGTGAAATAGTCGTAGGGCCGGATGCTCGTCCAGACGTCGATGAAGTAGCTGTCGGGCGCCAGGTCGGCGGCGATCCACTCCAGGTTCCGCCGCAGGAAGGGCTCGATCGTATCGGCGCGGAAGCGGAAGGACTGCGCCCCCCGCCCCTCGTTGAGCCACGCCCACACCGGCTCACCGGGCCCGCGGAAGGCGATCTGCGCGTCGTAGGAGAAGCCCTCGGCGTCGGGATAGAAATCGATGTAGTTGTCGTGCAGGGCGAAGAGCACACCCGCGCGGCGGACGGCGGCGCTCAGCTCCACGAGCTCCTCGTGGCTGCCCCAGCGGGGGTTGGCCGGGTAGATGTCGGGCAGGCGGTAGTCGTAGCCCCACCGCTGCCAGTTGTGCCAGATCACCGCCGCGTCGGTCAGGCCGTAGCGGAAGGCCCGCTGCAGCGCCGCGGCCGACTCCGCATAGCGGCCGCCCCAGAGGTCGAAGACGAACCGCCCGGCCAGCCGCTCGACCCCCTCACCCGCCTCGATCCCGGCCACCTCGCGGTAGCGCTTCACCGCCTCGAAGGCATCGTCGGCAGGGATCAAGGTCCAGGTGGAGGCGTGCGGCGCGTGGAGCGAATAGTGGCGGTCCCGGGGATCGACGTGGAGGTGATCGGGCGGCACGTCGACGGCCATCACCAGCGACGGTCCCTCCTCGAAATCGAAGCCTACGAAGGAGGTCGCCAGGCGGTGGCCGTCGAACGGGAGGGTGAAGGCCTCCGGCTCCACGATCACGTTGCCGTGGCCCGCATACACGGCCCGCGCCGCGCGGTCCCACGGTCCGGCGGCGATCCCTTCCAGGTGCACGGGGCGGAAGGGGAGGTGCGGCGGTGCGCCGTCGAGATGGAAGCGGGCGTGGAGGACGCCCTCCTCCACGGACAACGAGCCCACCAGGTCGAACGCACCCCGGTAGCCCGCCAGACGATGGCGGAACCGCACGCCGCCTTCGTCACTCTCCTCATCGACGCCGGCAACGGTCACCGGGGCGGAGCGGCCGATCTCGCCCCCCAGCACCGAGGCGGTGAAGCCGTGGAAGGCCAGCCGGCGGCCGTCGTCGAAGGCGACCGTGCCGTCGAGAAGTCCCTGGCGGCCCGGCCAGAAATGCACTTCGTATTCCGCTCCGCCGCCCCCCACCACACCCAGCCGCCGCCCGCCCGCGGCGCCAGCGGCTGCAAG
>SLBP01000022.1:0-19339 GCA_007126245.1 Planctomycetales bacterium
GGTTGGACCTCATTCTGATCCCCCGTGGGAATGCGGAGCCCGATCTCTCCGGCCTGATGCGGTCGCTGCCGCGGTTGGCCGGGCGCGTGGCTCGCAAGGTGGCGAGGTCCCGAGAATGAAAGGCCGACGCTGGATCGCGCGGATCGCCAGCCTGCCGGCCGCTATCCTGATCGCCATGGTGCGGGTATACCAAATCGTGCTCAGCCCCCTGCTCGGCGCCCACTGCCGCTTCGAGCCCACCTGCAGCGCGTACTTCATCGAGGCGGTCCGGAAGTACGGCGCCATCCGCGGATCCTTGCGGGGGTTATGGCGGATCTGCCGGTGCAACCCATTCTGCCGCGGGGGGTGCGATCCGCCGTAACGCCGGCCGTCTGCATCGAGCCTATCTGGTGACTTGGCAGAAACCGGCCTTGACCGGGGGGGGAACCGCAGGTATTCAATGGCCTCTCGAATCCCCATGCGAACCGCAAAGGGACCCTGACGTGCCCGCCACGCCAAGATCACCTCTTCCCTCAGCCGCCGGGCACGGGTTCGCCGCTGCGCCGCGGGCGAACGGCTACGGGCTATCGGTCGTGTTTCTCCTCGGGGTGCTCGTCCCCCCGGCGGCGGCCCAGTCGACCTCGCTGCCCAGCAGTATGCCGGCAACCTCGGCGATGCCGGTGCCCGCAGGCGGTAGCGCTGGCGGGTCGGTCTATGCGCCGGCTTCCCCTTATTCCCCGGCCGCCCCGCAGTACGCGCCTGCCCCCGCCACGGCACCGGGTGCGACGACAACACCGCCGTACACGGCTCCCTCATCACCGTACCAACCGCCGGGCGGCTTTGCCCCATCGGCGCCCGTGCCTCCAGCCCTCCCCGACGCCGGACCTCCTCCAGGGGACCTGGGGGGGATGCAGCTTCCTCCGCCGTCTTGGGATCCGTACGCAACGCCCGGTGCCCAGCCGCCCGCTCTCTTCCCCCAGGATTACTATTTTCCCGGGTCAGCTTACCAGACGACGGAGACGCTGCGACGCTTCCTGGAGGAGATCCGCGCCGAATACACGTGGATACCGGCGTCGGGAGGCCAGCGGAAGTTCGGCGTCGATGACGTGGAGCTCAGCGCCACCTTCACCATTCCGTTCCTTTACAGCACGCAACATCCCCTCTTGATCACGCCCGGATTCGCCTCGCACTTTTGGAGCGGCCCCATTTCCGAGGGGCCCCAGCCGGCGGATATGCCCCCGAACGCCTTCAGTGCGTATCTCGACGCGGCCTGGAACCCCCAGGTGACCCCATGGCTGGGCGCCGAACTGGGCTTTCGCACCGGGGTCTATTCGGATTACCGCAAGGTGACCACCGATAGCCTGCGTTTCATGGGCCACGGTCTGGCGGTCCTCTCCCTGACGCCCTCGGTGCAGGTGAAAGCCGGAGCGGTCTACCTGGACCGCAACCGGGTGAAGATCCTTCCGGCGGGGGGACTCGTTTGGATGCCCAATCCCGACGTCCGCTTCGACATCCTGTTCCCCAATCCCATGGCCTCGCGGCGGCTGATGGACCTGGGCGACACCCAACTCTGGGCCTATGTTCGTGGAGAATACGGCGGCGGGAACTGGGCGGTGCAGCGGGTGGACGGGACCTTCGAGCGGGTCGACTACAACGACCTGCGCGTGATGGCCGGTATCGACTTCGACCGCGCCGCGGGGCTGAGCGGCCTGTTCGAAGTGGGCGTGGCCTTCGACCGCGAGATCGTCTACCGCAGTCCCACGCCCACGTTCCGCCCCGAACCGGCGGTGGTGCTGCGCGCGGGCCTTGTCTACTAACACGCCACGCGCCGTCCCCTGGCAACCCCGACGGTCGCGCGATAGAACCCGATGAAGGTCAGCCCCCTCGTGGAACCGCCGTCTCGCCTACCCTTCTGGCACCGCTGGTGCTGCTGCTCGCTGGCCGTCGCGGCGAGCATGGCAGCGGCTGCCAGCGCGGAGGTCGTGCGGCTGCCGGCGGTCATGCCCGCCACGGACGTCCTGCCCACCCCTTCCTACACGGCGAAGGGACTCGACCTGGCGATGCGGCCCGAGCAGCATTTCGATCCCACGGTACGGGAACTCGACTTCACGCTGCCGCCGCCGGGCGTGCCGCTCGGGCAGCCCGAGCCGGTGATGGTCCCCCCGCCCTGGAAGACGCCGCCCGACGCCCGCAGCGGGATGTTCCAGAAACTCCACTTCGACGCCACCTGGCTCGCCTCCTGGGGCGGGAACGACTTCGGAGTCACCACTCTGGAGACGAGCGTTCTGCTGGGCATCCCCATCCCCAGCCGCAGCGCGCCGATCCTCGCCACGCCGGGGTTCGCCGTACACTTTTTCGACGGCCCCAGGGATCTCGACGTGCCGCCGCGGCTCTACGACAGTTACGTGCAGTTCATCTGGCGGTATCTGCTCACCGAACGGCTGGGGATGATCCTGGGCGTCACGCCCGGGTTTTACAGCGACCACGTGCAGGGAGGCGACGATGCCTTGCGCATCAGCGGGTTGGGCGTGGGGATGTGGTCGGTCACTCCAACCACGAAGCTCATGGCCGGGGTGGCCTACCTCGACCGCGACGACCTCAAGGTCCTGCCGGCCGGAGGAATCTTCTGGGAACCCCATCCCGACTTCGTCGTAGAGCTGGCCGTACCGCGCCCCAAGATCGCCCGCCGCGTCTACTGGTTCGGCGAGTGGTCCGAGGAGAAACAAGACTGGCTCTATGTGGCCGGGGAACTGGGCGGAGGCACCTGGGCCGTACGCCGCATCGACGACGAAGGCGACCTGCTCACCTACCGCGACTTCCGCGTTGCCCTGGGGCTGGAGCGGAGGGTCCTCTGGGGGCTCGACTCCCACGCCGAGGTGGGTTACGTCTTCGGCCGTAAGCTCAGCTACGCGCGCGGGGGCGAGCAGCTCCGCTCTGCCGGCACGGTGATGCTCCGTGCGGGCCTCGTGTTCTGAGGGTGCGTCTCACTTTTCGCCGCGGACATAGTCGATGGCGAACGTCCCCGAGGTGGTCCCGCCGGTGGGATTGATCCGCAGACCGGTGATCGTCTGGCCAGCCCAGGAGGGGGGCTTTCCGGGTTCCAGACGGTACTCGTGAAAGCGGCCGTCGGGCTGCACGCCGAACCAGAGCGATTCCAAGGCATATGCGTTGGTAATCACCGCGTGCAGAGCCCGGGAGGGGGTGGGCCAGGGTGTCGCCGCGCCGACCAACAACCGCGTCTGGGCTGCCGACGGGTACTCGGCATTCTCCGATGCCGGTCCGTTGTCAGGGGGAGGCGCCCGCGGCGCGAAGCAGCGGACAACCGACCACTGACAACGGCCCCCCGGTCAGCGCATACGATAAAGATACGCGGCGATGTCGCGGGCTTCCTCCTCGGTGAGGTCCAGGTCGGGCATGGCCGTGCGGGGGTTGACTTCCTCGGGATGCTGAATCCAAAGAACCAGGTTTTCCGGAGTGTTTGGCAGGACGCCGGCCAGGTAGACCTGGTTTCGCAGATCGTTCAGCCGCGGGCCTACCCGGCCCGTGGCCTGGCGGATGCCGGGAATCACGTGGCAGCCGCCGCACCCGTGGCGGACGATGGCCAACTGCCCCTCTACGGGATCGCCTCCGGGTACGTGCCAGACGCGCTCGGGGGGAAAGTCGGCCGGAGCCCAGACGGCCAAATGGAAACTCACGGCCAGCACCAGGAAGGCGAAGAACAGAAGCATGAAGACGATCTCTCTCCACGAATGCTGCATGGTCGTCGATCTCCTTCAGCGCGTGACGGGTGCGGGCTGCTGCTCGGCGGGGGGCGTTCCCTGGACCCGGTCTGTGCCGGTCTCCAATTGCTGGAGCCAGCGCCAGAAGATCACAGCCGCCACCATGGCGTACATCTTGCCGCCCGGCATCCACATGACCAGCCCCGCCATCTGTTGGTCCTCCAGCGGCGTGAATCCCCAAACCTCGGTTCTGCCGAGGTACTCCGCATACCACGGCTCGGGTGAGAAGGTCATCCAGATTCCCAGCACACCGGTATGCACCGTCGTGGTGAAGAGATAGACCACGCCCAGGCCGTAATCCATTCTCCGCGAGCTCAGCGGATCGATCGCGACGCGCCAGAACAGCAGCCCGGCCACGAAGAAGGTCAGGTGTTGCATGACGTGCACGAAATTGCTTCGTAACGTCGCGTTGTAAAAATCGGGGAAGTGCCAGATCCAGTTGACCGCGGCGTAGAGCAGCCAGGTGAAGAGGGGATTCCAAAGCAGGTGCCTTCCACCCGGCCAGGCCTCCACCCGGTGCCAGGCGCGTCCCACGGGTTTTCGCCACGCCCGCGGCAGCGCCACGAGCATCACGGGCACGGGCGCCTCGAGCACCAGCAGCGGCGCGGCGACCATCATGAGGATCATGTGTTGGACCATGTGGACCGAGGCGAGCTGCTCGGCCAGGGCCTCCAGAGGAGAGACCAGGGCAACCACCAGGGCAAGCATCCCGCCGGCAAAAGCCGCGGCCTGCCAAACCGCCGCACCTCGGCCCCTCCCCCCCTTTCGCCAAATCTTTCTCAGCCCGCGCACATAAAGCCAGCCGGCGAGGATCAGCGACGGCAGCAGCACCGGGTCCCAGTTCCATGCCAAGGTTCCCGGCTCGCGGGGCGGACCGAAGATGTGTGCCTCGGCCGCTTCCGCCAGGATCAGCGGCAGAACGGCGGCCAGGGCGACCACCGCCGCCGCACGCCACCGGCCTCGAGCGGTTTCCGCTCCCTGGGCGTCGCGATGTCCGAGGCGCCGGACTTGGGGCAGGTCCGCCGTCATTCAACAGCTCCCCAGGTAATAGAAGATCGGAACGGTCTGAACCGCGATGATCAGCGAAAACACGGCACTGTTGATCCATCCCAGGCGCGCCATGAGGAATTCCGCGCTCTCCCGATCCGCACCCACTTTGCGAAGCCGCCCCAGGGCGCCTCGGGCGGCGACCGTGGCGGCGACCGCAACCACCAGGGTGACCACGCTGAGCACCAGAATCGCCCAGGCAATGGCGGTGATCCCTAGGAAAGTGATCTCTCCCCAGCCGGCCAGGCAACCGAACTCGCCGATCACGAAAGCCAGCATCAGGTGAGCCACCCAGGCGACGGCGCCACCGAGCAGGCCGAACCAGAGGACCGATTGCCGCACCAGGGAATCGGGGGCTGAGGTAGCGATCATGGTACGGCTCTCCCACGGATCTACACGACGTGCGGGGAAAGGTAAAGGACGAAAAAGACGATGGCGCCCATTGCCGCCGTGAAAAACCAGAAGAGCGCCGTGATCTGCATTTGGAGGGCCATGAACCCCTTCCGGTCCTCGTGCTCCCGCCTCATGCGCAGGAATGCGCATGCGCCGATCGGCAGCGCCGTGAGGACGAGCAACCCCAGGGCGGCGCTGATGACGTAGAAGAGCGAAGCGTAGGCGTTGTCCTGCATGGCATATTCCAGGGAAGCCAGCTCGTAGACGAGCCACACGATAAACACCACGCCGAGAAACAGGCTCGCCGCCAGGCTCGCCAGCGTCTGCGACCTTTCGCCGCGGTGGAAGCTTCGCGTCGCCCAGTAGATCGGCAGCGCACTGCCGACGAGGAGGGCATAGGCGATCGGCGGCAAAGCGAGCCCGGGCAGGGGAAGGTCTCCCTGCGGCCACACAGTCGCGAATAGGCGGATGTAGTAGTAGGAATAGAAGAGCACGCCGAAGGCGGTGGCGAGGATCACCAACAGCCAGACCGCCCCCCACCAGGCGGTCGAGCGAGTCCCCGTGGCGAACAGCGGCAGACCGGCTCGCTGCCCGATGTCGCTCTCCCGCAACGTCCGCAGCGTCATCTCGTTCGGCCAGAGCCAGACGCCGAGGGCGGCGACGGTGAAGGCGGTGCCGCCCAAGGCCACGGTATACCAGCCACCCAGAATGCCCAGCATCAAGACCGTCAGTCCCAGCGCGGCAAACAGCGGCACGTACGTCGGCCCCGCGAGGCGGTAGACGGCCTCGGGCGCGGCGGTGAGGATGTCGGTGGTGAGCGTGGCGCGGAATTCCGCCGGCGCGCCGCGGAGGGCTTCGCGGGCGCGCGCCGTGGCCGGGTCTTCAAGCTCGGGATCCGGCTCGTGCCAGAGCGGGTGCCGGCTCTGGACCAGCGGCGGCGCGTAGAACGTGAAGCTCGGCGACGGCGAAGAGACGGACCATTCCAAGGAATCGCTGCCCCAGGGGTTGTCTTCCGCCGGCGTTCCGCGGCGCAGGCTGATGAAGAAGTCCACGACGAAGACCAGGAACCCCAGGGCGAGGATGAACGAACCGACGGTGGCGATCAGGTTGTAAAAATCCAGCCCCAACTCGGCCGGGTACGTGTAGACGCGGCGGGGCATGCCGAAGAAGCCCATCATGTGCATGGGGAAGAAGGTCACGTTGAAGCCGATGAACGCCAGCCAGAAGCCCCACTGGCCCAGCCGCTCGTCGAGCATCCGCCCGGTGATCTTCGGCAGCCAGTAGTACAATCCGGCCATCATCGGGAAGACGGCGCCGCCGATGAGGACGTAGTGGAGATGGGCCACGATGAAATACGTGTCGTGGACCTGCCAGTCGAAGGGGACCACGGCGACCATCACGCCCGTCAGCCCTCCCAGCAAGAAGACCACCAGAAACCCCAACACATACATCAGGGGCACCTTGAAGGCCGGAGCGCTCCCCCAGAGAGTGGCGATCCAGGCGAAGAACTGCGTGCCGCTGGCGACGGCCACCATGAGGCTGGCCGCGGCGAAGAAGTGCATCGACAGCTCGGGCAGCCCCGTCGTGTACATGTGGTGGACCCACAGTCCGAAGCTCACGAAGGCCGTCACGATGATCGCCATGGCGATCAGCGTGTAGCCCACGATCCGCCGGGCGAAGGCCGCCACGACCATGGAGACGATTCCCGTGGCGGGGAGGAAGATGATGTAGACCTCCGGGTGGCCGAAGAACCAGAAGAGGTGCTGCCAGAGGAGGATGTTGCCGCCGGACTCGGGGTTGAAGAACTGCGTGCCGACGGCGCGGTCCATCTCCAGCAGGAGCGTCGCCATCAGCAGTGTGGTGAAGGCGAAGATGATCATCAGCCCCGCGGCGAGAATAGCCCAGATGAACAGCGGCATGCGGGCGAGGGTCATTCCCGGCGCGCGGAGCTTGAGAATCGTGGCCACGATCTCCACACCGGCAACGAGGCCCCCGATCTCCACCAACGCCAGGCCCAAGAGCCAGAAGTCCATCTCCAGGCCGGCAAAGGGGCGGCCCGAGAGCGGCACGTAGGCGAACCAGCCGGCCGCCGGCACGGCACCCACGAGGAAGCTGGCGAAGAAGACCAGTCCGCCGAAAAGATACGTCCAATAGCCGAAGGCGGTCAGTCGGGGATAGGCCACGTCGCGGGAGCCGATCATCAGCGGCGTCAGGTAGAGCGCCAGCCCCTCCAGGAACGGCACGGCGAAGAGGAACATCATCGTCGAACCGTGCATGGTGAACAACTGGTTGAAGACCTCCGGGCCGAGAAAGTTGTTTTCGGAGGAGACCAACTGGAGCCGCATCAGCAGCGCCATGGCCCCGCCGACGAGGAAAAAGGCGAACGACGTCACCATGAACCGCTTTCCCAGCGGCTGGTTGTTGACCTCGGAGAACCAGCCGGGAAAGCCGGTCGGGTTCCGCCAGGTTTCCAGGAACTGCGCTTCACCCTGCTGCGTGGAATCCACCGCCTCACTCTCCGTTCACTGTAGGCTCATCAGGTAATCGGTCAGGTCGTGCAGCTCGTCCGTTTCGAGGTAGGTCGGCGGCATGAGATTCCCGGGCTTGATGGGCTGCGGGTTGGCGATCCAGCCCATGAGATTGCCGCGGTTGTTGGGCACTGTGGCCGCCCCCAGCGAGAGGCGGCTGCCGATGTGGGTCAGGTCGGGGCCGACGCGGGCGGTGGCCCCCGTGTCGCGGATGGCGTGGCAGGCGTGGCATTGGCCGGTGAAGAAGGCCTCGCGCCCGCGGAGGAGGCGTTCGTCGACCGGCTCGGGATGCGGCTCTTGCCGCTCGGATACCCAGGTGGCGAAGTCGTTGACCGGCAGGGCGACCACCAAGAAGCCCATCTTCGCGTGCTGCACGCCGCAGTACTCGGCGCACTGGCCGCGAAAGACGCCGGGCCGGTCGGCCTGGATCCAAAACGTCGTGGTGATGCCGGGGTTCAGGTCCCGCTTCCCCCCCAGTTCCGGCACCCAGAAGCTATGAACGACGTCGGCCGAGGTCATTTCCAACCGCACCGGCTCGCCCACCGGGATATGCAGCTCGTTGGCGGTGACAATTCCAAAATCCGGGTAGCGGACCTCCCACCACCACTGGTACCCCACGACCTCGATCGTCACCGACGTCTCCGGCATCCGCAGATTGGACGTCGTCCCCAGGGAGAGGAACAGGAGGGGGGCCAGGATGAACGTGGGAATGATGATCCCGCTGACGACGATGAACTTATCGCCCAGCGGGCTGCGGAATCGGTCATGCCCTCCGCGGCGCAACACGGCGAGCAGCATCAATAAGACCACCACCACGAACACCGCCGTGCAGACGGCGAAGAGAATCCACCACACGCGGGCGATGTCGGCCGCCATCGGACCCGCCGGGTGCAGCGCCGACTGCGTCCGCTCGCCGGCGCAGCCGGCGAGCAGGGCCAAAGCTGGAGCGACGAAGAAGCAGCGCGCGCCGGTGCGCGCGATGGCCAAAGACCGCGCGCCGCAGCCAGCGGGAGGTTGCGCCGCAGCAGGGGTCGCCGTGATCTCGTTCATGCCTTCCTCCCTCGGTGCCCCGCCGCCGGCCGCCGCGAGCGGCGGACCCTCGGCGGATCGTGCATCGGCCGTTATTGGGGCGCAGCCGCCTCGCCTGGGCGATTCGCGGCCGAGGTGGGTGCGCTCATGTCGTCTCATGCCTCCTTACCGGCCTTCCCAGGGAAACGTCTGCGCCACCAGCACGAAGGCCACCAGGGCAGCTAGATCCTCGTCGGAGACATGCCCTTCGTAGCTCGGCATGGCAACGTCATCCGGTGGATGGAGAATGTATCGCTGTAGCTCGTCGCGCGACATGCGGTGCCGCACCGCGGCCAGATCGACGGCCACTTCGCGGCCGGCGCCGGCCACGGCGTGGCACGTGTTGCAGCCGTGCCGCACGAAGAGGTGCCGCCCCGCTTCGGCCTCCTCGCTGAGCACCACGCCCGCGGGAACGGGTGGCGGCGCTTCGTCGGGCCAGCCGGTCCACGGCGACCGGCGCCGCAGGTCGCTCAGATAGAGCAGCGCCAGCACCAGCAGCACCACCACCACGACCCAGACCGGCCGGTTGCCAATCCCGCGAAAGGGCGTGCGGTCGAGAAACGGCAGCGCCACCAGCACCACGAACACCACGATCGGGAAGAGGACGATGAACGCCGGAGCGATTGCCGCCGGCAGCAGCGCGATCAGCCCGCTGTACCACCAGTACCACCACTCCTCCGCGGGTGACGTCCGCTCCACGAGGTTGGCCTCGGGCATCAGCGGCGCCGGCCCGACAAACAGGGTCAGCAACACGACCGCCAGAAAGACGGTCATCGCCATGGCCCCCGACTTGGTCGTGGTATAGGGGTGGAAGACTTCGCCGCGATCCTCCGATGCGGCGTCCTCCTTGTAGATCCGCCTCTGCTCCTCGGCCGTGGCCACCGGCCGGCGCCGCTCCGTGGGCGAGGTGACGCCGTGGAGCATGACGAGGTACATGTGATAGCCGACCAGGAGCAACATCGCCAGCGGCACCAAGATCACGTGGACGGCGTACACGCGCGTCAGCGACGCCGAGCCCATCTCCGGCCCGCCTTGGACGAACACCACGAGGCGCTCGCCGATCAGCGGCACGTGATAAAACATGTGCAGCGCCACCCGCAGGGCGTGGATACCCCGTTCGTCCCACCGCAGGATGTAGCCGGTAAACGACATGATCAGCACGGAGAAGAAGAGGAAGACGCCGATCAGCCACGTCCCCTCGCGCGGCGCCTTGTAGCCGCCCACGAGAATCTGCCGGAAGAGGTGGAAGAATACCATGACCACCATCATCCCGGCCGACCAGTAGTGCAGGCCGCGGACGAACCAGCCGAGCGCCTGCCGCTCGGTGATGTGACGGACGCTGTCGTAGGCTTCCTCGGTCGACGGGGAGTAGGTGAGCGACATCACGACGCCGGTGGCCACCAGCACCCCGAACAGGAATATCAGCGTAGCTCCGTCGCCGAAGTACCAGGCCCCCTTCGCCACGCGGCGTTCGAGGAGATACTGCCGGGCTACGTTCAAGCCGAAGCGGTCGCTCGCCCATTGCCGCAAGTCAAAACCCATGGGCGATCCCTCCTTCCAGTCTCACGTCATCGGCGGAAGCGAACCGAGGTCGATCTCCACCACGCCGTCGCGGACGCGGTTGGCGTAGCGGAATAGCGGTCGCTTGGGAGGTCCGGCCACGGGCTCGCCTTCCCGGTTGAAGATCCCCCCGTGGCAGGGGCAATAGAACCAGCCGCTTCCCGGGTCCCAGGTCACCGGACAGCTCAGGTCGGTGCAGTTGCGGGAAAAGACGACGACCTCATCTTCGGCGGGGCGCCAGACGTACACCGCGCGGACGCGCACCGAATGCGCCCGATTGCCCTCGGCTGCTCCCACCCGCGCCCGGCGGACCGTTCCTACCGGAAACTCCTTGAGCGGTCCGAGGGGCCGCCACGTCTCCTGGCCGCGCGCCTCCAGCGCCGGCGAGACCGCCGTGGACAGCACCGGCACGCCGACCACCCCGGCCACGACAAGCCCTCCTCCGTTGGTCAAGAGCGTCAAAGCCTTTCTTCGGTCCATTTTGCAGTCGCCCTTCGCTTACTTGTCTCTGAAGTTTCCGGATGGCGTCAAAATTTTTTCCGGCGGGCATGGGAAGTCAAGCCGATATCCGCCGCTCGCCGCTCCCCAGAACATCCCCCGCGGCCGCCCACTGAGCGACGGGGTTGACCCGCACCGGCCAGAACGGAAAAGATTCCTCGACGTGGGACAGGTATGCAGGATACTTCGTTGCGGGCGCTTGCCGCGGTGTTTACCCTATGGGAGCATCCGGAAAACTACGGAGAATAGGGTTGTTTTTACCCGCTCGGGTGGAATGCCCTTTTGCCATCTCGAACATCTTGGCCAGTTTCGTTTCACCACGTGAGGTTTCTGCCATGTTCGGTCTAACGAACCATCGCTGTACGTTGGTGGTAATAATCGCGGCGGCGCTGCCGGCTGGGTTCTCGGGCTGCGGCGAGAGGCCGCGGGACGAAGTAACCCCAGCGACGCCCGTCGGCGACCGCGCCTTCGAACCACATGAACACTTGCCCGGGATGCACGGCGGCAACATCGTCAGCGTCGGGCGGCATGAGTACCACGCAGAATTCGTCCTCGAAGCGGGGGGCGCCATCCGGGTGTACACTTTGGGCGAGGATGAAACCAGGGTCCAAGAGGTCGCGGAGCAGGAGCTCTTGGCGTACGTTCGACCGGAAGGGGACCGTCAGTCGGTGCTCGTGGTCCTCGAGCCGCAGCCCCAGCCCGGCGATCCCGAGGGGATGACGTCACAATTCGTGGGCACCTTGCCCGAGGGGTTCGAGAGTGGCGGTTTGGAGATCACCATCCCCAATCTACGGATCGCCGGCTCGCGGTTTCGCCTGGGATTTTCGTCCCTGGCGCACGGCCCGGAGATGCCCGCCGGCGTCGCCGACGAGGAGGCCCGCGAACTCTACTTGACCCCGGGCGGCCTCTATACCACGGCCGACATCGAAGCCAACGGCAGCATGACGGCTGCGGAGAAGTACCGCGGTTTCCGGGCCAAGCACGACTTCAATCCCCAGCCGGGCGACGCCATCTGCCCGATCACGCGGACCAAGGGCAACCCCGAGTGTACCTGGGTGGTCGGCGGAGAAGTCTACGAGTTCTGCTGTCCGCCCTGCATCGACGAATTCGTGGTCATGGCGAAAAAGAACCCCGAGGCGATCGAACCGCCCGAAGCGTACGTTCAGCAATAGCCGACCGCCCTCGGAACCGGCGCGCCCTACGGATTCCGCGGCCCGGAGGGATCGCGTTGACGCGCGAGCGGGCTCACCCCATCTTCATACCGCCCTGCCATGGCCATCTGCCGGTCAACTCGACTCCCAGCGTGAGGCTCAAGAACGTGCGGATGAACACGATGATGGCCAGAATCCCTACCGCCTCGATACTGAAGTCGACCGCGACCGTGTGGATGATGTCCGCGGCGATGAGGAACTCCAGTCCGAGCAAAATGCCCAGGCCAAGCCTCTGCCGGAGCTCGAAATAGACTACGCTCTCGCTTACCCGCCTGAGCAGTTGGATTCCAGCACGCGAGAGGCTGGATATCGCACTCAACGTGATTGCGACGACGCCGATCGCCTCGAGCAGGAGGGCGCACCAGCTCGCCACGGGTATCAATTCCTCACTCACATGAACGCCCTTCTGCAATGCTGTTGCTGCCGACAACGACCGCCCCGTGTCCCATCCCCCGCCGAGATGACCCGGTCTACCCCGGCCGGCACCAACCCGCAGCAGGGCAAGTGTACACCGGCACTACTCGCGTTGCCGTTTGTGGGTAGGGGGGCGCTGTCGTAGGGTGATGGAGCCCCGACGGCCGATCTACCCACCGCGATCCTGAGAAAATCGTCGAGTATGCCGCCAAGCGGTCATCGCGACGGACCCTCTAGATCCAGGGGCAAGGTCCCATGGTGTCATTTTACGCAGCCCACGCCCCTCAATGTTCACTGGCGCGCTCGGCAAAGTAGTGGCTGGCTCCCGGTGGCCAAGAAGCAGACAAGAGGATGGGAGACCAGGAGAAGGGGAGAAAATGCCGGCCGGTGACTGGTGGCGGGTTCCTGGTGGCTCGGGGCTCGCCGGAGGCGGGCGGCACGGGTACCATGCGGAATTCGTCCTCGAACAAGGCGGCGTGATCCGGGTGTACACTTTGGGCGAGGATGAAACCAGGATCCAGGAGGCCGAGGAACAGGCCTTCTTGGCGTACGTTCGACCGGAAGGGGACCGTCAGTCGGCCCTCGCGGTCCTCGAGCCGCAGCCCCCGCCCGGCGATCCCGAGGGGATGACGTCACAAAACGGAGAGGAGGAGGGATGGATCGCCAGAGTTTGCCGGAAGGGGTGTCCTGGCATGACCGTCCACGCCGACCATCGCCAGTCGCCTCGTTCCCCTTCACCATTCTCTTCGTTCTTCTCTGTTTTCTCGATTCCCTCTTTCTCGGTTCCCTCCTGTGAAAAGAGAAGGCACTTCCTGCCATTCCCAAAGGGGTCAACGGCGGTAACCGTTCACGGGCCGGCTGGGGACTGGTCCATTTTTCGGCCAATAGCCCCTGTCTTTAGCGACCGCCGATGCCCGAAAAATGGACCCGTCCCCTTACCCTGCCGCGGCGTACCGGGCGAAGGGGACAGTCCCATTTTCGCGGCCGAACAGCGTTATCCACGAGGAAAGCGCTCTATGGCCGCGAAAATCGGGACCGTCCCCCGTGAACGGTTACCAACGGCGCAGCGCGGCATCCTGGCGCGTGCAGGCTTCAGGGCCGATACCAGAGCGATTCCCAGTAGGCCCGCTCGAGGGCATAGACGTCGACTGCCGCATCTTCCGCGAGCTGTTCTGGCAGGATGCCGTAGCGCTGCATGCGCCGGAGGTACTCGTCGCGCGGCCGGAAATCGGGCATGTCGAAGCGGGTCTTGCGGTGCAGCTCGTCGCGGGTGCGGGCGATGGCGGCGAGGAGGGTCTGGTAGTCGGGATCCGTGGTATCGGCGAACACGGCCGGTCCGCAGGCCTGCCGGCCGCCGGCCGAGACCGCCAGGGGAGCGCGGAGGATGAGCGACATCTCGGGCCGGGTCAGATTGTACATCAGGTGCCGGGACCAGCGGCGGCGGAGGTCGTCCGCGGTAAGGTCGATCCATGGGGGTGCGCCGTCGAAGGCGGCGCCCCAGCCGCCGGGGCCGATCTTGTGCGAGGGGGAACGCGGCAGCGGCATGTCGTCGCCGTGGCAGTGCCCGCAGCGGCGCTCGAGCATCTCCATGGCGGCTTGCATCTGGGGCCATTCCGTGTCGGAGCGGTCCAGGCGGATGGAGCGGTCGATGATCTCGAACCCGCCGATCATGCCCGTCCCCAAGGCGGCGTACGTGCCCGGATAGGGAGCGCCGCTGTCGATCCAGAGCCGAACGAGGCGCCGCTGTTGGTCGGTGGGGCGGGCGTCGTGGTGGCTGCCGTCGAGGAACTCGAGCAGCCGGCTGGCGCCGCTGCCGATGGAGCGGGGCGGGCGGTTCCCCAGGCTGTTGCGGCCGTCGACGACCAGTTCCCGGGCCGTCATGGTGAAATAGCTGATCGAGAAGAGCGGGCCCCGATCTCCCGAGAGCGACAGGTTCCCCTCGCCCTGGCCGTCGTCGTGGCAGCGAAGGCAGTGTTCGTTCAGAATCGGCTGGATGTCGCGCGGATAGTCGATCACCTCCGGCACGTCGGCAAAGGGGGTAATCCTGGAGGGTTCCCGGCGGAGCGCCGCAAGTTCGGCGGCAGGGGGCACGTGCGGCGTCTGCGTGCGGGGCTCGTGGCACCCGACGCAGGAGAGCGTCTCGCCGGGCATCACCGTGAGGAAGCTCTGCATCCTCTTGACGGAACGCTCCTCGGCGTCCAAGGCGACGAAGAGGAGACTCCGCAGCGCGGGGAGCTCGAAGTAGGCGGAGCCGTCGGGCTCGACGGGCACGGTCCCCAGAATCCGCAGGAGGGTGAAGGTGCCGCCGTAGCTGAGCGGCTCCATGCCGCCGGTGTAGTTCATCGGCTTGGGCAGCGTCTCGAGCACCAGAAGGTTCTTGATCTCGCCCCGCCGCACCCCCTCCATGCTGCGTCCCTGGTAGACGTCGGCCAGAATCACGCGCCCTTCCTGCCGGGACCAGTCCGCCAGGGGCGCGACGATCTCTTCCCTGGGACGAGGGATCAGCGGGCGGGGCTCGTGGCACTGGAGCCCTTGTTCCACGTCCGGCGGGGGCAATTCGAAAACGGTCTGGGTGCGCCCCTGGCCGTCCATGAGCACGATGCGCGGTCCCTGGGCTGCCATGAAGGCGTCTTCGGCGAAGGCCCAGGGATCGCGGTAGTCGGCCGTGTGGCTGATCGTTCGCGCCGCATCCTGCCGGTCGGGTCCTTGGCGGGGATCGACGAGGGCAACGAAGCCGTCATGCTCGCGGAGTCCGTGCCCCGGCGAGAAGGAGGCCACGACCTTGGGCGAGCCGGGAATCGGCTTGGCATCGATCATCACGATTCCCGGGTGCATGTTGCCGAAGAACACCGTCTGGCGCGTGCCGTCGGGGTTGGCCGTCCAGAGATGGTGGAACGACTCCTGGTTGCGGTCGACGTACTCCCAGCGGGTATAGAGGATCTGGCCGTTCGGGAGCGGCCAGGGCGTGTTGTCGGGCTGGTTGTTACTCGAAAGGGGGCGGATATTGCTTCCGTCGGCGTCGCAGCGGTAGAGCACCGCGGTGTCGGTCGTATGGCAGTTGACGATGCGTCGGCAGCGCGCGGAGACGAAGACGATGCCCCCGTCGGGCAGCCAGGCCGGCTCGATGTCGTCGTACGCTCCGTCGGTCAACTGGTGCAGTTCCGAACCGTCGCTGCGGATGCGGTAGAGGTGGAAGACCTCCGTGCCGCCGGGCCGGTACGAAAAGACGATCGTCTCTCCATCATGGTCGACTGCAGGATCGCGGATGCCGCCCCGGGGATCGTCGAGGAGGACCTGGACCTCCCCGCTCGACAGATCGAGACGGCATAGCCGGGCCCCGTCGTGGTAGATGGGCCAGCGGGAATGCTCCAGTGTGGGTCCGTAATTGGCGTAGTAGTGGGGGTCGTCGCCCAGCTTGCGGACGGCGAAGACGATCTCCTCGACGCCGGCCATCGGCCCCTGGCGGAACGTCGCGAGGAGATCGGGGGGACCTTCCGGGGACGGGGCTACGGTGTGCTCCTCGGCCTCTCGGGGAGGCTCGGCGGAGAGTGCCGATGTACCCCGGGCGACAGAGAGCACGAGCCCTGCGGCGAGCGCGACCAGCGCCGCGGCGGCGGATCCCGCCATCGCCTCACCGGCGGCAGTGCCCCGGCGGCGTGATCGTGCACGATGCGGAAATGCCGGGTGCCGCATGGAGCGTTTCATGGTCGGTCTCCTCCCACGTTGGCATGATGGGATAGGGATGCACGGCCCCCTCCGCAGCGCCGCCCTCCTTGCCCCGGCCGCCAATTGTACCAGAGTGCGGCGGCGAGATGACCACCCAGGAATCCCTTCCGCCAGACCGCTTGCATCGTGGCGGCGGGCACCGTAGGCTCGGAAGGAAAAGGGAGATGGTTATGAAGATGCCTGCCGCTGGCGGCTGGATTGCCGCCGTGATCTCGTCCACCGTCATCGTCGCCTCGGTTCCGGCCGCGGAACCGGAGTACCCGCTGGGACTGTACGTCCGCGATGGGGCGTTGCTCAAAGACGGCGCGCCGTACCGGGGGATGGGCGCCAACTACTTCAGTCTCTTCAGCCGCCGGCTCCAGGACCCGAACGATCTCTCCTACCGCGAAGGGCTGAAGCAACTCTCCACGGCGGGGATCCCCTTCGTCCGCTTCATGGCCTGCGGCTTCTGGCCGGCCGATTGGGACCTGTACTCCCGCGACCCGGAGGCCTACTTTGCCCTCCTCGACGAGGTGGTGGCGGCGGCCGAAGCGACGGGCATGGGACTGATCCCCTCGCTCTTCTGGCACTACTCGACGGTCCCGGACCTGGTGGGCGAGACCATGGACCAGCTCGGCAACCCCCAGAGCGAGAGCTGCGCCTGGATCCGCCGCTACACCGAGGAGGTGGTGACCCGCTACCGCCATTCGCCGGCCATCTGGGGCTGGGAGATGGGGAACGAGTACAACCTCGCCGTCGATCTGCCCAACGCGGCGACCCACCGGCCGCCGGTGTGGCCTTCCCTGGGGACGGCTCCGCAGCGAACGGAGCGCGACGAGCTGACGAGCGCGCAGATGCTCGTGGCCTTCGCCGAGTTCGCCCGCACGGTCCGCCGCCACGACCCGCACCGCATCCTCGTCACGGGCAACTCGATACCCCGCCCCAGCGCCTACCATAACACGGCCGAAAGGACCTGGCAGCTCGACACCGTCGAGCAGTTCACCCAGGTGCTGCGGCGCGACAACCCCAATCCCTTCGACACGATCAGCGTTCACCTGTACGCGAAAGAGGACGGCCGCTATGCTGCCGGGGCCCGCAGTGTCGAGGAGCTCGTGGGCATCGTCCAGGACTTGGCCGTCGAGGCGGGCAAACCGCTGATGATCGGCGAGTTCGGCACCGGACGCAGCGGCGACCCGGCGCGCGACCGGGCGGACTTCGAGGCTCTGGTCGAGGCCGTCGAGGCCGCCGGCGTCGCCCTGGCGGCTTTCTGGGTCTTCGATCTCCCCTCGCAAGACGCGACTTGGAACGTGACCTTCGAGAACGACCGCGCCTTCATGATCGAGGTGACGGCTCAGGCGAACGCCCGCCTGCGCCGAAAAAGGTAGGACGGAACGGGAACGAGAGAAGGTTCTGCGCTCGCGACGAGGAGAGGTCTCATGTACGATTCGGCTTGGTATCGTTGGTCCATGGCTGCCGTCCTCATGCTTCTCTACGGCAACGTCTCGGCGGCCGAGCCGCCCTTCGCCTGGCAGCGCGACTACGCGCGGGTGACGGAAATGGGTGATATCGAATGGACCCCCGAGGAGTTCCGTTTCGTAGCCGGCAGCAGCGTCCGCTACATCGACTACGAGAACGGCTCCGACGCCAATGACGGCCTCACGACGGATCGCCCCTGGAAGCACCACCCCTGGGATGTCCGGGCCACCGGCAACGCCGCCGCTGCCGCGGGCGTGGATACCTACGTCTTCAAGGGCGGAGTGGTCTATCGCGGTCAGCTCACGGTGAACGAAAAGGGGCAGCCGGGCAATCCGATCCACCTCACCCGCGACCCCGCCTGGGGCGACGGTCCGGCCACCATCGCCGGCTCGGAACGCGTCACGGGCTGGAGCCGTGGCGCCGATCATCCGCAGATCCCCGAGCCGGACGCGGTGTGGAAGGCCGCGCTCGATTTCACCCCCCGCACGCTCTGGTGGATCGACGAGGACGGTACCGCCACCCGCATCCCTCTGGCCCGCCATCCGAACTGGACCAGCCAGCCCGAGGACCACAAAGCCGAGTGGTTCCGCTGGACCAACGACCGGCACCCCTTCCAGGCCAGGGAAGGCTTCAGTGCCAACGACGCCGAGAATCTGCAAGGGCTGGAGCGGGACTTCGTCGAGGATGCCCTCATCTACTCCGAGTTCGGCTGGGTGATGGGCACCCCTTACCCGACGCGTGTCCGCGACTTCGATCCTGAAGACGGCGCGGTCCGCTTCGAAGGATGGACCGGCGGCGGCAATGCCTCGGTCATCTTCCGCGGCATGCGTTACTACCTCGAGGACAAGCCGCAGTACCTCGACGACCCCGAGGGGGAGTTCTGGTTCCACAGGGAAGGCAACGGCGGCGCCCTCTACCTTCGGCCACCCCAAGGCATGGATCCCAACACGGTGCGCCTGGAAGCCGGCAGGCACTCCGACCTCATCGTGGGCACCGACGTGGCGCACCTGGAGATCAGCGGACTCGATTTCCGCTGGACGACACAGCCCTGGAACCTCGATGTCGCTGCCTGGGACTTCAGCACCACGCCCTTCGGCTACCGGGCCGACGCCCACCCGGCGTGCATCCGCATCTGGGGCGCCGGCGAGGGCATCCGCATCGCGCACTGCAACTTCGAGGACGTAGTCACCGGCATCCAGATGCGTGCGGTTGGCGAAGGCTCGGTGCTGCGCGAGATCACCGTCGAGGACAACGTCTTCCGCAACAACGACGCGGCCGCGGCCCACTTCCACGACGGCGCCGGCTGGGGCTTCTCCCACCCCGTGGGCGTGCTCGACGACGTGCGCCTGTACCGCAACTACGCCGCCAACATCGGCTTCCGGGCCCCCCGCTACGAACGCGGCTGCACCTTCGACTTCGGCCGCCCGCTGCGGGCGCACATCGCCGGCAACATCGTGGAGCGCGCCGGCGCCCAGGCCATCAACGTCTATAGCGGCAAGGGCGAGACCCGCGGCGACGTGCCCCTGATCCGCGTGCTCATCCACCAGAACAAGGCCTGGAAGACGATGCAGAACGGCAACGACTTCGGCGGCATCGAGAGCTGGCAGCACGGCCCGGTGTACATCTTCAACAACCTCAGCTTCGACCCCCGCGGCCAGTGGGAAGGCCGCCGCACGTTCCA
>SLBP01000069.1:0-48580 GCA_007126245.1 Planctomycetales bacterium
CTCGTGGGTGAGCATGGAGAGGGGGTTCGTCTGGTCCACGACCTGGGAGAGCTCCCCCCGGCCGAAGAAGTACTCGATGGCCGCGGAAATGCTCTTCGGGTTGACGAGGCTGCGGGGCGTCATGTCCTCGACGTCCTTGAGGCTCATCCGCTCCTGGACCGTGCGCCGCAGCTTGAGGAACCCCTTGCGGAGCTCGTCGCAGGCCAGTTCGTCGATGGTCCGCAGCCGCCGGTTTCCGAGGTGGTCGATGTCATCCACCTCCACGCCGGGATCGTCGCTCCGCAGCCGCAGCAGGTAGCGCATGGCGGCGATGAGATCCTCGGCCCGCAGCGTCATCTCCTCCTCGGAGACGTCCAGCCCCAGCTTGCGGTTGATGCGGAAGCGGCCCACCCGCCCCAGCCGGTAGCGGTTCGTGTCGTAGAACTTCTCGTGGAAGAGGACTTTGGCCTTCTCCAGTTGCGGCGGATTCCCGGGGCGGAGCCGCTGGTAGATCCGCAGCAGGGCCTCTTCGTGGCTCGCCGTGGGGTCTTCAGCAAGGGTGTTCAGGACGAGGAGGTTCTTCGTGTCGGGCATGACCTCTAGAGACCTCAGGCCCGAAGTGCAGATCTGTTCGGCGGCGTTCTTGCTGATCTTCTGGCCGCACTCGACGATGATTTCCCCGGCGCGCTCGCTCTCCGGGGGGTAGACCACGTCGGTGACGGCCCGCTTCCCTTCGACCTTGCTCACGCTGCGGCCATCGACGATGGCCTCCACGCTCGTCTCGTAGAAGGCGCGGATGATGTCGGCGTTCTGGCTGTAGGCCGGGTCCATGGCCCGCAGCAGGGTCATCGCCGAGAACTTGCCGCTCTGGTCGATGCGGACGGTGAGGCTCTCCTTGCGGGTGACGTTCATCTCGATCCAGCTTCCCCGCTCGGGGATGATCCGGCACCTGTGCATCCGCCGCCCGCCCGCGTCGGTGTCGAAAACAACGTCCACGCCGGGACTGCGGTGAAGCTGGCTGACAATCACGCGCTCGGCGCCGTTGATGATGAATTCGCCGCCGCCCAGCATGATGGGGATGTCGCCCAGGTAGACCTCCTCCTCGACAGGTTGCTCCTTGATCAGGCGGAGCAAGACCTTGAAGGGCCGCCCGTAGGTGAGCCGCAGCTGGCGGCACTCATTGGGTTCGTACCGGGGCTTGCCCAGTTCGTAGCGGACGAACTCCAGGCGGAGCGACTTGTTGTAGCTCTCGATAGGGAAGATTTCCCGCAACACCCCTTCGATTCCCTGGTCCTTGCGCTTCTGCCAAGGGACATCCGACTGGAGAAACTCCGCATAGAAGTGAGTCTGGATGGTCGTCAGACCCGGCAGCGGCATTGGAGGCCGAAGGCTGCCAAAGCGCCGGACATCCTCGACGACAAGGCGTCGCTGAGAAGAAATGGCCATAACGTGTCATCCTCCGACGCATATCATGCTGTTACTTACCTTCCGACTCGGGTATTCCCGAGTCCCGCCGCCTCGAGCGACGATGCATGCCCTATGCCTCCTCACTCTCGATGCGGGACCGGACGTGCCCCCCCCAAATGGCCAGCGCAATGGACCGCGACCCTAGGCTGGGCTCGCCTGACTGCAGCCCAAGAATACCGGAATAATGGCCGCCCGCGGCTCTCGCTTGAGTCGCTCGTTGCCCTTTATCACTTCCTTGACCGGCCGTCTTGCGCGCCTGGTAGGGTGGCCACTATGTGCCAACTAGGCCCGGTCTCGTTGAGAATGGTAATCTCCGGCGATGCCACCCAGGCAGCGCCAGAATTGAGCCCGCGTGTAAACGTCTTCGACTTGGCGGCCCAACGCCTCCTTGTGCTCGATCAGCTCGCCGGAGTGAACACTGGGCATCCAAACCATTGATGTTCGCCAGAACAGCAAGACTCCCGGTGACGCCTCGGTCGCGTCACACCTCGTAGCGACCGCACACGCACGGGTCTGGGTCGCCCACTTAATTCCGCGAGTGGGTTTCTGGCGTGTCTTGCATAAGCGGCTCCCCTTGCATCGAGTTGGACCGCGCGGCGTGACGAATTGCACGCGATAGCGCGTCAGACTGCATTTCGCCTCTCCTCCCCAGCGGCCACTGATCATTCGAGTACACTCAATATAGCTTTTTGCCACCATTGGGCAATCCCACTTTGGGGCTAACATTAGGCAGCCCTTAGTGCGGGCAAAATTGGTCGATCGTAACCATTGGCAGACAATCGGACACGATGTTACACCCGACATCAGCCAACGTATGGCACAGATATGCTAGCTCCTTGGGCGGGAAACCTTGCCTTAATGGATTGTTACGTTATGATGAGTCGTCGATACTCGAGGACAGTCGACAACTCATGCAAGGAGGTGATCTCATGGCGAGTTTACATCAAGCGGTACGTTGCAAGCCCGCTCGCTCCCTCGTGGTAGAGTCAGCCCGTCGGCGTCTCAGTCGTAGCTGCTACCGGCAAATCCGGCAAGTTATCTGCCGTTACCATGAAGGTGTGCTTTTTCTTCATGGTCACCTCTCTTCCTACTATCTAAAGCAGCTCGCCCAGGAAGCTGTACAGGGTTTGGAGGGAGTGGAAGAGATCGTCAATTGTATTGAGGTGGAGCGCTGATGGGACGGAAGGAGTCAGTTCCGTCGAATCACCGTGCGATATTGCTGTCGTAGGATTCAGGAGTTCTTGAAAGAGTGCCGTATGAAGGCAGCAGGAGGTGGCCGTAAGTGGAAGTACTGCTGACCTGTTTTGCGATCTTTACTGCCAAGGTTGCCCATGTCAGCCTCGCGACAATACGCATCATCTATTTGACCAAGGCCAATGGCACGACGGCGGCGGTCATCGGTTTTGTTGAAACTATCGTGTACGTCATTGCCTTGAGCATGGTTTTGAGCAACCTCGACCGATGGGAAAACATCGTGTGCTACGGGTGCGGCTTTGCATCGGGAATTGTCGTGGGCAGCATGATTGAGGAGAAGATTGCTATTGGCACCGTTCATGTTCAAATCGTAGCGCCGCAAAACGGCGGGCATGTTCAAGAAATGTTGCGTGAACATGGATTCGGTGTGACTTCGATTCCCTGCCAGGGGAAGACAGGAAAGCATCTGATCAACCATGTCATTATGAAACGAAAGAGGCTGGGGGAGCTATTCAAGCTAATACAAGATCATCACCCAGAAGCCTTTGTGTCGGTTCTTGATGCCCGCCAGACCATGGGTGGCTACGAAGAAGGGGCGACTACGAGGCGGGGAACAGCGCTTGAGAGGGATGCTGTTGTCGAGGCCAGGGGGGACGCGAAATAGCAGAGCGCAGAGCTGCCCGGGAGGCACCTCCCGAGTTCGGCCCGGCAAAAATACCGGGCCGCCGGTGGAGGTGCAGCAGGAGTCTCCCGGTGTTGCGGTTGAACTCGCGAGCTCTGGTCGGCTGCCGTCGTAGTGTCCTGCCTCCGCTTGAACTGCGAGAGCACGTAGCCGTTTTAACGCCCGCTGGATCGCTTCCTGGTCGGAGACCAATTGGAACACCGTCGTCCCATCCACGGCCTCCCGCCTCGCCGCCTGGCCCGAGGCTCGCTGGACGAGTGCGCAGAGGGCAGGGCCCTCAGTTTGCTCGGAGATGAAGTCGACGCTGCCATCTGCGAAGGCGGCGTGAAATCCGTTGCTGCAGAGGTCGCCCAGGTGGGCAAACGGGTCCTCCGGATCGAAGGAAAAATCACGCCTGGTCCACGGAACCTCCCGCTTGGCTTCGCCCAAAAGGATTGTGCTCCTCGCCGGGCCCCTGGAGAACGGCGGGTGGATAGCCGCGGCGGCTGTCGTGATACGAAGTCAGGCCAAATACGAGCTTGCGAAGGCGACTTGCCGTCTCCGAATCGGGCAGAGATGGGCGTTCGGCAGTCCAGCTCGTGATGTCGTCCGCGGTGCCGTCCTCCCCGTCGGGACCCAGCGACCAGATGAGCGGCTTCTCGCTGTCGGTGCCGCGGGTGGGCGGGTGTTCGTACCGGTACTCGTTTCCCCAGGGGTCGCGGGGGACGACGTCGGACCGCACGTAGGGACCGTTCCAGGCCGCGTCTTCCGGCAGGCCGGCGGGCCGTTCGATCAGCGCATGCAGGCCTTCCTCCGTGGTGGGATAACGGCCGCAGTCGAGCCGGAATAGCTCCAGGGCCTGCTGGAGATTCTGGATTTGCTTCTGGGTCGATATGTGCTCCTTGTCGGGCCGAACTGTCTGTTTGATGATTACCTCCACGCCCGCCTTGCTGAGTACATCGAGGAGCTCTCGAACTGACGTATAAGGGGTATCAGCTGAGGCCTCGACGATCGTTCGGGCGGGCTGCCGGTCTTCGAGCAGTTGGCGTAACGCTACCAGGTCGTACCGCCGACCGTCGACGCGGATCGCCCCGCTGGCGTCGATCTCGATTACCGGCCAGTCTATCTCATCCACCGAAGAGCGCGGCGGCGCGGGAGGGGGAGCGGCCAATTCGAATTTCGTGGCGCCGTCGACGGTCTCCCGCTTCACCGGCTGGCCCGAGGCCCGCCGGAAGAGCACCGAGAGAGCGTCTCCTTCGGTCTTCTCGGAAACGAAGGAGACGCTGCCGTCGGCGAAGAGGGCATGGAAGCCACCGGGGAAGTAGCTGCCCAGCTCGGGCAACGGCTCGTCCGGATGGAAGGGGAGATCCCCCGGTTTCGTCCAGGGGACCTCCCGCTCTGCCTCGACCAGGAGGATAGTATTCGACGTGCCGTCAAAGAACGTGGTAATCGGTACTCCCTCGTTCTCCCGCTGAGCGGCATCCGCCGGAGGTGCAATAGACGCAGATCCGCTCATTCCCCCCATTTCCATAGGCCTCTGTTGGGGCGGCGACGGGTCCCAGGCGGTGCCCGGGCCAACAAGGGCGAACACCGAGGTATTCGTCGACTCGTCCGTGTCCTGCGGGGAACGGTAGACTTCGGGCATCTGGTCAAGCAGCGCGAGATTGTGCGGGCTGTCCCAGGGCTCGTCGCGGCGGTACTGCTCGTACAGGTCCGCGGCATCGAGGAACGGCAGGAGCGCTATCCGCCAACTGTAAGAGGTGTCGTTCGGCCCACGGAGGGTCGCAGGTGGGAACCTCCCGTGCATGTCGTGGTATTCGTGCAGCGCAATGCCGAGCTTCGCGAGACGCCCGGCTGCCTCCTGCCGGAGACTCGTCTCGGGAGAAAGGTCGGGCTGGCCGGCGGGAAACGACGGCGGCTTCGTTGCCGGTCCGACTCCGACGCGGCGCAAGTCCCAGACCTCATGGCGTCCGTCCCCCGCGGAGTCCATGGCGGCGGGCCGCTCCCTCCCCTCCGGGTCGATAGCAATCCGCAGGCGATGGAGGTCCAGTTCATAGATCGCCGCAAAACTGTGCTCCCGGCCACGAGACGTTGAGATCAGGTCGATCGCCTGCCGCTGGGGATCGAGCTCGAAGCGGCCGACGCGAATGGTATCTTGGCCGCGATCCCATTCCACCAACTCGTACCGGTCCTCTCGAAACGTGACCGTTCGCGGTCCGGAACGGAGCTGGACCCGCTCCTGGCCACCGCGCATCACGGAAAGGAATTCCCAGGTCCCCTGGATCGCTTCCTGGTCGGAGACCAATTGGAACACCGTCGTCCCATCCACGGCCTCCCCCCTCGCCGCCTGGCCCGAGGCTCGCTGGACGAGTGCGCAGAGGGCAGGGCCTTCAGTTTGCTCGGAGATGAAGTCGACGCTGCCGTCCGCGAAGGCGGCGTGAAATCCGTTGCTGTAGAGACCGCCCAGGTGGGCAAACGGGTCCTCCGGATCGAAGGAAATGTCGTCAGGTCGGGTCCACGGAACCTCCCGCTTCGCTTCGACCAGAAGGATCGTGTTCATCGCGCTGTCATGCATCAAGGGGAGGGGCACCCCCTGCGCAGGGGCTTCGTCCGCTGGGGGCACATTCAATCCGGCGTCCACGAGTTCTTCAGTGCACGGCGGGTCCCAGGCCGTGCCGGGACCCACGAGCGCAAAGACCGAAGTGTTTGTCGAGTCTTCCGCGTCTCGTGGGGAACGGTAGACCTCGGGCATCCTGTCCAGGAGGGCGAGGTTGTGGGGGCTGTCCCAGGGCTCGTCGCGGCGGTATTGGCTGTAGAGATCGCTCTCGCCGACCATGGGGAGCAGTGCCACCCGCCAACTGTAGGGTTCCTCGCCGGGCCCCTGGAGAACGGCGGGTGGAAAGCCGCGGCGGCTGTCGTGATACGAAGTCAGGCCAAATACGAGCTTGCGAAGGCGCCTTGCCGTCTCCGAATCGGGCAGAGACGGGCGTTCGGCAGTCGAGCTTGTGATGTCGTCCGCCGTGCCGTCTTCTCCATCCGGACCTGAGGACCAGAGAAGCGGCTTCTCGCTATCGGTGCCGCGGGTGTGCGGGTATTTGTACCGATACTCGTTGCCCCAGGGATCGCGGGGGACGGCGTCGGACCGCACGTAGGGACCGTTCCAAGCGGCATTCTCCGGCAGGCTACTGGGCCGTTCGATCAGCGCGTGCAGGCCTTCCTCCGTGGTGGGATAACGGCCGCAGTCGAGCCGGAAGAGCTCCAGTGCCTGCCGCAGGTTCTGGATTTGCGTCTGGGCCGAAATGTGATCGATCTGATCCTTGTCAGGCTGAAGTGCCCGTCGTAAGAGAGTGACTTCCACGCGCATGCGGGTGAGTAGCTCGAGGATCTCCCTAATCGGCGCGTAAGGGGTATCGGGCGAGGCTCGGATGAGTGCTCGGCGAGGCCTCTGATCTTCAAGCAGTTGGCGAAACGCTACCAGGTCGTACTGTTCGCCGTCGACGCGGATCGCCCCGCTGGCGTCGATCTCGATGACGGGCGGCGCACGCGGCCGCGCGGGAGGGGGAGCGAGCAGCTCGAATACAGTCGCGCCGTCGACGGTCTCCCGCTTCACCGGCAGGCCCGAGGCCCGCCGGAAGAGCGCCGAGAGAGCGTCTCCTTCGGTCCTCTCGGAAACAAAGGAGACGCTGCCGTCGGCGAAGAGGGCATGGAAGCCACCGGGGAAGTAGCCGCCCAGCTCGGGCAACGGCTCGTCCGGATGGAAGGGGTAATCCTCCGGTTTCGTCCAGGGGATCTCCCGCTCCGCCTCGACCAAGAGAATGGTATTCGATGTGCCGTCACGGATCTCTTGAATTGGCACTCCTTTGGCATCGGCCGGAAGCCCTCCCCCCATCGCCATTGTCATCATTGCCCTTGTTGTAGCCGGGTCCCAGACAGTGCCGGGGCCGACGAGGGCGAAGACCGAGGTGTTGGTCGAGTCGTCGACGTCCTTTGGGGAACGGTAGACCTCGGGCATGCGATCGAGGAGCGCCAAGTTGTGGGGACTGTCCCAGGGCTGGTCGCGGCGGTATTGCTCGTAGAGGTCGGCTGCTTCCAGGAACGGCAGCAGCGCCACGCGCCAACTGTAGGGCGTCTCGCCGGGGCCGGTAAGGACTGGGGGCGGAAAGCTGTGATGGGCATCGTGATAGTTGTGCAGGGCGATGCCGATTCGCGCCAATCGCCTGCCCGCCTCCTGTCGGAGTTCAGCTTCCGGATCGAGCGGTTCCTCGCTACGCGGCACCGGATCGGGACCGGCGGCGCCGTAATCGAAACCCGCCGGCGGGCGTCGCGGCGCGCGAGGGGGACCGGCCAATTCGAATTTTGTCGCGCCGTCGACGGTCTCCCGCTTCACCGGCTGGCCCGAGGCCCGCTGGACGAGCGCCGAGAGGGCGGCTGCGTCGCTCCTCTCGGAAACAAAGGAGACGCTGCCGTCGGCGAAGAGGGCATGGAAGCCTCCGGGGAAGTAGCCGCCCAACTCGGGCAGCGGCTCCTCCGGATGGAAGGGGAGATCCTCCGGTTTCGTCCAGGGAACCTCCCGCTCCGCCTCGACCAGGAGGATGGTGTTCATCGTGCCGTCAGGGATCGCGGAAAATGGCACTCCGTCGAGTCCGTGCGGAGTGGTATAGGCCGAGTGTGCGGATCCCATCATCCCCGCGCCTCCCATCATCCCCGCCCCCGACATCCCCATAGGCATCTGCCTGGGCGGGGACGGGTCCCAGGCGGTACCGGGGCCGACGAGGGCAAAGACCGAGGTGTTGGTCGAGTCGTCGGCGTCCTTGGGGGAACGGTAGACCTCGGGCATGCGATCGAGGAGCGCCAAGTTGTGGGGACTGTCCCAGGGCTGGTCACGGCGGTATTGCTCGTAGAGGTCGGCTGCTTCCAGGAACGGCAGCAGCGCCACGCGCCAACTGTAGGGCGTCCCGCCGGAGCCGGTAAGGACCGGGGGCGGAAAACTGCGATGGGCATCGTGATAGTTATGCAGGGCGATGCCGATCTGCTGCAACCGCCTGGCCGCCTCCTGCCGGAGTTCGGCCTCCGGATCGAGCGGTTCCTCGCTGGGGGGCACGACTTGGGGTGGCGTCTCCGGGGCAACGCGACGCAGTTGCAGGAAAAGTACCGCAGGCGCATCGGCGCGGGGCTCGACCGATGTAGGTCGCTCGCCATCCTCCTGCTGTTGCAGCGCGAGACGGAGGTGGTCGTTCTCCAGCGCGTAGATCCCGCGTTTGATCATCTCTCGGCCATCGGACTCTACCTCGTGCATGTCGATCGCCTTGCGTTCGGGATCGAGCGTGAACACACCGACAATGACAATCGTCTCGGACCGGCCCTCCATCTCCTCGATCAACTCGAACCGGTCATCCCGAAAGACTAGCCTGGGCGAGGTGAAGATGATCGAGCCAAGCAGTTCCCGCTTGCCCTGGATCACCGACGTGGCCTCCCAGGTACCCTGGATCGCCTCCCGGTCGGGCATGGTGGTCGGAAGCGTTACCGTGACGTTCCCCTCCTCGTCCACCTGGGCGTGTGCCCCGGCGGGGACCTCGACGCGCGTGGCCTTGCCGTCACGCACGATGGTAATCACGATCCCCAAGGCAACGGCCGCAGCCACGCCGGCCAGCGCCAGGCCCACTGCCGTGAGCAGGCGCGAGGGGCGCCAGCGGACCGGCTGGGTCGCTCTTGGCGGCGCGGCCGAGGGCTCCTCCGCCTTCGCCCCTGCCGCAACGACTCCCGCCAGGTCGGCATCTACGGTGAAGGGCGCCAACGCCGCGGCCAGCTCGGCGGGCGTGGCGAAGCGGTCGGCGGGGTCTTTGGCCAGGAGCCGCTCGACGATGGCCGCTACGCCGGCGGGCACGTGCGGGGCCAGCCGGCGGAGCGGCGGGGCCGTGGCGTGGACGTGGGCGTGGAGCTTCTCCAGCGTCCCCGAGTGCTCGGGGGCCATGAAAGGGGCCCGCCCGGTGAGGAGCTTGTAGAGCGTGCAGCCGAGGCTGTAGAGGTCGGCGCGGATGTCGACGGTGTGGCTGTCGCGGACCTGCTCGGGGGCCATGTAGTCGGCGGTCCCCATGGCCTGGCCGGTGGAGGTCATCTCCTCACCGGCGGCCGCCTCGGCGTTGAGCAGCGCGAGGCCGAGATCGAGGAGCTTCACCTCGCCCGCCGTGCTGAGCATGACGTTCGAGGGCTTCACGTCGCGGTGGACGAATCCATGTTCGTGGACGTAGTCGAGGGCCAGGGCCGCCCGCCGCACGATCTCGCAGGCATCGGCGAGGGCCAGCGGTCCTCGCCGCCGAAGCAACTCGGCCAGGTCGCAGCCCTCGACGAACTCCATCACCAGCAGCATCTCGCCGTCGATCTCGCGGGCGTCGTAGGCGTGGACGATGTTGGGGTGGTTCAGCCGGCCGACGGCCTTCATCTCGCGGGCGAAACGGGCCAGGGCCTGGGGGTCGTCGAGCCGGTGCTTGGGGAGGACCTTCAGGGCCACGACACGGTCCAGCCGCGTGTGGAGGGCCAGGTACACGCGGCCCATCCCCCCGCGGCCCAGTTCCTCGATGACCTCGTACTCTCCCAGCATGCGGCCGCCTGCCATGCCCGCTTCGGCCGTTTCCCCTTCCCTGCCACCCATTGCCCGCACCCGCGCCAGCGCCAACCGGCACTGCGACTCCCCCTCGAACGGGTCGGTTGCCCCCGGCTGCCGGAGCTGCTCGACGAAGGTATCGGCGGCATCGTCGATGGTGGCGATTTCGGCCTGGCAGTCGGGGCAGGTTTCGAGGTGCTCCGCCACGGCCTCGGCCGCCCGTTCGTCGATCTTCCCCACCGCGTAGGCATGGAGCGCTTCGCGCCGCGGGCAGGTGATGCTGTTCATGGTACGTTCCCCGTACTGGTTACCGGCCGGCTCTCAATATCCAGCCTACAAGAAGAACGCCCTGGTCTGACAGGAGTTTTGTGGTGGCCTGGAATGTGGCGCGTGCCCGCCCCTGGAGGGGGGTGGATGAGGGGGCAGGCGATCCCCCGTGGCACCGCCATGGCGTCCTTGGTGCGGATGGCGCGGAGGCGAGGCCACGAATTCGTAGCGATTCCGGCCGTTCTTTCCCTGGCCGAGTTGGCGAGGCTGCGGCAGGGGCTGGACGTGCCGGTCGCAAGGGGCGTACCTACCTGAGGAACCGTGCCGCGCCTCCCGCCGGCGTCAAAATGGGATCCCGTCGTCCCAGGGCGGTTCGGCGCGCCAGCGAGTGAGGAGGTGGTCGAGCCGGGCTTCCAGGTCGGCGCAGCGGAGGGCGAGGGGAGCGTGGAGGGAAGCGACCTCGTGCAGGGCTTCTGTCAGTGAGTCCAGGGCCGATTCGGCACTCGGCAGCAAACCGTAGACGAGGGCGTAGCGTAGCTCGGTGAAATGGCTTCGTAGCGAACGGCCCCGCTGGGCGCCGTCGGAGAGCGACTTGAATTCCTCGCACACCTCTGCCAGATGGGCGGCGATGCCGAAGAGGAGGATGGGGAATGCCCGCGCGAAGGGCAGCTCGTCGAGCGCCTGGTGATCGGAAAAGCTCTGCGTCCAGAGGCGGCGATCCTCGTCGTTCGTCTCCAGGTATTCCTCCGCGGGGATCTCGCCTTCGACGAAGGCTCGCTTCCGCCGGAGTTTTTCGTCGAACTGCCGATTGAATTCCTCCTGGCGGCGCTGTTCCTCCTCCCATTCCTCGCAGGTCTCGTAGAACGAGAAGGCGAAGTCGTCGTCCATTTGGGAGCCGTCGAGGTGCCAGAACGTAGGGCCGAATGTCTCGTCGGCCATCATCTCGCAGAGGGGGCAGTCGGGATCGACGATCGGCTCGCCCGGTGCGCAGGCCTCCGGCAGCCGCCGGCGTTCCCGGTCGATGATCGACGCCGGGGTGCGGCCGATGTGGTCCTCGTTCGGCCCGTTCAGCCAGTCCTGCCGGTATCGCTGCAGATGGTCCGTCTCGGCGGCAAGGTCGGCGGCAGCGATCGGCCGGACGAGAAAGCGGTGGAGACCCTCCCAGAGGAGCTCCCGAACCAGCTCGTAGTAGAGGACGACCTCGTGCCTGCCGAATCCGCCGAAGCGGTAGGCGTGCGACTTCCGCGGGATGCCGGGAGGCGCCGAGCGAACGAAAGACCAGCGATGCTGCTGGAATTCGAGATCCCGGATCACGTGCCGGTGCCGCGCGTCGATCATCACTTCCCGCGGCGTGCGGCCGGCGAGGTCATCGCGGGGAGTCATCAACCAGCGGGTGTGGAGATCGCGAACCAGTTGCTCGCTCCCGGCATCGTCGAGCTCCGCCAGGCCGTCCTGCCGCTCGTGGAGCTCGCGGGCGAGGAATGCCGGCAGCCGGCCATAGAGCACGGCCCGTTCATCGGCCGGATCCGCAGGCGGCTCGCGGTCCTCCCAGAGACGGCCCCAGGAGGCATCGTCGTGGTCGTGGATCACCCAGTCGTCGGCGAGGGAGTAGGGGAGCCCGATTTCGGTGTCGCAATGGCCGTTGTGCCAGGAGACGGTTCCTTCGCGGGCGCAGCAGGAGGCGGTCGACGTCCAGGCGATGCGGCGGCCGACCAGGTCGATGACGAAGAGCCCGGCATCGTAGGGCTTTTCGTTGAGGCCGTTGCGGAAGTGGGCGAAGGCGGTGCCGTCTTCGTCGATGTGACGGTAGCGGCCCACGGCGAGTGCGAGCTCTTCGATGGTTTGGGGATCGGATGCCAGCGCCGCGACGATGCGGTCTCCCTCGGACCAGTGCACGCAGCCGTGGATGGTCCTGTCCGCCGCCAGGAGATTGAGCCTGATGTCGCTCATCGTCCGCCTCCAGGTTGAGGGAGGGGGTTCCAGGGACGGAGGAAGAGCCGTCGTGGTTGCCCGCACGCGGGTAAAGCCCGATAGGGCTGCGCTTGGGGACCTGCCATCCGCCGACCCGCCGATGCGGCCATTCGACCCCAACAGCGGGGAAAAATCAAGTATGCCGGTGCGGGAATCTCGCGTGGCGTCGCGGGGAGGAGCGGCTTTGGGGTCGGCGCGGCGAGCGCCGTTTGACGATGGGGAACAGCCGCGTCTACCATATCTGCACGGTCGAGGAACTGCCGCGGGCTTCAGGGCCGAGGGCTTCTCGCCGCTTGCTCCGCGCACGAGATGCCATGAAACCCAGCAACGCCGAACCGATCACGATCACGTCCGATCAGGTTACGGCGGCCACAGCCACGCTGGCGCGGGCGTTCGCCGATTACCCGGTCTTCGCCTACGTCTTCCCCAATCCCGCGGAGCGGAGCCGGCTGCTGCCGCGGTGCATCGAGCCGATGATCCGACACGAGGTGCGCCGGGGGACTTTGCAGGCGAGCTCGCCAGGGATCGAGGGGGTGGCAATGTGGCTTCCGCCCGACGATGGCTTTCCCACGATGTGGGGGTTCCTCCGTTCCGGTCTCCTCTTCGACTTTCTTTCGCTGGGAGTCGGTTGCTGCTACCGGCTGCTGCGGGTCGCCTGCCTCGCCGGCCGCCTTCGCGATCGCCATGCTCCGCAGCCCCACTGGTACCTGCAGATCCTCGGCGTAGCTCCCGAGCACCAGGGGCAAGGCCATGCAGCCCGCCTCCTCGAGCCGATGCTCGCCCGCTTCGACGCCGAGCAGGTCGCCTGCTGTCTCGATACCGAGACGGCCGAGAACGTTGCCTATTACGAGCGTTTCGGCTTCCAGACGGTGGGCCGAGCGGTCCTGCACGGCAGCGATCTGACCTTCTGGTTCATGACCCGCCACCCCGCCTCGCGGCCGCAACGGGGAGCTTAGGGAAAGCGGACGTCGATCTGTTGGGGGCCCTCGTCCCCGTCGAGCGACCCAGTCTGCTGGTGGAACTGCACGAGGGTCGCAATCTTCTCGGAAGCGGTGGCCTCTCCCGGCGGCTCCATCCCGAGGGTGCGGCCCCACAGGACCTGGGTGCCGCCGCGCGTGTAGAGGGCGAAGGTGTGCTGGCTGGGCTGGACGAAATCGTCTGCCGCTAAGGGCACGATTTCCCGCAGTCCCAGGGCATCCCAGGTCTCGCCGAAGGCCGTGACGATTTCGGCGGCGGCCACGACGCGGGCGTCGCCCCAGCGCTCGCCGGCCGTGGAGACGGGAATGGTCTCGATGCCGAGCAGGCGGGGGTAGCGGCTGGCCTCGACCGAGGAGAAGTCGCCGGTGGGGAGGAGGATGCCCTTGGCGTCGACGGGGTACCAGCCGCCGGGGACCTTGACCATGAGCACCGGGCGGCGGTAGCTCAGCTCCACGGAGACCCGCGCCGGGTGATGCTTGACGACGCGGTGGACCGCCTCGACCCACGGATGCAGGGCGAAAGCCCGCGCGATCCGTTCGGTGAGGGCCTCGTCCATGATCGACACCGCTCCGTCGAATCCGGCGTCCCGAAAGACCTCGGCACGGATGTCGCGGTGGATCCAGCGAGGGGGCGGGGAGACGTCGACCTTCTCGTACGTGAGCCAGTAGTCGGCCGAGGATAGAAGGTCGGCCTCCACCTGCCGCCAGACGGCCAACCAGGCAAGGAAGAGCCCCGCGGCCAGCAGCAACCCCAAGAACCACGGACGGCCGGGACCCGCCAGGAGGCCGAGAAGACGGACGGCGCGGGTGCGGAGCGGCGAGGCCGGCGGTTGGGCTGCACTCTTTTTGGCCGCCATGGGGAGTTAAGGCGCCTTAGTTGGTGTCTGGTAGTTGGGGCCCGCTCCCAGACACCCGTCTGGCAACGCCCCGCCGTGCCGCTCCGCGCGTTCCGGAAGCTAGGCGGCGAGGCGCCGGCGGGCCGTTCGCCCCAGGGCTTCGCGTAGCATCCAGCCGCACAATTCGGCAAGGTTCATCCCCGCGCGGGCCGCAGCCATGGGAGCGAGGCTGTTTGCCGTCATTCCCGGAAGGGTGTTGACCTCGAGCACCCAAGCGGCACCGCGGTGGTCGAGGCGAAGGTCGACGCGGACCAGCCCGGCCGTCTCCAGAACCTCGGCCGCCGCTACGGCCACGTAGGGGAGCCTATGAGCGAGAATCGGCGGCAGCGGCGGGTCGAAGTGATACTGCGTCCCAGCGGCCCCATACTTGGCCTCATAGTCGAAGACCGCCCCAGGCGCCACAACCTCCAGGAGCGGCAGGGGGCGACGATCCAGCAGAGATACCGTGAACTCGCGGCCCGCCACAAAACGCTCGATCAGCACCGTCGGACCATAGCGCAGAGCCGCCTCGACGGCCCTTCCCAGTCCGCCCGCATCCTCGGCGACGGAGACGGCCAGACTGGAACCCTGGCCGTCCGGCTTGACGATCAAGGGATAGCCCAGCCTTTCGGCCGCGGCGACCAGGTGTGGCTGGTTCGGGTGGACGTGGCGCTGAGTACCGGGCCCCTGGGGCCACCCCTTCGGTGCCGCCGCCGGGAATTGGGGTCGCCCGCCGCTCGCCCGGGCCTCCCGCCCCGCGGCGGGGCTGCCAATTACACCCCAGCGGGCGTCAAAGACGAAGAAGGCGGGGGTCGGGACCCCCTGGCGGTGGAAGCACGCTTTGGCGAGGGACTTATGCATCGCCCGCTGCGACGGCGCCGCGCCGCTGCCGGTATAGACGACTCCCAGACGGTCGAGTCGCTGCTGCAAACGCCCGTCCTCGCCCGCCCCCCCGTGCAAGGAGAGGAAGCAGAGGTCGTACGCCCGCCAGTCGATCGATTCGACTGCTGTCTCGGCGGGGTCGATGCGGGTCACGCGGTGGCCGGCGGCCCGCAAGGCTTCGTCGACTCGGGCCCCGCTGGCCAGGCTCACCTCCCGTTCGGCCGAGGTCCCCCCGCACAACAATGCCACCCGCAGGCAATCGTGGTCCGGCCGTTCCATGGCGGTTCCTCCCGCGACATCCCGTCGCCATAACGATTCGGCCCCTGGGCCGCTCCCCGGAATGGCCTCTTCAATGCGGCGCCGCCACCGATGCGGCGGCGCGGGCCGGGGTTCGCGGCTGCCGAGGTTACCAGATTTCGATCTCGAGTTCCAGTTCAACCCCGAGGCGCTGCTGGACCTGGCCGCGAACCAGCTCGATCAACCGCAGCACGTCCTGGCTGGTACAATCGGGCTCGGCGACGATGAAGTTGGCGTGCCGCTCGTTGACCACTGCCCCGCCGATGCGCGTTCCCTTGAGCCCGGCCTCCTCGATCAGCTCGCCGGCGCTCATCCCCGTGGGGTTCTTGAAGATGCACCCGGCGCACTGGTGGCCCATCGGCTGGCTGGCCTTGCGGAGAATCCACTGCTTTTGGAGCCGCTTGGCGAGCAGTTTCGGGTCGTCGCGCTCGAGCTCCAGTCGGGCGGAGAGAATGACCAGTTCGTCGATGCTGCTGCGGCGGTAGGAAAAGACAAGGTCTTCGCGGTTGCGCTGCAAGACCTCACCCTGGTGGGTGACCACGACCGCTTGGCGAGTCCACTGGCCGATGTCTCCCCCCGGTGTCCCCGCGTTGCCGCGGAGCGCGCCGCCGAACGTCCCGGGGATCGCCACGAGCATCTCCAGTCCGGCAAGGCCCTCGTGAACGGCGGTGGTTACCACCCGCCCCAGGCGGGCGCCCCCTCCTGCGGTGATCGAGGTGTCGTCCACCGCGATGTTCCGGAACTCGGGGGAGCTCAGGTGGACGACGACGCCGGGAACGCCCTCGTCGCGAACGAGGATGTTCGAACCGCGGCCCAAGGTGCGGACAGGGACCTCTTCCTCATAGCAGCGGCGCACCAGGGCGATCAGCTCGTCCAAATTCCGCGGCTCGGCGAAATAATCGGCCGGGCCGCCAAGCTGGAACCAGGTATGCATCGCCAGGGGTTCACCCTGCCGCACGATCTTCTCGAATCCTTTGACGAAACTCATCGGCGACCTTTCCTACATCCCCTGCTCCGAGGATCAGCAATACATCCCCTCGGCAAAGCCATCCCTCCAGCCCGCCGAGGATTTCCGGAATCTCGTGAACCGCGGGCACTTCCCGCCCCACGGCGCGGAGGCGCGCCGCCAGATCGGCTCCCCTGACGTCTCCCGATCGAGCCGGAGGCTCGCGGGCGCGAAAGACCTCGGCCAAGAGCACCTTGTCGGCATTTGACAGGCTGTCGGCCAGCTCGTCCAGTAACCGGGCCGTCCGGAGGGCCTGGTGGGGCTGAAAAAGGCACCAGAGGCGACGGCCCGGGTACATGGCGCGGACGGCAGAGAGCGCGCAGCGAATCTCGCCGGGTAGATGGGCGTAGTCGTCCACGATCGTCACCCCCCGCCAGACTCCCACCGGCTCCAGCCTGCGTCGCAGCCCGGGAAAGCTTGCCAGGGAATCGGCAATCCGGGCAGGGGAAACGCCCTCGTGCCACGCGATGGCGGCGGTAGCCAAGGCATTCTCTGCGTTATGCCTCCCGGGGAGGGGTAGGACCACCTCGGTCAACGCTTCGCCCCCGTACACCAGCCGAAAACGATGCCTTCCGCCGCAGACCCCCAGGACGCGGCCCTGCCAATCCGCCTTGGCACCCACGGCGAACGTCTCGACGCGGCACGGGGCCGACGCAGCCATCCGGCGGACCCTCGGGCATCCGCCGGGGATCAAGAGCCGCCCGTCGCGCGGGAGCCGCGCGGCGAACGCGCAGAAGGCCGACTCGAGCTCTGCAACGGAGGGAAAACAGTCGAAGTGGTCGGGCTCGACGTTGAGGATGGCGGCCTGGCTGGGGGTCAGCATCAGGAAGTGGCGGCGGTACTCGCAGGCTTCGACGACGACCGGTCCGTCGCCGCCGGCCATGCCGCCGCTACCCGCCCCGCGCGGAGCGGCCCCGCAGAAGACGGTCGGCTCCCGGCCGTCGGCAGCCATGACGTGGGCCAGCATCGCCGTGGTGGTCGACTTCCCGTGCGTCCCGGCCACCGCCAACGTGCGGCGGCCGGCTGCGAGCAGGCCTACGGCCTCGAAGTAAGTCACTGCGGGCACCCCGCGGCGGCTGGCTGCGGAGACCTCGGGGTTCCCTGAGTTCACCGCCGCGGTGTGGACGAGCACGTCGAGCCGCTCCGGGAGGTGCGCCGCAGAGTGGCCCGGGAAGACGCGACGAACTCCTGCTCGCGGCCCCCAGTCGGCCGGGACGACGAGGTCGGAGCCGCTCACCGTCCACCCGCGGTCGGCCATCACCTCCGCCAGTGCCCTCATGCCCGCACCGCCGATGCCCACCAGATGCGCGGCGGGCGCCGCAGGCCCGGCCACATGGTGGCGGGCAAGCAGCTCGTGCAGGGAACAACCCCCCGGCGAAGCCCAGCTCCCCCTGAGCTCGGGACTCTGCGCGTGCTGTCTGGTGGTGGGGTTCATCCGGTGTGGTGGTCCAACGTTTTCCGGTCCCATTCGAATCTGCTGCGATGGGACAAGTCTTGCCGATGCGAAGGCCGGCAACACGCCCTGGCCACCTTATCGGCCGTGGCCGAGTGAGACCATCGCAGCCAGGGCAACGGCGGCGGTTTCGGTGCGGAGGATGCGGCTGCCGAGATCGATCGGCGTCCATCCGGCGGAGTGGGCCTCAACTACCTCGTCGGTGGTGAATCCCCCCTCCGGTCCCACGGAAAAGGCGATCATCGCATTTGCCTCCGACCCCGATAGCGACAGCGACGCCAAGCTCGAAGCGGCGGGCTGGCCACCCGGATGGGCGAGGTAGCGGCGCTCGATGGCACTCGTCTCGGCAATCCACTCCCTCCAGGCCATTGGGGGAGCAATTTCCATGAGTCGGTTGCGGCCACACTGCTTGGCCGCCTCGATCCCCTGGCGGCGCAGCCGCTCGATAGCGGCTCCGCCGGCACGCGCCACGGTGCGGGTTGCTTCCAAGGGAACGAGGCGGGAGACGCCCAGTTCCACCGCCTTCTCGACCAGCCATTTCTGGCGATCCCCTTTCGGAAGCGCTATGCCTAGTACGATGGCGACCGCCAGCTCCCGATCGATCGCCCGAGCGGCACCTACCGCCAGTTCGACCCGATTACGGGTCACGCGGGCGACCTCGGCAGGAAACTCCACCCCACTACCATCGAAGAGGACCACCGGCGTACCCGCCTCGGCGCGCATTACATGGGCCATGTGATGCGCTTCTGCCCCAGAAATCTCCACGCGAGGGGGGCGGATCGGCGGCGGGACGAAGTAGCGGTCGGCCATCGACGTGCGGGCGGGTCGTAGCGGCTAGGAAAGGTAAAGCCTTCCTGCGGATTCTACCGAAGAGCCTTCTAGGGCGGAACGTGCGCCGTGCCCGAAGGGGAACCCGGCTCTTCCCTGGCAACTCGTTTTATCGGAAGGAGGAAGAAGAGGAAAGTCAGGCCCGAGCACAGGGGCTTCATCCCTCCCTGTGTTATCCACTTTCTCTGCTTTCTGCGGCCCTTTCCCGAGACCCCGGGTGCGCGAGGGCTCGACAATATCGACCGCTGGGGGGCGAGTCATGTATCCCAATCCGTGGGGGCTCTGCGAAAGCCCTTTCCGTGTTTCGCTCGATGCTCGTTTCTTTTTCCAGAGTCCCATCCACGAGGAGGCGCTGGCCCGGCTCCATTTTCTTGTCGAGCAGCGGCGGCGGTTGGGGGTCCTGCTCGGACCGGCGGGCAGCGGCAAGTCGCTCGTGCTGGAGTGTTTCGCGGCGCAGCTCCGCCGCCAGGGGGCAGCGGTCGCCCGGACGGACCTCGACGGGGTCGATCTGGAGGATATGCTGGCCGCTGTAGGCGTCGGATGGGAGCTCAACCCCGATGGCGGTGCGCGGTCGCACGTGCTCTGGCGTCTCGTCGAGGACCGCATCAAGCAGTTTCGCTACGAGCAACGGGCGACCGTTCTCTTGGTCGACGACGCCCATTGTGGCGAGAAGGCCACGACCGCGGCCCTGATGCGTCTGGCCGAGTCGGATCTCTCCCCCGATTCGCGGCTGACCATCGTCCTGGCCGCCCGCTCGGAGTCGATCGCCCTGCTCGACCCGCGGTTTCTGGAGCTGGCCGAGCTGCGGATCGACCTGGAACCGTGGGATCAGAGCGACACTGCGGCCTACCTGGCCGCCTCCCTGGCGGCGGTGGGGCGGGGGGAGCCGCTCTTCGACGGGGCGGCGGCCACTCGCCTGCACGAGTTGGCAGGGGGCGTCCCGCGGCGGGTCAGCCTGTTGGCCGACTTGGCGCTGTTGGCGGCGGCGGGCGAGAACCGGGAGACCATCGATGCCCACATCGTCGAGTCGGCCTACCGGGGACTGGGACTGGTGGAGGTGTGACGACTGTCCCCTTCGCCAGGCACGCCGCGGCAGGGTAAGGGGACAGGTCCATTTTTCGGGTATCGGCGGTCGCTAAAGACAGGGGCTATTGGCCGAAAAATGGACCAGTTCCCGCCCGGCCGTGAACGGTTACCTCCCGTCGTGTCCCAGAGGACCCTACACGGAGAAGACCCATGAACGCCCTCCGCTTCAGCTCGTTGGTGCTGTTGCTCTTCACGTGCGGGATGGGGCGGGCTTCGGCCGACGTGTTGCCGGCTCCGCCCGACATCCTGGTGATCATGCCGGATCAGATGCGGGGCGACTGCCTCTCGATCCTGGACCATCCGGCCGTCCGCACGCCCCAGATGGACGAGCTGGCCCGCGGGGGCGCGCTGTTCCGGCGAGCCTACGCCACGGTGCCCTCGTGCATCCCGGCGCGGTATGCGATGCTCACAGGGCTTCACCCGCAGACGAGCGGCGTGGTTGGCTTTCGGCAGAGGCCGGTGACGCCCCCCACGATGCCCCAGGTTTTCCGCGACGCCGGCTACCTGACGGCCTTGGTGGGCCGATCGATGCACCAGGCCGATGGTCCCGAGGCCTTGGGATACGAGGTGGCCATCCGGGGCTCGACGTACGTGGAGGACGACGACTACGTCGACTTCCTCAAGGGGGTGCTGCCCCCACAGACGCCGCTGGGCAAGGCCCTGCACCGGGACGGCATCCGGGCGATGGTGACTGCCATGGGGTTGACCTACAACCATTGGCAAGCCGGGCCCTGGCCGTTGGACGACGACTGGCATCCGACCTCCTGGATTGTCCGCAAGGCCCATCGGTTCGTCGACGAGGCCCCGACCGACCGGCCGCTTTTTCTGACCGCCTCGTTCTACGCCCCCCACCCGCCCCTCTTCCCGCCGCAGCGCCACTTTGATACCTATTGGTCCATGGAGCTGCCGCAGCCGGCGCGGGGCGAGTGGGTCCACTGGGACGAGCTGACCCCCGAGGGGAGCCACGGCGGCAGCCGCGTCCTGCTGGAAGGGGAGACGCTCCAGCGGGCCCAGGCCGGCTATTTTGGTTTGATCGAACACCTGGACGAGGCGATCGCCCCGCTGATCGCGGCCTTCCAAGACCGCAGCGAACGGGCGGGGCGGCGCTGGGTGATCCTCGTGACCTCCGACCACGGCGAGATGCTGGGCGACCACGGTTACTTCCGCAAGTGCGAACCTTATGAAGGGTCGGCGAACGTGCCTTTCATCGTCGGCGGCTCGGCGGACTGGGGCTTCCGCCGCGGTCTGCGGTCGTACCGGCCGGTCTGCCTGGAGGACGTCATGCCGACGCTTGCCGAGCTTGCCGGAATCGCCTGCCCGCCGGTGGATGGCGTCAGCCTGGTGCCGCTGCTGCGGGGAGACGAGCCGTCGGTCCGCCCCTGGCTGCACCTGGAACATTCCCCCATCTATAGCGATGCCCAGGGCTTTCACTCGCTGACCGACGGGCGAATCAAGTACATCTGGCGGCCCGCGGACGGGAGCGAACAGCTCTTCGATCTCAACGACGACCCCCGCGAAGAGCGCGACCTTTCCCGGGACCCGGGCCATAAGGACGCGCTCGAGCTCTGGCGAGGCCGGCTCATCGAGCGGTTGGCGCCGCGGCCCGAGGGGTTTTCGGACGGCGAACGGCTCATTCCCGGCCGGCCCTACCGTCCCTTGCAGCCGGGCGCCTAGCCGACGGAGATCGGCTGTCCCGCCGCCGAGGTGGCGTCGGGGTGCTCGGCCACCGCAGCGGGACGGTGCGTCGTGACGGAGTGGCAGAGGGCGGCCTCGGGGTGGTCGTCGCAGGCGGCATTGCGCTCGTAGAAGGTGGGCGGCTCGTAGGTCCATCCCTGGGCCAGCCGCCGCTCTTCCTGGCGGATCTTCCGCAGCACATAAAGCCCGCCGACCCCCGAGGCCAGTCGCGACTTGAGTCCGAACTCGGCGTGCAGGTCGGCGAGGATGCGGGCGATCTTCTCGTGCATCGCCGGGTTCTTCCGGTAATACCGCCGCGCGGCACCCAGGAGGGCGGAGAACTGCACGGGAAGGTCGCGGGCCTCCCAGGCGAAGCGGTCGCGGATCCGCGCGTCGGGGTGGTTTTTGTAACGCTTCCAGCCGGCCAGCGTGGTTCGCACGATCCGCATCACGCTGGGCCCGTTGACTTCGAAGTCCCGGGTGAAGGCGCGGACCATCATCTCCGCCTCGGCCTTGGGAGGGATGTGCGGGTGGCGGTAGTTGAGGTACTCTTGGCCGTGGATGTCGCCGTGCTCGAATTCGGCGGGATCTTTCATCCGCCCTTCGGCCGAGAGCCGGGCATAGAGGGGGGTGCCGGGAATCGGTGTGTAGAGCATGAACTGGTGGAAGTCCGTGTCGTAGGCCGCGGCGTAGTCGATCACCCGATCGATGTTTTCCGGGGTGTGCTCGTCCAGAGCGATGATCGAGGAGCCGAGGACGCGGATGCCGTGCGACTGGAGTTTCCGGACCAGCGCCGGCACGTCGATGCCGTGGAGCTTGCGGTACTGGCTGTTCTCTCCTTCCAGGCCCATCCAGACCCAGGATACGCCCAAGCGGACCAACTCGTCGACGCTGTACGAGGTGAGCACGTTCGCGGAGCTGAAGACGTATAACGACCAGGGCTTGTTCTCCCGCTCCATGAGCTCCATCAGCCGTAGGGCCCGCTTGCGGTGCAGGAGGAAGTTCTCGTCCATCATGAAGAAGGAGCGGACCTGCATCCGCGCTGCGAGCTGCTCCATGATCTCGAAGAGCTCGTCGCCGCTGGAATAGAAGTCCACGAACTTTCCCTTGCCGCCGAACATGGCCGAGGTGGAGCAGAAATCGCACCCCAAGGGGCAGCCGACCGAGGGGATCACGGTCGCGGCCACGTCGCCGGGTTTTTCGGGGCAAGTGATGCCCGAATTGCGGGTGCCGTGGCCGGAGATGATCGCCGGATGGCGGACCGGCTGCTTCGTCTCCTCGCCCAAGTACCGGCGGAACCAGCGGACCCCTTCACCCTTGACGACGAAATCGGCGTCGACCTGCTCGTGGATGTCGGGCAAGTTAGCGACGTGCCCGCCGATGACGATCTTGGCCCGCGGCAGGTAGCGGCGGACCAGGGCGCACATCTTCCGCACCTTGCCGACGTTGGGGATGATGGAGCTGATGCCTACCACGTCGTAGTCGTTGTCGCGGATCTCCTGGATGAAGCGGTCCATCGTGGGGAAGTCGAGCAGCACACAGGGGGCGGCGATGTTTGCCTGGATGAGCATCAGGCCCCAGCTGCGGTGGAACATCCGCAAGGAGAAGGGGCCCTGCACGCGGGTGACCTGGTTGTGGTACAGCTCCATGGGGTTCATCGCCCGGCCGCCGTACTCGTCGTCCTGCGCGTAGGGGCCGAAGACGCTGCTGAGCAGGACCTTGGCCTGCGAGCCCAACGGGTGCGGGGCAGCGGAAGCCTCAGCGGCAGGCGCGGAAGGGACGACCGGTAGCTCGTGGTGGTTGGCGATCATCAAGGTACCTGTGGTGCGAGTCGGTTCAGGAGAGCAGCAGCACACCGTCCGGGACACGCTGCGCGCGTCCCCGTGTGCCGGCTCTCGGATTATACGACTCCTCGGCTCCCGACCAGCGCCCACTCTGTTTGCGCCGCGTAAAGGATGGGTAATACTTCCGTGCGTATCACCCGTAGGAGTGGTTCTGCGGCACCCTGGTCGGATTAGTCTGCGGTTGTTTTGGGGGAGGTGCGGTGCGACACGGAGAGCGTTTCCGCCGCGCCGGAGGGCCGACGGCAGCCAGGATTCCGAAAACGGCTGCCCCTTCGCAGAAGCCACTCCCGGCCCCCGAGCTGGCTCGATATCGAGTACCTCGGCCGTCCCTTGGATCTGAGGGGAAACGAGAGCAAAGGGCGCGATGGAGGGAGCGATGCGGCGCGAATGGAAAGGAAACAGGATGGGGGGCTGCCCGGCGGGCTATCGCCTGCCGTCGTCTTCTAGGAGCGTTCCGTCTCGCGGCGGGTCTGCTGAAGGTACTGCTCGAGGATGACGGGGACGCGGTCGGGCGTCACCTGGGCATGGACGTCGTCGTCTACGGTCATTACGGGAGCCAGCCCGCAGGCGCCGATGCACCGCGAGGCCTCCAGCGAGAAGACGCCGTCGGTGCTCGTCTCGCCGAAGGTGATCCCCAGCTCGTCGCGGAGCTTCTGGGCCACGCGGTCGGCCCCCTTGACGTAACAGGCCGTTCCCAGGCAAACGTTGATGAGGAACCGCCCCCGAGGCTGGAGGCGGTAGTAGTGGTAGAAGCTGGCCACCCCGGCGACCTTGGCGGCGGGGACCTGGAGGAGTTGGGCCACGGCGTCGAGGTGGGCGGCGCCCAGGTAGCCGAAGTGGCCCTGGACCTTGTGGAGGACGGCGATCAGGTGACTGGCGGGCTCGTCGCCGGTGCGGCATCCGCCGATGAAAGCGGCCAGCTCTTCGCCGAGGATCTCTCGGCTTTGCCCCTCGACCTCGTGCCAGTTGTCGGTGCTGTGACAGCTCATCGAATACCTCGCGGCAGTTTGGCCTGGTAGCGGGTGTGCAGGAGTTGGTGGGCCTTTTCCGAGCCGGGCTCGCCGAGGAAGTTCTCGTAGAGCTCGGCGATGGCGGGGTTCTCGTAGGATTCGCGGAGGGTCTTGCCCTCGTCGATCTGGTAGAGAGCGCCCCCCCGCTTGCGGAGCAAGTCGGGATCGAGGACCTTCACGCCCCGCGGCGGGTAGGGCTGGCCGCCGCCGCCGACGCAGCCGCCCGGGCACGCCATGACCTCGATGACGTGGTATTTCTTTGCGCCCGAGGCCACCTGGTCGAGGAGGACCTTGGCGTTTGTCAGGCCGTTGGCCACGCCCACGTGGACGTTGTGCTCGCCGATGGCCACGTAGGTCTCGCGAAGCCCTTCCACGGCGCGGACCTCAGTGAACTCGATTCGGGGGCCGGGCTTGCCGGTGATCAGGCGGCTGGCAGCCCGCAGCGTAGCCTCCATGACGCCTCCCGTGGTGCCGAAGATGTCGCCGGCCCCGCTGGCCGTCCCCAGCGGCGAGTCGAACTCCCCGTCGGGCAAGGCGCGGAAGCCGACGCCGTAGCACTGGATCATCCAGGTCAGCTCGCGGGTGGTGAGCACGGCGTCGGTGTAAGGGATGCCGGTCTCGTCCACGTGCTCCTGGCGGGCGGCCTCGTACTTCTTGGCCACGCAGGGCATGACGGCGACCATGAAGACGCGCTTGGGGTCGATCCCCTTTTGCCGGGCGTAATAGGTTTTGGCGAGCACCGAGAGCATGCTCATCGGCGACTTGCAGGTGGAGGCGTGGGGGACCAGATCGGGGTAGAACTTCTCCAGAAAGTTGATCCATCCGGGAGAGCAGGAGGTGATCATCGGCAGCGGCCCCTCCTTGAGCCGAGCCAGAAATTCGTGCGCCTCCTCGACGATGGTCAGGTCGGCGCCGAGGTCGGTGTCGAAGACGGCGTCGAAACCCAGGCGGCGCAGGGCGGTGACCATCTTACCCGTGGCGGGCGTTCCCGGCGCCAGGCCGAAGCCTTCGCCGATGGCCGCGCGGATCGAGGGGGCCGTCTGCACGACGACGTGCAGGGCGGGGTCCGCCAGGGCCTGCCAGATGCGTTCCGTGCTGCTCTTTTCCAGGAAGGCGGCCGTGGGGCAGACGTTGATGCACTGCCCGCACTGGATGCAGACCGATTCGTCCATCGGCGACAGAGCGGCCGGCCCCACCACGGTCGTGAAGCCGCGGCCGTGCTGGCTCAAGTTGTAGACCCCCTGCACCTCGGCGCAGACGCGGACGCACCGCCCGCAGAGGATGCACTTCTCCGCGTTGCGGACGACCGAGGCGCTCGAGTCCTCGAGGGGGAACTGCTTGCGGCGGCCCTCGAAGAGCCGCTCGCGGACGCCCATCGTGTAGGCCATGTTCTGCAGCTCGCAGTTGCCGTCGCGCTCGCAGGTCTGGCAGTCCTTGGGGTGGTTGTCCAGGATCAGCTCGACGACGTCGCGCCGCGCCTGGCGGATTACCGGGGAGGTCGTCTGCACCTCCATCCCCTCCCAGACCGCCTGGCTGCACGAGGCCATGAAGTGGCCCATGCCCTTGACGTCGACGATGCAGACCCGGCAGGAGCCGGCTAGGCTCAGGTCGGGGTGGTAGCAGAGGCGGGGGATGTAGATACCGAGCTGCTCGGCGGCCTCCATGATCGTGGTGCCGGCGGGGACGGTGAGCTCGGTTTCGTCGATCGTGACGCGCACTTGTTGTTTCTGGGACATCTTGAGTTATTCGAGAGCGGGTGTCTGCTGCCGATCTTGTTATCCGATCATTCCTTGGCCTCGCCTGGCAAGCCGTTTCAGGTTGTTGATCCAGGAAGCAAAATGGGGACAAGCCTCGCAAATGCCATGCAGGCCAACCACGTGAGTGGCCGGCGGCCCCACGGCGACCTTCGATCCTGGAAATGCCGGCAATGCCCGAATGATTCGTTTCGAGGGAGTCCTCCTCAAGTCCGCAGCACCGCGTCGAAGCGGCAGACCTCGAAGCAGCGGCCGCACTTGATGCAGCGGTCCTGGTCGATGACGTGGACCTCGCGGCGGTTGCCGTCGATGCAGTCCACCGGGCAGTTCTTCGCGCAGACGGTGCAGCCGACGCACTTCTCTTCGCTGATCTCGTAGTGGATCAGGGCCACGCACTTTCGCGAGGGACACCGCTTGTCGACGACGTGTGCCCGGAATTCCTCCCGGAAGTGCTCCAGCGTGCTCAGCACGGGATTGGGCGCCGCACGCCCCAGCCCGCAGAGGGAGGCGTTCTTCACCAGGCGGGCCAGCCTCTCCAGTCGATCGAGGTCCTCCTCGGTGCCCTGCCCCCCCGTGATCCGTTCGAGCATCTCCAGCATCCGCGTAGTTCCCTCCCGGCAGGGAGTGCATTTGCCGCACGACTCGTCCTCGGAGAAGGTGATGAAGAACTTGGCGATGTCCACCATGCAGTCGTCTTCGTCCAAGGCGATCATGCCCCCGCTGCCCATGATGGAGCCGGCTTGGGCCAGGGTGTCGAAGTCGATGGAGGTGTCGAGCCAGGCGGCGGGGATGCAGCCGCCCGCCGGGCCCCCTGTCTGCACTGCCTTGAGCTGCTTGCCGTCGGCCATTCCCCCGCCGATCTCGTAGATCACCTCCCGCAGCGTGGTGCCGATGGGCACCTCGATGAGCCCGGTGTGTCGGATCTTGCCGGCCAAGGCGAAGACCTTCGTCCCCCCGCTCCGTTCGCTCCCCAGGCGGCTGAACCAGCCGGCGCCGTAGTTGATCACGGCGGTGGCGTTGGCGAAGGTCTCCACGTTGTTGATCACGGTGGGCTTGCCCCAGAGGCCGACCTCGGTCGGGTAGGGGGGGCGTACTCGCGGCTGGCCGCGCTCGCCCTCGATGGAGTGAATCAGCGCCGTCTCCTCGCCGCACACGAAGGCCCCCGCCCCGAGGCGGATCTCCAGGTCGAAATCGAACCCGGAGCCGAGGATGTTCTTACCCAGCAACCCCCATTCACGGCATGCCTCGATGGCTCGGCCAATCCGCTCGATGGCCAAAGGATACTCGGCACGGATATAGAAGAAGCCCCGCCGGGCGCCGATCGCAAAGCCGCCGATGATCATCCCCTCGATGACGTTCAAGGGATCCGACTCGAGCATGCTCCGGTCCATGAAGGCGCCGGGATCTCCTTCGTCGGCGTTGCAGATGATGTACCGGGTCTTCTCCGGCGCGGCAGCCGCCATGGACCATTTGGTGCCCGTCGGATATCCCCCGCCGCCTCGTCCGCGGAGGCGAGAGCGGGTGATCTCGTCGATGACCCACTTGGGATCGTTCTTCTCCAGCACGTGAGCCAACGCCTGGAAGCCGCGGAAATGAAAGTATTCTTCGATGCTTGTCGGGTCGAGGACGCCGTTGTGACGCAGGGCTACCCGCGTCTGACGGTTGAAGAAGGCCACGTCGCCGTAGAGCTCGAAGAATTTCCGGCCCACGGTCTTCTCGGCCACCTTGAGCCGATCGACAATCCTCCCCTTCTCCACGTGCTCATCGAGGATTTCGTCCAAGTCCGCGCGGTCGGTGATGCGATACAGGACTTTGTCGGGGCGAACCAGCAGGTGGGCCGTACGGCCCATCTCCGCCATGCCGCAGGCGCCGAAGCAGCTTGCCGGCGTAACGCGGACATCCCCCGGCGAGACCCCCCTCTCGCGGAGCTTCTCTTTGAGTACCTGGCGGAACGGCTCCGGGTCGGCCCAGCCACAGCGGTGGCTTCCACAGGAGAGAAGCTCGTAGCGGGCGACCCCCTCGATCGGACCATCGAGCACATGGTCCAGAAGCGGTTCCCCCGCCAGGACGTGGCGCGTAAAGATCGGGTGCACCAGCTCGCGATCGACCAGTTCATACTTCACCGGCATCTTCCCCGGCATGAAGACGGAGACGATCGGCTCCCGGCTGCAGCGCCCCGTGCAGCCGGTCTGGTGAAGGACGATATCTTCCCGCCCGGAGGCGGCGATGTGCTTGCGGAACTCCTCGAAGACCGTCCGCGAGCCGGCGGCGTGCTCGCAGGTGGCTGAGCCGACCTGGACGACGATCTTCTCGGAGAGGGCACGCTGGCGGCGGTATTCGCCGGCACGAGCGAGCAGGGATTCGTATTGTTGAACGACGGTACTGGTCACCTCGGCCCTCTCGGAAAGAGACACGGCCGAATTGAAGGGCCGTGGCAGAATCGCTCGAACTCAACGTTGCCCCCCTCTCGCGGGGGTTCGCCAAGCGACGGCCACCCTTCCAAGGGGGTGGGGCTGAATGCACCTGCATCCGCGCCCCACGCACGCCCTCGGGATAGTCCAGGACAACGCCATTGAAACCCCATTTCAACAGTTCCGCTCTTATTTGCAAGCCCCACTGACAAAGAAGGCGGTCGCCATCACGATCGAGGGCAAGAAACCACCAGCCGGGAGGAAGCGTGGGAGGAAACCCGGATGGGGGGATGAGACGGTCATCGACATGGTCCTGCACCTTCCTCCTTCTCGCCGAGCATGTTGCGATCGGTGGTGGGGCGGAGACGCGTCGGCAGGTAGTCGCTGCCCAGGTTGTGAACGTGAACGTGCTCGCCGGGCGCGATCGCCCGGGTGGCCGATCCGATCGCGGCGGCGTGCTTGAGGACCTTCTCCCCGGCCGCAATAGGCCGCAGCGCGATCTTGTGGCCGCTGGGGATCGGCTCGACCGCCGTAACCGCGGTTCGGCCGACCTTTAGCTTCTCACCGGGCGCGAGGGCCCGCACGGCCACTCCCACGTTGTCTTCGGCCGCCAGGTGGACGAGGGGGGCGGGTGAGGTTGATCGGTTCATCGAAACGGTGAAGGGAAAGGGGGCGCGGCCATCGTCACCGCTCTTCCGCCTTGTCTCTCCGCCCTCGGCGCGTTGCGCTTGGGGCAGTCAGGCGATCAGTTCGCGGAGAAAGCGGACGCTCTGGCGGATGTTCTCGTCGGCGCCGTAGCACTCGATGGATAGAACGCCGTCCCAGTCGGTAACCTTGAGATACTCGATGCACTGGCGGATGTTCTCGGCGTTTACGCCCCCACCGATGGGCACCTCGCTGGTGGCGATACCCGTCTCCTCGCCGCGGACGGCGGCGGCGAGCTGGGGGCTGACGTCCTTGATATGGGCATGGGAGAGGTACTTGCGGAAGCGCTTGAGATACTCGAGCGGGTCGTTGCCCGAGATGAACGTGTTGCCGGTGTCGAAGTTGAATCGCAGGTGGGGAGATTCGAAGTGGGCAAAGAGGCGTTCGAGGAAATCGCCGTTGGTGGTGTAGGGGCCGTGGGTCTCGACGTTGACAATCACATCGTAGTCTTCGGCCCAGGCGAGGCACTGGCGGTAGTTGTCCACAGTGATCCGAAAGACCTCCTCGTCGGAGTAGCCTTCGGTCTTCATGGCTCCGTCGGTGGTGTCCACGATGGGGCAACCGATTTCGGCGGCGAAGCGGATGGCCTGCTGCACGTAGGGGACCGCCCAGCTCGACCCTTCCGGCCCCATCATCGGGAAGGCGGCGTCGATCTGCGAGACGTTCAGGCCTTTTTCGTCGAGAAGGCGGCGGAGCCGGCGGGGGTTGGAGAAGAGAGAGACGGACGGGTCGTAGCCCAGTCCGTGGACGAAGTACTGGCCGTAGATGACGCCGAATTCGATGTGTTTCAGGGCGTTCTGGAGTGCGGAATCGACGGCCGCCTGGAAATTCCCGCTGAGCGTCCGCCAATTGTCGGTATGCATGCCCAGTTCGATCATCGTCGCTTCTCCCTGCGTTGAGTTTCGCCCCGAATCGGGAAACCGCCACCTGCCGCCCCGACCGCCTCTTAAGATAACAATCCCCCCCTCCCGCGCCCACGGGAGCCCGGTGAGGCGGGCATCGGAGGCCGACTTCTCCGGTTCGCCGCCGTTTCCGCGCCGTGGCCCAGCCGCTGGTCGACCGCCCTGAGAGACGATTGGCGGTCCAGCGATGCGCGGATACGCAGCGAGCCGCCCGGTAACCGTTCACGGGGGACCGTCCCGGTTTTCGCGGCCTAGAGAGTATTCCTCGTGGACAACGCGATTCGGCCGCGAAAATGGGACTGTCCCCTTCGCCCGGTCGCCGCGGCACGGTAGGGGGACGGGTCCATTTTTCGGGCGTCGGCGGTCGCTAAAGGCAGGGTCTATTGGCCGAAAAATGGACCCGTCCCCGGCCGGCGCGTGAACGGTTACGCCGCCCGGTCGATTTGACATATTGGTGGAGACTTCCCATGATAGATGGTTGTCGCTCCGTTGGGGGGCGGGATTCGGCAGCGTTGATCCTTAGCCGGCGGGCTGTTGAAGTTGCGGCGGCGTTGGAGCGCAAGATTGATCGCGGTGTGTCGAATCCTCCCTTGGACGAGCATATGGGGCCCGAGACCGCAATCCCCGTTGGCAGTGGGGGCTTCGCCCGGTTCGGCGCGTGCCGAGCCGGCGGGGTTTCGTGGAAGGTGAAGCGATGACGACCATATTCCTGATTTGCGCGGTTGTGGGGGGCACCGTTCTGGTCGCCCAGTTCGTGATGACGCTCATCGGACTCGGCGGCGACGCCCTGGGGGTCGACTTGCCGGGCGATCTGGACGGCGAGCCCGACTCGGTCTTTTCGGGAGACGGCTTGGCGGGAGCCCAGGGGGATCCAGGGGCGATCTTCCGGATCCTCTCGTTTCGAACCGTGGTAGCCGCCCTGGCCTTCTTCGGCATCGGCGGGCTGGCCGCGGATTCGATCGGCGCCTCACCGGCGGCGACTCTCCTCGTGGCCACCGGCAGCGGGGCGCTGGCCCTTGTGGCAGTCTACTGGCTCATGCGAGGGGTATGCTCGTTGAAATCCGACGGCACGGCGCGGATCGAGCGGACCGTCGGGCGGCACGGTACGGTCTACGTGAGCATCCCCGCCAGACGGGACGGCTCCGGGAAGATCCAGATGAACCTGCAGAACCGGACCATGGAGTTCGATGCGGTGACGGACGGCGCCCGGCTTGTTCCGGGAGCTAAAGTTATGGTGGTCGACGTGGTCACCCCCTCCACCGTCGCCGTGGAACCGATCGAAGCGCGCGAAAGGAACGAGGTATGAGTGTCGTTGCAAATCTTGCTCTGGTGCCGGGCCTCTCGGCGTTCCAGTTCTGGATGGCCGTGGGGCTCGTGCTGGTGGTGATCGTGGTCCTGGGGACCGTGCTGTTCGTTGCCCAGCAGTACAAGCGCTGTCCGAGCAACCGGGTGCTCGTCGTCTTCGGGAAGACGCGGAAGTCCGACGCGGCCGAGTGCGTCCACGGGGGGGCCCGGTTCGTTTGGCCGTTGATCCAGGACTACTCCTGGCTGAGCCTGGAGCCGATGCAGATCGAGATTCCCCTGCGCGGGGCGCTCTCGATGGAGAATATCCGCGTCAACGTCCCCAGTGTCTTTACGGTGGCCGTGGGGACCACCACGGAGCTGATGCAGAATGGGGCTATTCGCCTATTGGGGCTGTCCGGAGCGGAGATCCGCAAGCAGGCCGAGGACATCATCTTCGGCCAGCTCCGCCAGGTGATCGCTTCGATGAACATCGAGGATATCAACCGCGACCGCGACCTCTTCCTCTCCAACATCCAGTCCTCGCTGGAGCCGGAGCTGCGGAAGATCGGCCTGGTGCTGATCAACGTGAACATCACGGACATCACCGACGAGTCGGGCTACATCGAGGCCATCGGGCAGAAGGCGGCCTCGCAGGCCATCCAGAAGGCCCGCGGCGACGTGGCCGAGAACGAGAAGATGGGCGAGATCGCCGTCGCCGAGGCGGAGCGCGAGAAGTACGTCAGCGTGGCCAATGCCAACAAGGTCCGCGAGATCGGCACCCGCGAGGCGCAGCGCGACCAGGCGATCCGGGTGGCAGAGATGGACCGCGATCAGAAAGTGGCCGAGGAGCGCGCCGCCCTGGTCCGCGACGCCCAGGTGAAGGAGTCCGAGCGCGATACCCGCGTGCAGATGGCCGATGCCGAAGCTCGGGCCATCGAGGGGGAAAACACCGCCCAGGGCGACATCGCCGCTTCGCAGGCTACGCTTCAGGTGAAGCGCGCCGAGGCCTTCGAGGTGGGCGAGACGCGCAAGGCCCAGGCCGAGGCCTCCGTGCTCGAGGCGGGGCACCTGGCCCAGACGCGGGCCGCCGTGGCCGAGGCCCAACGGATCGAGGCCGAACGCCGCGCCGAGCTGGAAGCCCCCGCCAAGGCCGAACGGGCCAAGATCGAGGTCGAGGCCGAGGCGGAGGCCGCCAAATGCCGCATCGAGGCCGAGGGCGAGGCCCAGGCCATCTTCGCCCGTCTCGATGCCGAGGCCCGCGGCCAGTACGAGGTTCTCGCCAAGAAGGGCGACGGCCTGCAGCGGATCATCGATGCCTGCGGGGGCGCCGAACCGGCCTTCAAGATGCTGCTGCTGGAACACTTCGATCACCTGGTCGACGCCTCGGCCAAGGCGATTTCGAACATCCGCTTCGATAAGGTCGTCGTCTGGGACGCCGCCGGGACCAACGGCAACAGCAGCACGGCGAGCTTCCTCCACAACATGGCCCGCACGCTGCCGCCGATGATGCAGGTCCTCAAGGACGTTGGCGGAGTCGATATCCCCGAAACGCTGGTGGACTTCAATCTCAAGTCCGGGGGTGACGCTGCCGCCAAGACGAGTGAGGACGCCGCCAAGCAAAGTGCGGAGGCCGAGGCGCCGAATCCGTAACGGCCGCGAGGATTTCCCGGACGAGGGACCCTGCCGCTCCCCCGGACGCGGCCGCACGCGACTTGCCCGCGAACCGGGCCGAGGCATCAGGTGGCCGGAGCCGACCCGGCGTCAGGCTAACTGTTCCCGATGCTCGTAGACCTTGACCACGGCGTCGGCGATGTCGTCCATGTCCTCCCGGGTGCCCAGGAGCAGATTCTGGAAGAGACAGACGGCCTGTTCGCAGAGCGCGTCGTTATCGGGGCACTCGTTCATTTCCCGGCAGTGATCGAGCTGCGCGCGCGAATACATCCGCTGGAAGTTGCGCGAGTTCAGCGTGTTCTCGAAGAAGGGTTCCCGGTTCAGGCGGCCGTAGCCTCCGGAGCAGGGGATGCCCTCGGCCCGCAGCGCTTCCAGGAATCTGGCCCGCGACACCCCGCCGAACTCGTCCTCATGATAACGCAGCGGGTAGATGTGGTAGGCGGCGCGGGTGACGCCGTCGTACAGCTTGTGGGGCGTGATTCCGGGGATCCCCTGGAGTTTCGAGGTCAGGTAATTGGCATTTTCCCAGCGGCGCCGGGTCTGCTCCTCGAGACGCGTCATCTGGGCCAGGAGGATGGCCGCCTGGAACTCCGCCATGCGGCACTTGGTCCCCAGGCGGACGTTCCCCGACGGCCATCGCTCGGTTTCCTGGTAGGGGCGGCCGAAGTCGTGGTATGAGAAGGCGCGGTTCATCACCCTGTCGTCGTCGCCCAGCAAGGCGCCCCCTTCGCCGCAGGTGAGGTGCTTGGAGTTCTGGAAGCTGAAACAGCCCAGATCGCCCAGTGCGCCGCACTTCTTCCCCTTCCACTCCGCCAGCCACGCCTGGCAGGCGTCTTCCACAACGAGGAGATCGTGCTTCCGGGCCAGGGCGTTGATCCGGTCCATGTCGGCCGGCAGCCCGTAGATGTGCACGGGCAGGATGGCGCGGGTACGGGGGGTGATCTTGGCCTCCATGCGGTCCGGATTGACCTGGAAGGTCTCCGGATCGGTATCGACCATGATGGGCAAGGCGCCGGCAAGGAAGATGGCGTCGAGGGTGGCGACGAACGTGTAGGGGCCCACGAGGACCTCGTCGCCCACGCCGATCTCGAGGGCGTTGAGCGCCGTAACGAGCGCCATGGTGCCGTTGGTGGTGGCCAGGCAGCGCTTCGTGCCGATCAGCTCCGCATATCTTTTCTCGAACTCCGCGACCACGTGGGACCGCGACCAGACGCCGCTGCGGAGCACCTCGAGGACCTGCGCCTCGTCGTGCTGGCGATCCCAGAGGGGCCAACGGGAAAAGCCCGCACTTCGCACCGGCTTGCCGCCGTGGACCGCCAGGGGGCTCGGGGCGCGGCGGACGCTCGCCTTCGCCGCGGTCGCCCCGGCGACCGTGGCCACCGTGCCGACCGACGTTGCCGCTACGAACTGCCGCCGAGTCAAACGGGAGGGTTTCATCTCGGGCCCTTTCCTGAATGATTGGGGAGGGGGCGGTGTCCGCGGTTCTCGCGCGGCGCACCCCGAAGGTGGGACCGGTTGCGGGATCGCCGGAACTCAGGCCGCCGGCGCGCCCAGCTCGCGGGTGTACTGCGCGTTGGCGCCCACCTCGTCGAAATACCAGGGGAACATCCCCACGATCACGCCGTCGCTCGGTTTGATGTTCTCGAAAGCGAATCGGAAGGCCGTGCGGACCTTCTCCTGGTTCGAGCAGAGCCGTCCGCCGGCAAGGATCTTGAAGGCCAGGCAGGGCTGCTCCACCTCCCGGAGGACTGCTGCCATGACCTGGGGGTCGTCGCGGAAAAACGGGTAATCGATCTCCAGCGTGGGGAGGGTCGTCTGCCGGTTGGCCACTCGGCGCGTGAGGAAATAGAAGCTCGCCATGAAGAAATCAACGTCCCAACCCTCGTCGGCGATCCGGCGGACGCAGTCTGGGTTGTGCGCGGAGACGCCGGCCAACAGGCCGCGGTCTCGAACCGCCTTGACGTAATCGTGTACGCTCTGGGAATGGCCCTCGGCGAACAACCGGTCGGTGACGCCGCCATGGTGGGCGACGGCGATGGGCCGCGTTGCCTCGATCGCTTCGTCGAGCCCGTCACGCTGGGAGTGCAGGGCGATCAGTCGCAGGGGCGATTCCCGCTCCTCGAGCCGTCGCAGGTATTCCACCGACTGATCCGAGTAGCCGAACTGGTGGGCCGTGATTCCCGCCGCGGCGCAGTCTTCGAGGAAGCCGACGGCTCGCTCCGTGGTGAAGTACTCCCGCATGTGCCGGTCCGTGTGCGGCCCCATGTAGGAGTAGCCCATGATGGTATTCGAGCCGGCGATCAGCCGGCTGACGCGGTGGGGGCCCAGGGCGATCGTCGGCAGTGGGCCGCCCCCTTCCTCACCGGTCGCGGCGGCGCCCGAGGCACCCCCGCCCATCAGGCCGGCGGTTGCCGCCGCCGAGAGCATGGCGAGGAATTCCCTTCGTCCCCTCGCATGATCGCCCGATTGGGTTAGGGACACGGCGTCATCCTCCATTCGGTGTGCGGCTTGCCCGGGAAGGGCCGGCCCGCGTGGACCCGGGGCCTTCCCGCTTCGCCGACCATTCTAGACCTGCCAGCACGGTCTCTGCAAGCACAATACGCCCCCGCAGCCGTGGCATCTCCCCAGGGAGCCGGGGGAGTATGTGTCGCCGCTTCGGCGATCGCCCCTACGAGCCGCGGCTAGGGCCCTGCCTTGCCAGTAGACCGCCATGGCGTTCCAATAGCGGTTTTTCCCTTGGCAGGAGGCGATCATGGACCGCTACCTTGGTCGGCGCGACCGTCTCCGCCGCGGCATGCGGCGGGCGGGGGCGGAGGCGCTTCTGGTGACGGACTTCACCAACGTCACGTACCTGACGGGCTTCAGCGGCGACGACAGCTATCTGCTCGTGCGCCAGGATGGTGAAGTGATCCTCAGCGACCCGCGCTACGCCACGCAAATCGCCGAGGAATGTCCCGGTCTCGAGGCGCACGTCCGCCCGCCGGGCCAGTCGATGCTCAAGACGATCGTGAAAACGGTGGGGGCCTCCCGGACGCAGCGGCTGGGTATCGAGGGGGACTCGATGACCGTGGCGCTGCGCGACCGCATCGCCGCCGAACTCCCCCGCGTGACGCTGGAGACCACCAGTGGGCTGGTGGAGCGCCTGCGGCAGGTCAAGGACCGCGAAGAAGTGGCGGCCATCCGCCAAGCGGTCTGGTACGCGGAAAAGGCCTTCGCCGTGGTACGGGCCCTGCTTCGGCCGGAGAAGACGGAGAAGGCCGTGGCCGATGAGCTGGAGATGCAGATCAGGTCTTTCGGGGCCGTGGGGTGCAGTTTTCCCGCGATCGTGGGCGTCGGTGCCCGCGCAGCACTGCCCCACGCGAAGGCCACGGATCAGCCGATCGGAGCCGCGGATTTCGTGCTCATCGACTGGGGGGCCAACGGGGGACTCTACAAGAGCGACTTGACGCGTGTTCTGGTGACGGCTAGAATCTCGCCCAAACTCGAGCGGGTGTATAGAGTTGTGCTCAAGGCACAGAAGGCGGCGATTGCCGCGATCCGGCCGGGCGTTGCGGCGAGCGAGGTCGACCGGGCGGCGCGGCAGGTCATTGCCGAGGCGGGGTACGGGCGGAGCTTCGGGCACGGTCTGGGTCACGGTCTGGGCCTGATGGTCCATGAGGCTCCGCGGCTGTCGGCCGATTCGCCGACGGTGCTCAAAGCGGGGATGGTGATGACCGTCGAACCGGGCATCTACCTTCCGGGGTGGGGCGGGGTCCGCATTGAAGACGACGTGCTGGTGACCCGTGAGGGGTGCGAAGTCCTCACGTCGGTCCCCAAAGAGTTGGACGACGCCCTGGTGCGATAGCGCGGCGGCGTCTGCGGGAACCCGGTGTCGGCACGAGAGGTGACGGCGCACCCCGCCCTATGGTGCGTGGGGTCCCATCCTAGTTCGATCGCGAGGCGACTTGGAGATTACGGCATGGGCGCTTCGTCCAACCAGGACGTGTTCGACATACGGCGGATCCGCCGCCTCGTGGAGCTTATGAAGGAATTCGATCTCAGCCAGATCGACCTGCAGCAGGGTGAGACGCGCGTGCAGCTCCGGCGCGGCGGGGAGGTGGCGGCGCCGGTGCCGCCGGCAGCGGCACCGCCTCCGGCCCCGGCGGCCGAGGTCATGAAACCACCGGTCGTCACCCCGGCTCCCGAGGCGGCCGACCGCGCCGTGCTGATCCGCAGCCCCATCGTGGGGACCTTCTATACCGCTTCGGACCCGGAATCGCCCCCCTTCGTGAAGGTGGGCGACCACGTCGGACCGGAGACGACGGTGTGCATTGTGGAGGCGATGAAGGTCTTCAACGAGATACCGGCCGAAGTCTCCGGGAAGGTGGCGGCGGTGCTTGTCGAAAACGGCGAGCCGGTGGAATACGGCCAGCCCCTGTTCAAGGTCGACCCCGACCAGTAGATGCTCCAGGACTCGGCTAGGCAGCCGCTCGAGGCGCGGCCGCCCATCTCTTGTAGCGGCAAACCATGTTCAAACGCATTCTGGTAGCCAACCGCGGCGAGATCGCCCTGCGCATCTTCCGCGCCTGCCGCGAGTTGGGCATCGAGGTGGTGGGCATCTTCAGCGAGGCCGACCGTGGGGCGACCTACCTGGACCTGGCCGATGAGCGATACTGCGTGGGGCCGGCAAAGGCGGCGGACAGCTACCTGAAGATCGACCGCGTGATCAGTGCCGCCGAGGTAGGGAACGTGCAGGCCATCCACCCCGGCTACGGTTTTCTCGCCGAGAATGCCCATTTCGCCGAGGTCTGCCGGAGCTGCAACATCGAGTTCATCGGCCCTTCGCACGAAGCCATGGCCATGCTGGGCGACAAGAACACCGCCCGGCGGCTGGCCCGCGAGGCCGACGTGCCCACGGTTCCCGGGAGCGAGGGGCTGGTACAGAGCGAGGCCGAGGCCATCGCCGTGGCCCACAAGATCGGCTTCCCCGTGCTCATCAAGGCCTCCGCAGGGGGCGGGGGACGTGGCATGCGCGTCGCGCTGAACGATCTGGCCCTCAAATCGGCGCTCCAGCAGGCGATGGCCGAGGCCGAGGCCGCCTTCGGCAACGGCGACCTGTACATCGAGAAATACGTCGAGCGGCCCCGGCACGTCGAGGTGCAGGTGATCGCCGATCACCACGGCAACGTCGTCCACCTCTGGGAACGCGATTGCTCCGTCCAGCGGCGGCACCAGAAGCTCGTCGAAGAGAGCCCCGCCCCCAACCTCCCCGAGGCCACGCGGCTGGCCATGTGCGAGGCGGCCGTACGCCTGGTGAAGAACGCCAATTACACGAACGCCGGCACTTGCGAATTCATCGTCGATACCGAGGGGCACTACTATTTCATCGAGCTCAACGCCCGCATCCAGGTGGAGCACCCCGTGACGGAGATGGTCACGGGCATCGATCTGATCAAGGCCCAGCTCCAGGTTGCCGCGGGCGAACGGCTCCCCTTCCGCCAGGAGGACATCCACCACCAGGGCGCGGCGATCGAGTGCCGCATCAACGCCGAGGACACCGAGCACAACTTTCGGCCCAGCCCGGGCAAGATCGAACACCTCGTCGTTCCTGGGGGCTTTGGCGTCCGCTTCGACTCCCACGTCCATGCCGGCTACACCATCTCGCCGCATTACGATTCGATGATCGCCAAGCTCATCGTCCACCAGCCCACCCGCGCCGAGGCCATCGCCTCCATGCAGCGGGCCCTGGCCGAGCTGACCATCGAAGGGGTGAAGACGACCGTCCCCTTAGAGCGTAGAATACTCTCGCATTCGGCTTTCGCCGAGGGGCAAATCGACACGACCTTCATCGAAAGGTCGATTCTCAGTCCAAGCCGATAGGCATTCCAGCACCCTCCGTTTCGGGGAGCGGTAGACCGAAGTACCGGTATGGCGGTATAATGCTCGCACGAGGCGGCGGCGCACATGATCGAGACGGAGAACGAGGTCCTGCCATGCACCGACTGCTGCTGGCCTTTCGCGCCTTCTTCCGTATACTCTTCAATCGGGCGCTGGCGGAGCAGATCGAGCCGCTGCTGATCGCCGGGCCCGAGGCCCCTCCGGCCGAGCCGAAACCGGCCCCGAAGCCGAAACCGCCGCCCAAGCCGGCGGCCCCGGCGCGGAGCGAGGCACTGACGCTGCTGGCCTCGCTCCAGCGCGAAGCCCGCTTCGTCGACTTCCTCCGCGAATCGCTGGACGATTATGCGGACGCCCAGGTGGGTGCCGCGGCCCGCGACGTCCACCGCGGCTGTGCGGCGGTCGTCGAGCGGTTCTTTGCCCTGCGGCCGCTCGTCGACGGAGAAGAAGGCAAGGAGATCGAGGTGCCCGGGGGCTTCGATCCGGGGCGCTTCCGCCTGACGGGTAACGTCGCCGGCAGTCCCCCTTTCCGGGGCCGCATCGTCCATCACGGCTGGGAGGCCACTGCGTGCAACGTGCCCGAATGGACCGGTGGCGAGGCGGCGGCCCGCGTCGTGGCGCCGGCGGAGGTGGAATTGCCATGAACGGAGGCAGCTCGAGGAACGAGGGATGACGAAATCCGGATCCCAGTACGTCATCGGCATCGATCTGGGGACGACGAACTGCGTGTTGGCCTACGCCCCGCTTACCGAGGAGGCGCCTCGGATCGAGCTACTCCCTGCCCCTCAGTTGGTGGCGGCGGGGACCGTCGAGGCGCGGACCGGCCTGCCGTCGTTCACTTACCTGGCCAGCCCGCACGAAACCGGCGGCGGGGCCCTCGACCTGCCGTGGGCCGCGGGTCGGGACTTCGCCGTGGGCGAATACGCACGCCGGCAAGGCGCCGAGGTCCCGGACCGCACCGTGGGCGCCGCCAAGTCGTGGCTCTGCTACAGCAAGGTCGACCGCCATCAACCGATCCTGCCTTGGAACGCCCCGGCGGAGGTACCGAAGATCTCACCGGTGACGGCCTCGACGCACTACCTCGCGCATCTCGTGGCGGCGTGGGAGGCGGCCTTTCCGGATGCCCCCTTGGCCCGTCAGAAGGTCGTGCTCACCGTCCCCGCCTCCTTCGATGCTGCCGCCCGCGAGCTGACGCGCGAGGCCGCCCTCGCCGCCGGCCTGCCCGAGGGACTCGTCCTCATCGAGGAGCCCCAGTCGGCCGTCTACGCCTGGCTGGCGGCGATGGGCGACCGTTGGCGGCGCCGCCTGACCGTGGACAACACGCTGCTGGTCTGCGACGTCGGCGGCGGAACGACCGACCTGACACTCGTCCGCGTTGGCGAGGAAGGGGGCGAATTGGTCCTCGACCGCATGGCGGTGGGGAACCACCTCCTCGTGGGCGGCGACAACATGGACTTGGCCCTGGCCCATTTCGTGGCCGGCCTCTTCGCCGAAAAGGGCGTGACGCTGGATCCATGGCAGTCCGTGGCCCTGTGGCACTCGTGCCGGGCGGCCAAAGAGGCGCTCTTCGCTGCCCACGGCCCCGAAACCCACACCATCTCCGTGCTCGGCCGGGGGAGCAAACTCGTCGGGGGTACGGTCTCCGTGGAGGTCGACCGCGCGGCAGTCGGCGAGTTGCTCCTGGAGGGTTTCTTTCCGCAGTGCACCTTGGGTGAACGGCCCGTCCGGCGGCGGGTCAGCGGCTTCGCGGAGATCGGCCTCCCCTTCGAGTCCGACACGGCCGTGACCCGTCACCTGGCGACCTTCCTCTCCGCGCACGGCGAAGACGGCGGGGCCGTCTACCCCAGCCATGTCCTCTTCAACGGGGGGGTCTTCAAAGCGGCGCGGCTCCGCGAGCGGCTCCTGGCCACGCTCGCCGGTTGGTTTTCCGGAGAAGAAGCTCCCGCCGTTCTCGATCCGGCTGCCGATCTGGACCATGCCGTGGCCCGGGGGGCCGCCTACTACGCCTGGGCCAAGGAGGCCGGGGGTGTGCGGATCCGGGGCGGAACCGCACGGGCCTACTACGTGGGCATCGAGACCTCGGGGCTGGCCATTCCCGGAGCGCCCCGCCCCTTGCGCGCCCTGTGCGTCGTTCCCTTCGGGATGGAAGAGGGAACGGAAGTGGAGGTCCCTTCTCAGGAGATCGGGCTGGTGGTCGGCGAGCCTGCCCATTTCCGCTTCTTCAGCTCCCCGACCCGCAAGCAGGATCGTCCCGGCAACCTGCTCCCCACGTGCGCCGAGCTGGAGGAGACCGACTCGATGGAGACCACGTTGCCCGCCGACGAGGACATCGAGGAACCCTACGTGCCGGTGCGCTTCCAAAGCCGAATCACGGAGCTGGGAATGTTCGAGCTCTGGTGCGCGGGGACCCAGACCGACAAGCGGTGGAAGCTGGAATTCAGTGTCCGCGAGGAGGGGGAGGGGTAGCGGCTGGTGGCTGGTGGACGGTGACTGGATTGGGAGTGGCACGTCCCCGAGTGCCATGGGTGGGAGTGGCTGGCGTCTGGGCATACGCCACGCTCCAGCCGCCGGTGCAATCGGTAATCCTCTGGTAGACGGACTCTTGGCGTGGCAGACATCGCAACCAACGGCGAGGCCCCGAGCCGCTTCGTGATCGGCTTCGACCTGGGAACGACGAACTCGGCGGTGACCTTCGTCGACAGCCAGCGGCAGCCCTGGCGGATCGAGACCTTCCCCGTGCCGCAACTGGTGGCCGCCGGGCAGGTCGAGGCCCGGGAGACGCTGCCTTCGTTCCATTATGAACCGGCGGAGGGGGAGTTCTCTCCCCGCATGCTGCAGCTCGCTTTCCACGATGAGCCACCGGGCTACGTGGTGGGGTTCTTGGCACGCGACCAGGGCACCCTCGTGCCCGGGCGGCTGATCGCCTCGGCGAAGTCGTGGCTTTGTCACACCGGGGTGGACCGCACCGCGGCCATCCTCCCCTGGCAGGGGGCGGCCGACGTCATGCGGCTCTCTCCGGTCGAGGTCAGCGCCCGCTATCTGGGCCACGTGCGGGCGGCTTGGGACGCGGCGTTCCCCGAACACCCCATGGCGGAGCAGGACATCATCCTCACCCTCCCCGCCTCCTTCGACGAGGTGGCCCGCGAGCTCACCGTCAAGGCGGCGGCCCAGGCAGGACTCCCCCGCATCGTCCTCATCGAGGAGCCGCAGGCGGCCTTCTATGCCTGGATCTACAAGCACCGCGACGATTGGAGCGAACGCGTCACGGCCGGGCAGAAGATACTCGTCTGCGACGTCGGCGGCGGCACCTCCGACTTCACCCTGATCCGCGTCCGCCGCACGGACGACGATCGCGTGCAGTTCCACCGCGTGGCCGTGGGCAATCATCTGATCCTCGGCGGCGACAACTTCGATCTGGCCTTGGCCCGCCACATCGAAGAGCGCCTCGTCGGCGAAGGGGGGCTCGAGCCGCGGCAGTGGGCGGTCCTCGTCCGTAGCTGCCGGCACGTCAAAGAGGTCCTCCTCGGCGAGAACGCCCCGGAGAGCTACAGAGCCCACCTTCCGGGGAGCGGGGCGCGGCTCGTAGGCGGCGGCATGCAGGTCGAGGTGAGCCGCGGAGAGGTCCGCGACCTGATCGTCGAGGGCTTCCTGCCTGGGATCGCACTCGACGAGAAGCCGCTCCGCCGCCAGAGCGGCTTTCAGGAGTTCGGGCTGCCCTATGCAGCCGACCCGGCGATTACCCGTCACCTGGCGGCGTTCCTCTCCGCGCACCGCCACGTGGCCCTCGACGACGCCGAGGCGGCACCTGCCGAAGGCATCGACCCGGCGCGGCCCGACGTGCTCCTCTTCAACGGCGGCGTGTTTGCCTCGCCCCAACTGCGGGATCGCCTCGTAACGGCCCTTTCGCGCTGGTTCGCCGGCGAGGGCGAAGCTGCCTGGCGGCCGATCGTCCTGGACCACGACCGGCTCGACCTGGCGGTGGCCCGCGGCGCGGCCTACTACGGGATGGTCCGCCGCGGCGAGGGGGTGCGGATCGCCGCCGGCCTGGCGCGGACGTATTACATAGGGGTCGAAGCGGCGCCGGGCGAGGTCGCAGCCCCGGCCACTGCCGAACCCCAGCCCACAGCCCTCTGCGTCGTGCCCGCAGGCGTCGAACCGGGGGGCGAGGTCGACCTGACGGAGCGGGCTTTCGACCTGGTGACCTCTGAGCCGGTGGAGTTCCCCCTCTTCGTCTCGAGCACGCGGCTCACCGACCGTCCCGGCGAGTTGATTCCCTTCGACCGCGAGCAGATGACCGCGCTGCCGCCGCTGCGGACGGTGCTCCGCACCCGCAAGAGAAGCGATTCCCCCTTGGCACGGGTCGACCTCCACGCCCGGCTCACGGAGATCGGAACGCTCGATCTCTGGCTCAGCGAGAAGGCCGGGCGGCGGACGTGGCGCCTGCAGTTCGACGTCCGTTCGGCCACGCAAACGGACATTGCCGCGCGGGAGACGACTGCGGAGCGCGAGGGGGTGGTCGACGAGGCCACATGGGAAGCCGCCGAGACACTGATCCGGGAGGCCTTCGCCCCCGGGGGGCGGGGGCGTCCGGAGTCGTTGGCCAAGGCGCTGACGCGGGCATTGGGAAGCAGCCGCCAGGAGTGGCCTACGTCGCTGCTGCGGCGGATCTGGGAGGCGCTCATGGACGTGGAGTCCGGCCGCCGCCAAAGCGCCGTCCACGAGGCCCGCTGGCTGAACCTGGTGGGCTTCGCCCTGCGCCCGGGCTACGGGCTGGCGGTGGACGACTGGCGGGTGGCGCAGACCTGGCGGCGGCTGTACGGGAAGCTGGTCCACCCCACCCCCATGTGCCGCGCCGAGTGGTGGATCCTCTGGCGGCGGATCGCCGGCGGCCTCTTAGCCGGTTGGCAGCAAACCCTGGCCGACCCTCTGCTGGCCTCGCTCCGCGGACTGCACCGCCAGGCGAGGGGCAAAGGGCGCGGCGGCGAGATGGCCTTCGGCTCGCACGAGCTGGCCGAGGTGTGGCGGCTCCTCGGTTCCCTTGAGCTGCTGCCGGTGCCCGTCAAGCACGAGTTGGGAACCATGCTCCTCGACCTGGCCGGGCGGCCGAAGTTGGAGCCGGTTCGCGGGGCGATCCTCTGGGCCGTGGGGCGGATCGGCGCGCGGCAGCCGGTCTACGGTCCCCTGAACACGGTCGTGCCCGCCGAAACCGCGGCCCGCTGGCTGGCCGCGCTGCTGAAGTCCGAGTTCGACGAGCCGCTGCTCCCGTTCGCCGTGCTCCTGTTGGCCCGCCGCACCGGCGACCGCTACCGGGATCTCGACGAGCGGACCCGCGAGAGGGCGCTCGCCTGGCTGGCCCGCCGCGAGGCCCCCGCCCACTTCGCCGCGCTCATCGCCGAGGTGGGCCAGCTCGACGCCGAGGAGCAAGGGCTGGCTTTCGGGGAGTCGCTACCCAAGGGTCTGCGCATCCCTTGATCGGCGGCTGATCAAGGGAAGCGCGCGGCGGCGGAGCTGTCGAGCCCGAGCTCGTCGAGGACGTGGCCCAAGGCCCAGCGGATGAACAGGGGATAGTCGCCTTCGGCGGCGAGCTCGCGGGTCACCGCCTCTTGGATCTGGGGCAGGACGGGCTCGGCCAGTTCGCCCAAGGCGGAGAGGGTCACGGCGGCGTAGAGCCGCACGTAGGGGTTATCGCTTTCCAGGCCCGCGGCAACGACGGTCAGTGCCTCGTCGGGCTCGCCGAGGCGCGTGAGGGCCTCGGCGGCGGTGAAACGGACCTCGGGAGCCGGATCGGCCAGTGCCGCGTCGAGCTCTTCGCGGTAGGGCAATGCCCGCTCCCCCGCCGCGAGCAGCCCCACGGCGGCCCAGAAGCGCACCGCGGCGTCGTGGTCGAGCAGCATGGCAAGGCGCGGCTCGAGCGCGCTGCGAGGCAGGGCAGCGTCGAGAAGCCGCTCGTCGAAGCCGCCGGGCTGCCGCGCCATGGTGTAGGGGGCGTCGTCGCCGCTGCGGCGGAACATCTCCGGCTCGGGGAACAGCCCCAGATCGTTGGTCTGGCGCATCCAATCGAAGAGGGCGTCGCGGAGGCGGACGAAGGACGCAGGAGGCGGTGCATCGCCCGCGGCAAGGTTGTCGAGCTCGTGGGGATCGCGGCTGAGGTCGAAAAACTCGATGGGCGGCTTCGTGGGGGCCGTGAACTCGGCGGCGGGGCCCTCGAGCTCGCCGGCGGCGCGGAGGCGGCGGAGCTCCTGCCGCGTGGCAGTGATCTCCGAGAAGGTGCTCCGGGGCATCATGGGGCGGTGGGGCATGAAGTGGATGATCAGCTTGTACCGCCCGTCGGTGACCGCCCGGCTCATGTCGTAGACCTCGTCGACGCGGTCGGCGTAGGCGAAGACGTACGGCTGCGGCAGTCCCTCTTGCGGCCCGAGGAAGGCCCGCCCCTCGATGATCTCCGGCACCTCGACGCCGGCAAGGCTCAGGACGGTAGGGGCGAAATCCACGAAGCTCACCAGCCGGTCGACCGACTCGCCGGGTGCGGCCGGGGCGAGGTGCCGGTACTTCTCCGGGAAGTGGACGATCAGAGGGACGTGGATGCCCCCCTCGTAAAGCCAGCGCTTGTGCCGCGGCAGGCCGGTGCCGTGGTCGGAATAGAAGAAGACGATGGTGTCCTCGGCCAGCCCCTCCTCTTCCAGCTCGGCGAGGAAGTCGCCCACCAGGTAGTCCATGGCCGTGGTGAGGTCGTAGAGCCGCGCCAGGTCCTCCCGGACGGCGGGGGTGTCGGGATAATACGGGGGGACGACCATTGCCGCCGGATGGTGCCGCTCCTCGGGACCGAGCCGGGCCAGTTCGGGGATGTCCTCTTCGGCGAAGCGGATGCGGCTCTGATGCGTCGTCATGATGTTGAAGACGGCGAAGAAGGGCATCTCCGGGTCGGGGCGGTTCCGCCAGTGGGCGGTGGTGCTCGACTCGTCCCACGTCTCCGGCGGCGTGATGAACTGGTAATCCTCCTTGACGTTGTTGGTGCAGTAGTAGCCGGCCTCGCGGAGGTACATGGGGAAGGGCCGCACCTCCGGCGGCAGGGTGATGACGGTGCGGAGGTGCTGCCCGCCGAGGCTGGTGGCGTACATGCCGGTGATGAGCGTATTCCGCGCCGGGCTGCAGACGCTGGCGTTGGCGTAGGCGCGGGTGTAGCGGACTCCTTCGGCGGCCAGCCGGTCGATGTGGGGTGTGCGTGCCTGCGGATCGCCGTAGCAGCCGAGTACGGCACTCAAGTCCTCGGCGGTGATCCAGAGGATGTTGGGGCGCTCGTCAGCGAGTGCTGTGCTCCCCCACACGGCCGAGGAGAGCAGCAGGACAATCGGCAGGGCGAGGCGGAGACCACTCGGGCGGCACATCAGGTTTTCTCCTCGTCGGGATGCGTGCGGGGGGGAGGAAGACGCCCCACCAGCATACCCGCCTCCGCCAACCGTCCGCAACACAATCCGCGGTATTCGCCCTGCGGATCCCGCAGGAGGCGCTTCCCCCCCCGCCGGCGCGCAATAGCGCCAGCACCACCGGGAACTTAGAGATGCCACCCTTTCCGATACACGTATCCCAGGGCGGCGTCGGCCTCGGCATGGTTCTCGATCGAGCCGTGCAGCGGGTTGTAGTCCAACGGGCCCTCGAACCGGGTGGCGACGTTGGCAAGCATGAGAAACTCGCTGAGAGGGGCGGCGTAGTCGAAGGCGGCCCAGGGCGGCGGGCCGCCGCGGCAGGCCGCCAGCCAGTCGACGTAATGCCCGCGGGATGCGGGGAGCGACGTCGGCCCGTCCTGTTCGACGTCGCGGAACCGCTCCTCAGGGAGCAGGGTGAAATCGACGTTGTGGTCGTCGCTGACCATGGCACCCTCGCTGCCGAGGATCAGCGCCCCCGCGGTCCGCAGCAGGCGGGCCCGCTCGTTCCGGGAAACACCGTGCTCCTCCAGGAGACTCTCAATCACGGTGCGGGAGCCGGGGCTCAGCTCTGGGGCGGGGCCCTGGTGCCAGGTGAAGGTGACGGGTGGGAGCCCGGCTCGTGCGGGGACTTCCCAACGGACGCGTTCCCATAGCGGGAAAGAGAGGTGGTTGATGCCCGAGCACTCGGCCTCGACCCGGATCGCCGCCGGCGTGGCATCGTGGGCCGCCGGCTCCCACAACGCGTGGACCTTCAGTCCCATGAAGGCGAGGTTGGCCGCGTGCGGGCCGAAGGTGCCGATGCCGCCGTTGGAGAAGTCGCGCCACTGGGCATAGGCCATCCACGCCGGGTGGTAGGGCCGCCAGGCGGCAGGACCCAGCCACAGGTCCCAGTGCAGCCGCTCCGGCACGGGGTGCTCATCCTGCGGCGGCTGCCGGTGGTCGGCGCCGCCGCGGGGGAACCAGACGTGGACCTCGCGGATCGGTCCGAGCGTCCCTTCCCGGATCAGCTCGACGCCGCGGCGGAAGCGGCCGCTGGCGTTGCCCGGATTGCGGATCGAGGTGGCCACCCCCTGGCGTGCCGCCAGGTCCCGCAGCGCCCGCGACTCGCGCGGCCTCAGCCCCAGCGGCCGCTCGCAGAAGACGTGCTTGCCGGCCCGCATCGCCGCCCCGCAGACGACGCCGTGCAGATGGTCGAAGACGGAGGTCACCACCGCATCGATGCCGTCGCCCCGGGTGTCGAGCATGCGGCGGAAGTCGGCGAAAACCGGCGGCGGATGGTCGGCCAGCCGCCGGTAGTAGTCGGCCGCGCGCCGCTCCCCGGCATCGGCGGCTCCCGCTCCCGCGTCGGCACGTTGCCGCCACGCCGCCAGCATCTCCGCCGGTTTCCGCTCGTCGGTATGGCACAGGGCCGCGATCTCCAAGCCGTCGTAGGCATGCCCCGCGGAGAAAAAGTGCCCGGCGACGTACATGTCGCCCACGATCGCCAGACGGAGGCGTTCGTTGGCCTGGTAGCTCCAGGCCGACCGCGCCGAGGGGAGGATCACCATCCCGGCGCCACCGAGCATGCCGCGGGCCAGGAAGCTGCGGCGGGACACGGAGGGTTTCACGGCGGGCTCCTTGCATTCGTGGAACGATCGGCGGAGAGTCGGCAGCGATCGGGGCGCCCCCGATCGGGGCGCCTACCAACGTACGACAAAACCGCCGCTCATTCCACGTGGTCGCGTGCGTCCGCCGGAGCAGCCGTTCGCAGGCTGCACGAGACTGCCCGCGGTGCCGGGAGAATGCCACGGCGTCCGGTAATCGCCGCGCCATGCCATCTGCCTCGCAGAATTTGCTCCTTCCCTCCCCTCCAGCACCATTCGTCGCATTCGTGTTATTCAACAGTCATGAACCGCCACCCGCCGGCCAAGCGGCAGAGCGCCCGCCGCCGGGGGAGTTGGGGAGCCGGGCGCTTGACAAAGCCCAGTACCGCGGCGAAGATCAAGGGCTTCAGGCTGCTGCCGTTGGGGGGCCGGGGACGGCGACGCACGCGCCTTCCCCGTGGGATCGGACCAATCGAGGCCCCGGTTCGTCCGGCGCCGCGTCCTTTGCCGCGGCGCTGTTTTCTTTGGGCCACCCCGCGTAAAGGAGGTTCGTTTGATCATCAAGTTGTCCGACGGCAGAGACCTGCCCATCGAGATGTACAAGGCGCGCGTCGTGCAGAAGACGACGCTGCCCCCCATCGCCCAGCGGCTCCGCGCCATCGAAGAGGCCGGCTACAACACCTTCCTGTTGTGGACCAAGGACATCTTCATCGACATGCTCACCGACAGCGGCACCAACGCGATGAGCGACAACCAGTTGGCTGCCATGATGGTCTCGGACGACGCCTACGCCGGCGGCGAGAGCTACCGCAAGCTGGGGGCCGCCGTCAAAGAGATCCTCGGCTTCGAGTATTACGTGCCCGCCCACCAGGGCCGCGCCGCCGAACACCTCCTGGCCAA
>SLBP01000044.1:0-19280 GCA_007126245.1 Planctomycetales bacterium
ATGCTCCCCTCGCGCCGCAGGGTGCGGAAGAACGCCGGCCAACGCACCTTGGTCTCGTGGGCCTGGAGGGTGAGGGTCAGCGACTGGATGCTCACGCTCTCGGCCAGAGCCAACACCACGGGGATGTAGAGAGCCAGAGCGATCACTTGGCTGAGGACGTCTTCGAAGTAGCCCGAGAGGACCGCGCAGGCCAGCCCACCGGCGATGTTCACCAGCAGCCAGGGGAAGCGCCGCCCCACGGCCATGGGCACCGAGGCCTGGCGAACCTGAGCCAGGCGGACGCCGATGAGCTGGAAGACGTCTTCGTTCTCCTCGTGACGCGCGAGCTCGGAGATCTCGTCGGTGTACAACTCGACGTCCACCACACCCACGATCCGCCCCTCCTCGTCGACGACCGGAAGGGCCAGCAGGCGGTGGAAGAGGAAGAACTCGCAGGCGTCCAGGAGGGTTGCCGACGAAGGGAGGGTGATCACCCGCCGCTCCATGATGTCGCGGATGGGGGTCTCCGGTCCGCTGAGCAGCAGTCGCCTGGTGGGAACCACCCCCACGAGCCGCCCGGCGCGGTCGACGACGTAGAAATAGACGACTCGCCCCCCCAGTGGACGGCTACGAACTCCCGCCAGGGCCCCACCCACCGATTCGTCGTCGTGGACGCGGACGAAATCCCTGCGGACGTGATCGAGCACCGGCTCGGCAAAGTGTTCGGTCGAGGGGTTGGACGACAACGGCATCTGCAGCGGGTTCCTCCACCATATAGGGGATCTGCTTCGCGGCGGTCCGTGCCGTGCCGCGGCACGGGGATCATGGCACGGAACCGTCGCCGGGGCAAGGCCGCAGCAGCATCACCGGCCGTCACCGAAACCACCAGGATCTCGTAACCGCATTCGCACCCATGCAGCAGATGGAAGGCCCCAACCCGATCCCTTCGCCGATCCGGGAGACATCCCGCTTCCCAGCGGTCGCGATCGGTTCACCCCCGGTGAATGGAAGGGACTGCTTTGGCATGGGGAGCCTGGGACACTCTGCGCGCCGGACCAGCCGGCAGGGGGACGGACCGATCAGCCGACCTCTTGAGCGCCGCGGACCAGGTCGGCGGCAGCGACCATGCCGAAACCCGGGGCGGTAGGCACGCTGAGCTTCCCTTCGCGGAGGACGATGGGCGGATCGAACCAGCCGCCGGTCTGGCGGACGTCGCCCTTGTACTCCTGGTAATCATAGAGGTTGGGCATGCAGGAGACGAAGTGGATCATCTGTGAATAGCCCAGCCCGCCGACGCGGAACTTGACGGCAGGGCAGCCGGTTTCGTCGAGCACTCGGGCAAGGTGTTCCACCTCGGCCTCGGGTGTATCGCGACATCTTCAACTCCTATTCGTCTTCGTCCGTGTCGATATCGGCCCGCGTCAAGTGCCAGTTCGCCGGATCGAAAAGGGCGTCCTCCAGAGCGGCCTCGCTACCCGCCTCGCCCTGAACCACGAGTTTCCACTCTGAAGGCCGGCGCCAGAAGCCGAAGCGGCGGAACCGCCGCGCCACGGCGGGGCTGCCCAGGAAAGCCGCAACCACTCTATGGGCCCCCTCGCCGCGCACGCGCCGGAGCAGCTGCTGCAGTGCCGCATCCAGCCCGTGGGGCGCCAAGGCGAGGAAATCGTCGATGGCGACGGTGTCCCCGTGCCGCGAGAATACCACATAGGCGAGCAGTTCGCGATCCTCGTTGGAGATGCCGAGGACGCGATGCTCTGCCCCCGGGCAGCTCCCGAACCGCCAGTTCAGGTAGGCCTGCGTCCGCTCACCCGCCACGCGAACATTCTTCGCAGCCCGCTCCCAAAGCGCGTCGAAGCGGGTATCGAAACCATCCTGGACTTCCGCGCGGAGTCGCCGCGGCGCGGGAGAAAAGGTCTCGCGGGAGCAGAGGGCCAGCAGCCCGTCGGCACAGCGCAGCAGGAGGCGTCCCGGGAGGGACGCCGGGGCGCGGTGCCGGAGCACCGATTCCCAGCGGAGCGGCCTGACCCACCGCTCCAAGCACCCAACCTCCCGATAGCCCGCACGGCGGAAGATCGCCTCCGACTGCCGGTTGGGCAGGGCGTAAATCAATCCCAAGGCGCCGTCGGCAACGGCGGCCGACACCGCCCCCTCCAGCGCCCGGGCCGGGCCGAAGGCCCGGTGCCGGCGGTCGACGTTCAGATCGATGGCCTGCCCGGCAGTGACTGTCTCGCCGAAGACGACCATACGCCGCCGCATGAGCCCGGCTCCGCCGACGACCTCGCCGCCCTGGCGGTGGGCGATCCACCCGTGCGCCGGACCGTGCTCGTAGAGCCAGTGGAAGCGGGCGGCGCCGGCGCCGGGGAAGTTTCGGCTCCAAAGGTCGAGTAGCGCCGACTGGTGGCCTTGCGGATCGAGGGGGGTGATCGTGTAGCTCATGGAGTCCAGACTATGCACCCGGTGCCGGGAAAAACGACCGCCCGCGGCGGCCCGAGCAAGTCTAGCATCCCAGCGGCTGTCCGCTCCTCCGCAGGTAGAGAACGGCTCTCCTCATGCCCGCCAGGGGCGCTCGCGCTGCTGGGCGGCCTCGAGGGCGGCCAGGGCATAGTTCACGTCTTCGACCACCTGGAAGTCGAACATCCCCAGGCAGACGAAGTCGGCGCCGTTGCCGAAGGCGTAGCGGAGGCCGTCGCGAGGGTGGATGGCGCCGGCGGCGAGGACTTTGAAGGCGATGAAGGGCTCCTCCCGCTCCTTCATGAATTCGATGGTCTCTTCCGGGTCCTCGCACCAGCGGTTGTCGGCATACTCCTCGTCGGGCCGGGCGGACCAGTAGTTGTGGTGGTGGAACGTCTTCATCCAGAAGTCGGGCTCGAGCCCGGCGGCCACGCAGCCCTGGAGCGTGGAGAGCGCGTGGGCGCCCAGCCCCGCCGGCAAACCGCCGTCGCGAATGGTCTCCAGGGCGAGGGCCAGCAAGTCGAACCTCCCCTGGCGGGCCATTGCATCCGTGTTGGCACCCTGCACGTAGGCGGCGCAGGCCCCGTGGTCGATCGAGTACTTGATCCCGTCGAGGAGCTCCGACTCGGTCGTCCCCCGCGGCTGGGCGACGAACTGGATCGTGCCGCCCGCCTTTTCCCAGTAGGCGTTGATCCGCGGCGCCAACATGGGATTGGTGATGATGGCGTTCACGCCACAGCTCTCGGCGAGCCAGAAGGTCTCGAAGACCCGCTTTTCGTCGTGGTAGGCCGTGATGAGCCTGGAAACGTAGATGAGGTCGCGGGAGTGCGCGAAGCCGTTCATGAGGTTGCCGCCCATGACGACCCGGCTGAGCTCGACGTTCCCGAGCTTTGCAGTAGGCATGGGGGCTTTCAGATCGTCCAGCGTCGCGAAGATCGGGGGCTTCGGAGTGGGCGAGGAGACGGCGTCGATCTGCTCGGCGAGCCGCTTCTCCTCTTCGCTTGCCAGGGCGTCCTCCGTGAAGGCCGAGAGGGCCAGCCCGCCGCCGATGGGCAACCCGGCCATGCCGGCCAGCAGCCGTCGGCGGTCCAAGGACGGCGAACCGGCGGCGTCTGCCGGCCGGGCGCCTTGCGGAGAGGTGCCTTCTCCTGTCTCGTTCGTGCGATGCGATACCTGGTCGGACATGACCGAATCCTTCATTGCTTGCCAATGGGTTCCCTATCCTCCGCTTCCGCGAATCCTCCCCGTTATTCGCCCCCCTTCTTCTCCGTTCTCTCTGCCTCCTCCCTGTCCATTTTCGAACCGTTCGTGTTCTTCGTGTTCATTCGCGGTTCGCAATACCCTAAACGATCACGACAGAACGGACCGTCACGATATCACGCGTAGCTGCGATCGGTCAGCGGGGCGCCTCGGCGGCGCGGACCTGGTCGACCAGGCGGGTGACGGCGTCGGCCACGCGCGACTCGATGTCCTCCTCCCAGGCTTCTGCGGGCAGGCCGTAGACGGAGAAGGCCCCGGCCTCGTAGCCCCCCTCCTCCCACACCCGCCGCGAGGGAATGTAGGCCATGACGTCGTTGGCGTAGGCGGTGATCCAGGTCCCCGGGCCGAACTCCTCGGCGAAGCGGAGCGCGTAGTCGACCACCACCTCGCCGCCGAGGACGATCCAGAGCACCTCGTCGCCCAGCCGCCAGACCTGGACCGGATAGGGGCAGCCGGTCGCGAGCTCCTCTCCCGCCTCGATCTCAGCGAGCAACCGCCGCGCCCAACGGCCGATGTAGTCTTCGCGCTGGGACAGCGCCTCGAGACTCTCCTTGCTGGGCTGGCGGCCGAATTCGAGCCGGATCGTGCTCCAGGCGGTCTCCAGTTCGGTTCCGACGGGTCGCAGCCCCTCGGCGAGCACGCGGTCGACGGCCGCTGCCAGCCTCTCCCCGTACTGCCGGCAGAGTTCGACGTCACGGCGGGGAATCGGGTTCTGGTCGGCCGCGCAACCGGCGTGGAACATCGCCTGGACCCCAGGATGCTTCTCCTCCAAGGCGAGTTGGGCGAAGCCGGGGTAGTCGCCCGACCACTCGTAGCCGTCGAGCGTGGTGGCGTGGCAGGCGTAGCCGAAGACGACGGCGCGGAGGGTACCGTCTTCACCTCGCACCGCCAGCACCGGCACGCGATGGTCGACCGGCCCGACCAGCGAACCCTCTTCGCGCCGCCGGGGCACCTCGGCCTCGGGATTGGCACGGCGGTTGACGGCAAAGTCGCTTCTCCCCTCGCCGCTGAAGAGCGACACCGGCTCCATGGCCGCCAGGGCTTCGCCCACGGTGGCGATCACGGTCTCCTCGAGTCTCCGGGTATAGGCTGCGATCCGCTCGAGCTGTTCGTCGTCGAGCGGGTAGATATCGGCCAGCGCCGAGTCGAGCACCGGACCGCTATGGGTGTGCGAAGCGGTGAGCATTACTTGGGCCCGGCTCAGGCCGCAGGCCCGCTCGAGCTCCGCGGAGATCACCGCGGCATTCTCGCGGGTGAAGTTGAGGAGATCGGCGGTGACGATCACCCCGCGTGTCCCGTCGGCGGCCTCCAGCGCCAGGACCTTGACCCAGAGGTCGTGCATCGTCCCCTCGGCGGGACGCGTGCGGGCGGCATAGCCTGCCAGCCAGAGCGGCTCCTCGGGCGTGATCCTGGCCCGCGCCGTGCCCGCTTTCCAGGCAGCCTCCTCCGCCCAGCCGCTGACGCAGGTGAAGGCCAAGACGGCCATTAGCCCCAGTCGAAGTGCGGCACGCATCCGAGACACTCCTTCCGCAATGGCAAAAGGGCAACGCGGTTCCCAGAATCCCCCGCGCAGTCTACCCTATCGCCAGCCGCCACGCGACCGCCCCCTTGAAAAATGTCGGGTGAACCTGAAAGAATGAACCGGATCGGCCGTTGTCCGTCCCCCAAGTGTTGGTGGGCTCGGCCTGATTTCGACTCCAAAGCGCAAAATCGGCAAGGCCGCCTGAGCGGCTGCGCCGCTCGATCCCATGGAATATCCCACGCTCAAGGACCGCATCGTCCATACCATCCTGCCCCGCGTGCAGACGCCGGGGCAGTACATCGGCGGCGAGCTGAACTCGGTCGTCAAGGACCACCGCCGCGTCAGCGGCACGGTATGCCTGGCGTTTCCGGATACGTACGCGATCGGCATGAGCCACCACGGTCTGCAGGTCCTGTATGCTCTCATGAACCGCCGCGACGGCTGGGCCTGCGAGCGGGTCTTCACCCCCCTGGCCGATATGGAGCGACTGCTCCGCGAGCACGAGTTGCCCCTGGTGAGCCTGGAGACGTATACGCCGCTCGGCGAGTTCGACGTGGTCGGCTTCAGCCTTCAGTACGAGCTGGGGGCGAGCAACGTGCTCACGATGCTCGACCTGGGGCGGATCCCGCTGCGGGCGGCCGACCGTTCGCTCTCCGACCCGCTGGTGATCGCCGGCGGCCCCTGTGCGCAGAACCCGGAACCGATGGCCCGCTTCATCGACCTTTTCGTCGTCGGCGACGGCGAGGAGAGCCTGCCGACGGTCTGCGACCGATGGCTCGAGGCGCGTGCCGCCTGCGGCAACCGCGAGGAAGCCCTGGCGCAGCTCGCTTCTCTGCCGTACGTCTACGTGCCGCGGCTGCACGAGCCGGTGTATCGCGACGGGGCATTCGTGGGGATGCAGCCCCTGCGTCCCGACGTTCCGCCCCTCATCCGCCCCGCGGTGCTTGCCGACCTCGACGGCACGCCGCTCCCCACGGCCCCGGTGGTTCCCTTCGTCGAGAGCGTCCAGGACCGCATCGCCATCGAGATCATGCGGGGCTGCCCGTGGCGGTGCCGCTTCTGCCAGGCGACGACCATCAAGCGCCCCCTGCGCTATCGCCACGTGGAAACCATCGTGCAGGCGGCGCTGGAGTCGTACGCCAAGACGGGCTACAACGAGATCTCGCTCCTCTCCCTCTCCACGAGCGATTATCCCCTCTTCGACGAGCTCATGGTGCGGATGCGCGAGGTCTTCCGCCCCATGGACGTGGCCATCTCGATCCCCAGTCTGCGTGTCAACGAACAGCTCCAGGCCGTGGGGGCCCTGCTGACCACCGAGCGCCGCTCGGGGATGACCATCGCCCCCGAAGCCGCGCGGGACGATATGCGGGGCCAGATCGGCAAGCCGATCAAGAACGACGACCTTTTCAACGGCTGCCGGGCCGCCTTCGAGCAGGGCTTCCAGCGGGTGAAGCTCTATTTCATGTGCGGGCTGCCCGGGGAGCGGGAGTCCGACCTGGAGGGCATCCTCGAGATGGCGGAAATCATCTCCCGCATCGGCCACGAGGCCCGCGGCCGCTGGCCGCGCGTGGTGGCGAGCGTGTCGAACTTCGTCCCCAAGCCGCACACGCCCTACCAGTTTCGCGCCATGCAGAGCCGCGAGTACTTTCAGTGGGCACACGACTTCCTCCGCCGCCGCCGGAAGTTCCGCAACATCGACCTCAAGCTCCACGACGTGGAGAGCAGCCTGCTGGAGGGGATCCTCAGCCGGGGAGATCGCCGCACCGGCGCGGCGATCGAGGAAGCCTGGCGGAAGGGGGCCCGCCTCGACGGCTGGCGGGAACATGCCCGCTACGACCTCTGGCACGCCGCCTTCGAGGCCACTGGTGTGGGGATGGATGAGACGGTACACCGCGAGTACGCTGCGGAGGAGATCCTCCCCTGGGACCACATCGCCATCCGCCAGGGCCGCTACTACCTCACCCGCGAGCACGGCCGCTCCATCACGCAGCTTGCCGGAATGGGCTCCTAGACGGCGGGGACCGCGGCAGGGGATGTATGGCTTTCTGCCGTGGCCCTCTGCGCGCTGGCGGCAATCGGCGGCAGGGAAACGGCCGGGTGGCCGACGTCCAGGGGTTCGCCTCCTTCGCTATCGCGATCCCTTCACGCAGATCCCGTTTTCTCCGCGGGATAGCCATGCCCGCACCGGCTGGGGACTGCCGGCCGGTGTACGACGGGGCCGCAGCGGACGGATCGGGCTTCAGCGCGGCGCGGGCGATCCGCCAAGCCATACGCCGCATACCGCGGAGCTCTCGTCGAGCAGGAGTTGGTGGGGATCGCCTTCACGTGCGGGGAGCTCGACGGCGACCAGATCGGCCCGCTTTCCGGGGACGATGCTGCCCCGGCGGCCTGCGAGGCCGAGGGCGCGGGCGGCCTCCAGGGTGGCCATGGCCAGGAGTTGCGGCGGGGCGATCCGTGGATGGCGGCGGGCGGCAAAGCGGAGCTCGGCGAGCATGTCCAGTTCGGGCGCCGAGGCGCGGCTGTCGCTGCCCAGAACGACCCCCACGCCGGCAGCCAGCATGGCTTCGAGCGGATCGCGGCGGTGGCCGAAGTGGGCATGGGTCCGCGGGCAGCAGACCACGGCCATCCGCTCGGCGCGAGCGGCGAGAAAGGCGATCTCCTCTTCATCGAGGTAGTTGCCGTGGACGACCAGTACCCGGCCGGCGCGCTGAAGCCGCCGCAGATAGTCGAGCGGGCGGGGACCGATCGCCAGCGCCGCGGCATCGATCCCGCGCTCCGCCAAGAGATCGGCCAGCGGCCCGCCCCCGTCATGGAGCCATTCGATCTCCTCGGCCGACTCGGCCAGGTGCATCGCCAGGGTGGCTCCGGCCGCCGCGCAGAGCCCTACGGTATGGTCGAGCAGTTCGGGACGGACTGTGTAAGGGGCATGGGGAGCGAGTCCGCGACCCGGGCGCGGCCGGCCGGAAGCGAAGAGGAATCCTTCGGCCCGTTCCATGGCCGCCTGCGCCCGCTCGGCCGTAGGACCGATCAGTTCGAGGAGCGAGAGGATGGCGGGGGCCGGAGCAAGCAGCTCCCCTGCGCTGGCGGGAAGGTCCTCGCCGGGCTGCGGCTGCGCGATGTCGACGAGGAGCGTCGTCCCGCTCTGCAAGGCCTCTGCCGCGCCGTGGGCGATGCTCGTCCCTTCCGTACGCGTCCCCAGGGCAATGACCTCCCGCAGCCAATCGACAAAGCCGATGCCCGCCGGCCCGATCGGCCGCGGCAGTGCCGCCAGGTCGAGATGCGCGTGGGCGTTGATCAGTCCGGGGAGCAGGGCCACGTTGCCCAGATCCTCGACCTCACCCCCCGCCGCACCCGCACCGACCGCCGCGATCCGCCCCCCTTCGATCGAGACCACGCCCCAGTCGATGGGATCGCCCTCGACGGGGAATACGTAGCGGGCACGGAGGTGGATCGTGGCGGACAAGGGAGGATCCTTTCGCGTCAACAACGCGTAGTCCGCCACTCCGTGGCGGTGCCGCGACGGAGTCGCGGACTACGTGGGAAGTGGCGGCCGACTGCCGCGACCATTCTATCGCTGTTTCCCGCGTAGGTGAGATTGTGCAAGCTTTCCCTGGCCAACGCCACGGTTCTACCGCACGGTGCCACGTAGTCCGCCACTCCGTGGCGGTGCCGCGACGGAGTCGCGGACTACTCTCTTGGACTACGGTAGTAGAGAAATTCTCCTGCGCGAAGGCGAGCCTTCTTTGGGTTGTCGGCGATGTACTCCCGATAGTGCCAGAACTCCTCAGGACTGCGTACGAGGTGATCGTAGCTTTCTGCCTGCCAGAAATGTCCTTGCCGGCCCAACTTCTTGTTGATTTCGCCAGCCGTATATTTCTTCCAAGAACGGCACTGCCGCTTGAGCATCTTCGCGCCGCTGAACTGGACGAGGAGGTGAACGTGATTCGGCATGACGACGAAGTCGCCCATGAAGTAACGTTGGCCATCGAAGTGGAGCAGGCTCCGCGCTACCATGTCGGCCAATTCGGGCCGACGGAAGGGGCACTCGCCGTGACCGCCGTCGAGCAACTGGTGGAAGCGTTCCGAGAACTCGGCATGGTACTGGTAGCGGACCGCAGGGGACAGCCTTTCAAAGGCGATATGCCAGCCTTCGCGGCGGGGTTCGATACCGTGTCGCCGGAGCCAGCCGTCGCGTTCCTCGCACCATTGGCCAATGATCTCCTCGGGCATCGAGTCGGCGGTTCGAAAGGTGATGAAGTACGTTTTGTCCGTCTGTTCCCAATGCGGCAGCCGGCGATACGTGATGGTCATCTCCCCCTTCGGATCGAAATACGCGAATCCCATGGCAACCCCCTTGTGCAGGTAGTCCGCCACTCCGTGGCGGTGCCGCGACGGAGTCGCGGACTACGGCGCGGCCAGCCCGCGGGCGATGGCCCTCTGGAGGCGCTCCTCCTCGGTCATGTGCCAGCGGAGGCGGCTGAAACCGTAGAGGATGGCTGCGGAGAGGAGCATCGAGACCACGACCACCGGCAGGCGGAAGACGTGGCCTTCGCCGTCGGCCAGGGGGACGTAGAGGGCCTCGAGCAGCGGCCATTCGGCGACCGCCTCGCTGCTCAGTCGTGTCGAGAGGATCGCCAGACCGTTGTGCACCACGTGGAAGGCGATGCAGGGGAGCAGGTTCCCCGTCTGCACGGCGAGGTAGCCGATGACCACGCCGACCAGGGCGGCGATCAGCGACTGCTGGAGGATGGCGTGGGCGGCACCGAAGAAGATCGCCGAAAGGATGATGGCCCGCCACTTGTAGCCCATGTGGCGGAATCCGGAGAGAATGAAGCCCCGGAAGGCCAGCTCCTCGCAGATGGGGGTCACCAGGGCGATGGCCACGAAGAGCTGCCAGAGGGGGACGTCGCCGACCAGGAGCGATTGCAGCGACGCTGCGGCCTCTTCGCTCAGCGGGTAGAGCCAGAGCACCACCCACTGCAAGAGATTCACGCTGGGGTGGAGGGCAATCGCCAGCAGGGCCGCCGCCCCCGTGCCCAGCAGGACCGCCGCCGTCCCTTCCACCGACCTGGGCGGCTTCAGGAGCAACGTCTCCAGCCGGTCCGAGGTGAGCATCACCGTGAAGAGCAACGCCGGTGTGAGGATCACCACGAACTGGGTCACCAGCACCAGGTTGACCGTCTGCGCGGCGTTTTCCGGGGGGGGCAGGGCGAAGCTCATGAAGAAGCGGACCACGAGAATCGCCACTCCGCAGGCTGCCGCCGCGGCCACCGTGGGCGTCGGCCCGCGGTCGCGGACCAGATGCCTCAGCCACAGCCCCACGTCGAGCCGCTCGCTCTCGCGGAAGAGGACCGATTCCTGGTTGAACTGGTCCACCGCCCACCGTACGGCCAGCACGCAGCCCCCGAGCGTGACGGCGATCACCAAGGGGGCGTGCGTGAAGGCGGTGACGTAATCGGCCTCGAGCAGGCTCCGCAGCAGCAGGACCACGCCCGTGACGGGGATGATAGCGTTGCCGGCGTTGAGCTCCACCGAGGGGGTCATGGGCAGGATCACCAGGGGCATGGTGACCAGCAGCAGCGGCATCAGGTAGTACTGGCCCTCCTTGGAGCTGCGGGCGAAGGCCGCCAGCGCCAGGCACAAGGCGCTGAAAAGCGCTGCCACCGGCAGCAGCGAGAGCGAGAGCCAGGCGACGGCCAGCAGCGGCGGGGGTCCCAGGTTGGGGAGGTGGGGGAAGACCATCCACCCGGTCACGCCCATGCTCAAGAGGTTCAGCGCCGCCGTGGCCATGCTGAAGAGCATAATCGTCAGCAGCTTGCCGACGACGATCTCGCTCCGCTCGGCGGGGCTGCTCAGAAGCGTCTCCAGCGTTCCCCGCTCCTTCTCGCCGGCGCAGAGGTCGACGGCGGGGTAGAAGGCCCCGGTCAGCGCCCAGAGGAGCAGGAGGATGGGGAGGATCTTGGCCCACACCACCAGCCCCTGGCGGCCCGCCTCCTCGGCGACGTCTGCCTGCTGCACCACGAAGGGACGCGCGGCCGCGGCGGGGAACCCGCCCGCCGAGAGATTGGCCTCGCCGACCTTCTCCGTCCAGCGGCGGAGGACCTCGCCCAGGCGGTGCGCCGTCAGCCCCGACCGCTCGCTGGCCGTGCTGTAGACGATTTCCGGGCTGGGGACGGCGGGGGAATCGGCAGCCGCCCCTGTTTCCTCCGCGGCGCCGGCGATTGCTTCGCCCTCCGCGGGCGGAGGCGCGCGGCGGCGGACCTCCTCCCGGAACCTCCCCAGCCGCTCGGCGAAGTCGGCCGGGAAGACCAGCGCGGCATCGTACTCCCGCGTCCGGACGGCGCGGCGGGCCCGGGCCTTGGCGGCTGCCTGGCCCCCATCGCCGTCCCCTCCAGCCGGCTCGAAGGAGAGATGGAGGAGCTCGGAGCCCTCGGCCGCGGCGAAGAGGGCCGGGTCGAAGCGTTCGTTGCCGAAGAGGGGCGGCAGGTCGTCCAGCTCCGGGGCACCGACGACGAGCACCGTCGTGGGCCGCTCCTGCATGAACTGGGCGATCTGCAGGAAGCTCATCCCCAAGAGCGGGTAGAGGAGGATGGGAAGGACCGCGATCATGAACAGCGTCCGCCGGTCGCGGAGCTGGTCGCGGACTTCGCGTGCCAGGATGAGCTTGACGTTGCCCGGGTTCATCCCTTGCAGGGTTCCTTGCCAGGTGGGTGCGGCGGTTCCGCGAACAAGTGGAGGTTACCGGCCCGGCGCCGTAGCGCCGGCCGCGGTGGTCGGCCGCAGGCCGCGGCCGGTCGGCGCCGGCCGATCGAGGGCCTCTTGAGCGTCGTGATGGTGGATCAACTGGAAGAAAAGCTCCTCGAGATCGGGCTCGCCGTAGGTGTTGCGGAGCTGATCGAGCGTCCCCTCGGCGAGGATGCGGCCGCGGTGGATGATCGCCAGGCGGTCGCAGAGCTTCTCCGCCTCGCGCATGATATGGGTCGAGAAGACGAGGCACTTGCCCATCTCCCGCAGCTCGGCCACCGTCTGGAGCAGGGCCCGCGCCACCAGCACGTCCAGCCCGCTGGTCGCCTCGTCGAAGATCAGCACCGGCGGGTCGTGGACCATGGCCCGCGCCACGGAGACCTTCTGCTTCATGCCCGTCGACATCTTCGCCCCCAGCAGATCGCGGAAGTCGTTCATCTGCAGACGGGCGAAAAGCTCCTCCATCCGCGCGGCCAGCGGACGGGGCGCGATGCCGTGAAGGCGGCCGAAGTACTCGACCATCTCCCAGGCGGTCATGCGGTCGTAGACGGCGGTGTTGGCGGAGACGAACCCGATCCGCCGCCGCACCTGCGACGACTGGGTGACAACGTCGAACCCCGCTACCGCGGCCCGCCCGGAGGTGGGCCGCAGCACCGTACTGAGGATCCGCAGGGCCGTCGTCTTGCCGGCCCCGTTGGGCCCCAGGAGCCCGAAAATCTCTCCCGGCCGGGCGAGGAAGCGGATCGCGTCGAGCGCCACCAGCCGCCCCCGCCGGAGGTCGGCATAGTGTTTCGAGAGTTGCTCGACTTCGATCATGGCGTGGTCAGTTGTCGTTTGTCCACAGTCAGTTGCGCGTTGCCGACCGTTGCGCGTTGCCGATCGTCCATCGTTAAGGATACACCTTTTCGGCCGCCTCGGGCGCGTGCAATCGATTTTCGGCTGCGGATAAACCGAATTTGGGGCGGTTCCTTTCCATTCGTCTGGGGCGCGTCCAACGGACGACGGACAACCGACAACCCTATTCTAGCTTATGGCCTCCAAGCCGGGCGGTTCGCGCTCGAAGTCGACGAAGCGGTAGAAGACATCCCGGCGGCGGGGGGTAAATCCCGCCAGGCGGATGGTCTCGCGCAACTGGGCCTCGGTCGCGAAAAACCGCGTCCCCGTTGCCGCCACCACGTTCTCTTCGATCATCACGCTCCCCAGGTCGTTGGCCCCGAAACGGAGTGCCAGCTGGGCTACGGCGAGACCCTGCGTGACCCAGCTCGCCTGAAGGTTGTCGAAGTTGTCGAGCATGAGCCGGCTGACGGCGAGTGTCTTCAGGTACTCCCAGGCGCCCAGCGGCTCCCGGTCGGCCAGGACCGTATTCGGCGGCTGAAAGGTCCAGGGGATGAAGGCCGTGAAGCCCCCGGTTTCGTCCTGCACCGCCCGGAGGCGGACGAGGTGCTCGATGCGCTCTTCGGGGGTCTCTACATGGCCGAACATCATGGTCGCCGAACCGCGCCCCCCCAAACGGTGCCACGCACGGCAAATCGCCAGCCAGCCCTCGGCCGAAACCTTGCAGGGGCTGATCCGCTCTCGCACCCGATCGACGAGGATCTCCGCTCCCCCGCCGGGCAGGCTCCCCAGGCCCGCCTCCTTCAGCCGCGCGAGGACATCTTCCTCGGGAAGCCCCGCAAGGCGGCTGATGTGGTGGATCTCCGGAGGGCTGAAGCCGTGGATGTTGATCGAGGGGTAGTGCTTGCGGATGTCGGCGAGGAGATCCTCGTACCAGCGGAGCGGCAGGTCGGGATGCATGCCGCCCTGGAGGAGAATCTGGTCGCCGCCCAGGGCGATCGTCTCCTCGATCTTGGCGAATAGTTCCTCCCGGGTGATCACGAAGCCCTCGGCGTGGCCCTTGGGCCGGGAGAAGGCGCAGAAGCGGCACCCGCTGGAACAGATGTTGGTGTAATTGATGTTGCGGTCGACGTGGTAGGTGCGGAAGGGGTCGCCGAGCTTAATGCTCGTAACCGCATCGGCCGCTGCGGCCAGAGCCGCAAGCTCGTTCGAGGAGATCAGCCGGTGCCCATCTTCGGCCGAGAGCCGCCGCCCGCTGATGGCTCTTTCAAGCAACGGTACGATGGAAGACAAGGGCAACTCCTTCGGGGGCCAGACCCTCGGCGCGGGCCAGTTTGTGGAAGTGCATCAGGCCCTGCTCCTCCGCCTGTCCGAGTCGGAAACGAAGGTGACTTTCGAGGTAAGCCCGGCACTCGGCCACGGAGAGTCCCAGCCGCGGCGCCTCGCGGTGAGCAATCTCCTCGAGGCGGCCGAGCCCTTCGTCGCGTGCCGACTCCAGCACGCCCGCCAGCCAGGCCAAGCGCGGCCCGCCAAGGGCCTTTGCACCCTTCGCCTGCGCCACCCACAGGGCGAACACGAAGGGGAGGCCCGTCCACCGAAACCACTCTTCTCCCAGGTCCCAGGAGAAAGCGAACGGGCCCGGTGGCGCATGGAAACCACGGTCACCAATCACAAGGACCGCATCGGCCTCGCAATCCTCCGGCGCGGCGCCGATGGGCAAGGGCATGACCTGTGGCCGGACCCCATGCCGCGTGGCGAGGAGGATGCGAGCCAGGGCGGCACTGGTACGAGAGCCCTCGTCGAGGGCGAGCGTCGCCACCCTCTCAACGGGGACACGCCCGTAGAGCCGGACGCTCCGGACCGGCCCGCAGCAGGCCACACAGCCGTTGGAGAGCGCGCAGTAGTTCTCGCCAAGAAGGTACTCGATCGAGGGGATTAGGGCTACGTCCAAATCGCCGCCGGCCAGCCGGTCGGCCAAGCGGCTCGGCAGATCGACAATGAACTCCGCCCCCGCTCGCTCGGCCAACCCCCAAACGAGGGGCCTGGCGTTGAGGTACTGCACTGCCCCAATTCGCAGGGGGCGCCGTTCGTCATGCCGCAGGTCCGCCACGGGTCGTGTTCTCCGCCAAGTGGAGCCCCCCACCTCGGCCACCCACGGCCGAGCACCTCATCTTATTCGCCGGCCGCCGTTTGAGGGAGGACCCAGCCTGGAGCGGATAGCCAAGGTGGTGTCGAATCTCTATTGCCATTCTCGCCCATTTGAGCCATCATGCGGCCGTGCCGAACCTGGGATTCGTGCCCAATCTCGGCTCGCCGCGGCGGGTCCTAGGGGATCGACCCAACTCCGATGGCCAGTCGCGCCGTTCTCAGTGAGGGGGAAAGACACTTTTGATGTGCAAGGAGGCGGGGTCTCGGCCAGGTCCCGGGTCATGAGGCGTGTCGATCGACTCTCGGGAGGCCTCCCCTGTTCCCGGATCTCGGCGTTCCGGCCCGCAGCGAACGCCCAGCCGGATCCATCAAGGCGAGGAGGCCGATCGCTTTGGCCTGCGCTGCTTATCGGCGCGGTGCTTTTTTCGGGCTGCGCCAACCTCCCGCCTTCGCCGATCGACCCGACCGGCGAACATCTCTTCGCGCCGCCCCCCGGCACCCATACCCCGGTTCCGCCGGGGGCTCCAGTCCCTCCGTCCGCGGGAACTGGTGACATCCTTCCCTGGGAAATCGAGTCCATCACGGTCACGCCTCAGGCCATTGCTGCCCCCATTGGCAGCGAAGTGGTGCTGGTAGCCAGCGTCCGCGACGGCGAGGGCTACCTCCGCACCAACGAGCGGCTCGAGTGGACCATCTCGCCGGGCGGAGTGGGCGAGTTCGTCGACATCGACCGCGGCACCTTCGCTAACGTCCTCATCCTCGACCTCCCCCGGCCGCACCTGGTCAGCAGCACGCGGGCCATCGGCAGCACCTCCCGGCACGACATGCGGCTGACCCGCGGCACCCCCGATCCGAGCGACGACGTCCTCGTGCGGCGGGGCCAGACCTGGGTCTCCGTGACCTCGGCCATGGAGGGGACGACGCACGTAACGGCCCTCTGCCGCGCCGTCCGGGTCTGGGAACGGCGGCTCGATCAGGCGCGGATCCACTGGATCGACGCCCAGTGGAGCTTCCCCGCACCCGTGATCGGCCGCACCGGCACTCCGCAACCGCTTACCACCACGGTCACTCGCCAGAGCGACGGCGCGCCGGCGGCGGGCTGGATCGTCCGCTACGAAATCCTCGACGGACCGCCGGCCGGATTCCGTCCCGGCGGATCGCCCGTCTTGGAGACAACCACCGACCCCTCCGGCCAGGCCACCGTCGAGATCGTTCCCGAGGGTGCCCATGCGGGCACGAACCGGGTGGGCATCGAGGTGATCCGCCCGGCCGAGGTCGGCGGCCCCCACGGCACACAGCTCGCGATGGGCCAGGGGGTGACCATGGTTACCTGGAGTGCTCCAGGAATCGCGCTCCACAAGACCGGTCCCGCCTCGGCCGTCGTCGGTTCCACTGTCACCTACCGCATTGAAGTGGCCAATACCGGCGATCTGCCCACGGAAGAGGCCCTCGTGGTGCACGAGATCCCCGAGGGCATGGAGTACGTCAGCAGCACCCCCCCGGCAGAGCTCGCCGCGGGAGCGCCCCGCTGGCGCCTCGACGCCCTGCCGCCCGGGGCCACCCGCTTGCTCGAGGTCAACCTCCGCGCCACGCGCCAGGGGCAATTTGAGAGCTGCGCCTCGGTCACGGCCGGTCAGCTCACGGCCCGCGACTGCGCAACCACAACCGTCAGGGCGGCCGACGCTGCGCTGGAAGTCGCCATCCTGGGGCCCTCCCAGGCGGAGGTCGGCGAGACGGTCGACTTCGAGCTGCGGGTCACCAACCGCGGGCAGGCAGCAGCCGAGGACCTTTCCCTCTGGAGCGAATTCGGCGAGGGATTCGAGCACGAGGCCGCCGAGAGTCCCATCACCCGCGACCTCGGCGACATCGATCCGGGCCAGTCGATCCGCGTGGGGCTGAGGCTGCAGGTGGTGCGGCCGGGGCGATGGCGGCAGCGAGTCGAGGTCCGCCGCGACGACCGCGCCGTGGCCGCGGCGGAACATGCCCTTTCGGCGACCGACCCGACCGCTCCGGCCGAGGAACCCGACCCCGACCGACCACCGGCGGCGCCCGGGAACCTCTCGGTCCGCAAGACCGGGCCCGGTGTCGCCGCCGTGAGCGAGACGGTCGACTTCACCATCGTCGTCTCGAACACGGGCCGGTCGTCCCTCTCGCAGGTGACGATCATCGACCGCGCCGACCCGCAGCTCGAGGCCCGCCAGGCCACCGAAGGGGCCTACCGTATCGGCGACGACCTGGCCTGGACGGTGGACCGCCTCGCCCCGGGAGAGTCGATCTCGATGGTGATCCGCTACGAATGTCTCCAGGCAGCCGCGGGCGTCCGCACTAGCGTGGCCGTAACCTCCGAGGAGGGTGTGCGGGGGACGGCCGAGGCCCGCCTCGACATCCGCGGCGGCGGCGCGGCCGCCCCTGCGGACCCACCGAACAGCTCCTCTGCCGAGCAGCCTTCGCCGGACCTCACCTTGACCCTCACCGCCACCCGCGATCCCGTGGCCGTAGGACGCGAGTACGCCTACGTCGTCGAGGTCGGCAACGAGGGCCGCGGCGCCCAGCGCGGCGTCGTCGTCGCCCTGGCCCTGCCGCCCCAAGCGACGCCCGTCCGGTTGGGCACCAGCGGCCCGAGCGGTTACCAGGTCGAGGGGAACGTGGTGCAGTTCGATCCACTGGACCAGCTTCCCTCCGGCGGCCGCACCACATATCGTGTTCGTGCCGTCGCCCGCCGCCCCGGCCAAGGCCGCGCCGTCGCCCGGCTGCTCACCGCCGATCTCCAGCAGCCCGTCGAAGCGGAGACCACGACGACCATCGCAGCCCAGTAGCAGGAACGCCGTCATGCCCCTCACCCGCGACCAGGCACTGCTCCAGCTCCAGGCCTGGACGACGAACCCTTCCTTGCTGGCCCATGCCCGCGCCGTCGAAATCGTGATGCGCGCGGCGGCCCAAGAGTACGGGGAGAGCGCCGATCCCGATCGCTGGGCACTGGCAGGCCTGATCCACGACGCCGACTACGAGCAGTGGCCCGACGAGCATCCCCGACGGACGGTCGACTGGCTCCGTGAAAAAGGCGAAGACGAACTCGCCTATGCCGTGGCCTGCCACCAGACGGCCTGGGGCCTGCCGCCCAAGTCGGCCATGGACCGTGCCCTGTTGGCCTGCGACGAGCTCGCCGGATTCGTGGTCGCCTGCTGCCTGGTCCGGCCGGACGGCATCGCCTCGCTGGAGCCGAAGAGCGTCAGGAAGAAACTCAAGGACAAGGCCTTCGCCGCCAAAGTCGATCGGCAGATCATCATCAGCAGCGTGGAATTGCTCGAGGCGCCCCTCGACGACCACATCCGCTTCGTCATCGAGGCCCTCAAGCCCCATGCCGACGAGCTCGGCATCGCCGGCCGGAAGTGAGGCTCCGGCGGACATTGCCGGCAGGAAGACGGGGCGATAGGCTGGATAGTGACGGTCGGAGTCCGTTCTATCAGCCATGTTCCGCGCGGATCGAATTGCCCTCGGACGAACCACGCAGCGGAGGAGGACCAATGGATGACCGGTGGAGCGAAGTGCCGCCGCGGCTGCAGGAACGGCTCCTCGAAATCGTCGACCTGACCGACGCCTTCTGCGACCAGCGCCTCGACGACGAGTACAAGGAGATCTGCCGCAAGATGGCGGTGATGCTCTGCCGGACGGAGGCCTCCGTGGCGGGCGGCAAGCCGGCGAGCTGGGCGAGCGGCATCGTCTATTCGGCGGGCTGGGTGAACTTTCTGAGCGACCCCTCCCGCGAGCCGCACCTGCGATCGGAGGAGATTGCCCAGGGGTTCGGCGTCTCCATGGCGACCATGCAGGCGAAGTCGAAGGTGATCCGCGAGTCGCTGGGGCTGGTCCCTTTCCATCCCGAATACTCGCTTCCCCGCCTCGCCGAAAACAACCCGCTGATCTGGATCGTGGAGATCAACGGCATGCAAGTCGACCTGCGCCACGCACCCCGCCAATGGCAAGTGAAGGCCTTCGAGGAGGGCCTGATTCCCTACGTCCCCGCCGACCGAGAGGGACGACCGGAGGAGTGATTCCCCTCGTTCCCAAGCTTCCGTTTGGGAATGCACCTCCGCGAAACTCTGCTTCGCTGCGTGCCGGCGATCGTTCTCCTCCTGCCGTTCCTCGTTCTCTCCACCGATCACCGATCCGAGCACCGCCGCGCCCTTATGGCGACGCTCCGCGCCGCGCGAGGGACGCGCCCCGCGGCCGCGGACCCACCGGAGGAAGGCGATGCCGGGCGAGGGTGGTCAGTACGTCAGCTCGATGGGTTCCTCGCCGTTGCGGGTGGCCAGGGCGCGGTAGAGTTCGAGGTCGATCGTGTCGG
>SLBP01000054.1:0-19077 GCA_007126245.1 Planctomycetales bacterium
AGAGGTGATCGAGGAACCGGTCGAAGAAGCGCCGGTCGAAGAGCCCGTCGAAGAACCCGTGGAGGAGGCGCCGGTCGAGGACCCCGTGGAGGAAGCGCCTGCCGAGGCGCCGGAGCCGGAAGAGCCCGCCGAGGAGCCCGTCGAGGAAGCGCCCGTCGAGGCGCCCGAACCGGAAGAGGTCGTCGAAGATCCCGTCGAGGAAGCGCCGGCCGAGGAGCCCGTCGAAGAGGCACCGCTCGATCTCCCGGAAGAGGAAGACGTTCCGCTCGAGGCGCCCGCCCCGGACGAAGACGACGACCTCTTTGCCGACCTTGCCCTGCGGTTCTGGACGGACGACACGGGACGCCACGGCTTGGTAGCCGAGTACCTCGGCCTCAGCGGAGGTCGAGTGCGGCTGCAGACGGCCGATGGTCGCATCTTCCGCATCGACCTCGATCGCCTCAGCAGTGGCGATCAGGAATACGTCCTCCAGCGTGCCGGCCGCTTGGCAGCCACCGCCTGGTAGTGGAATTCGCAGTGTCCCATCGGGCCGCCGGCCACGCGGCCCGATGGGACGTGGTACGGGTCCGGCCGCTCCGCCGTCAGGGAGCTGCGAGCGTGACGACTTCGGGACCGGGGGGGAGCCGCGCGGGGACGGGGAGCTTGATGGTGAACTGCGTTCCCCGCTCCAGTTCGCTCTGGACGGTGATCGAGCCGCCGTGGGCCTCGATGATCTTGCGGGTGGTCGGCAGCCCCAGCCCCGACCCGCCCCGCTTCGTGGAGAAGAAGGCGTCGAAGACCTGACCGAGCGTCTTCTCGTCCATGCCGCAACCGGTGTCGATGAGTTCCAGGGCCACACCTTCGGCGGTGGGGTAGGTCCGCACCACGAGCTGGCCGCCGTTGGGCATGGCCTGCTGGGCGTTGATCGTCAGGTTCAGGAGCGCCGCCTGGAAGGCCTCGCGGTCGATGAGGACCGTGGGGAGATCGGCCGCCAGATAGTCGACGACTTCGATCCCCGCCTGCCGCGCCTTCGGCTGGAAGAACTCGACGAGGCGTCGGACCTCGCTGTTCAGGCAACTGGGGACGAGCTCCAAACGGCGGAGCTTGGCGAAGTTGAGGAAGTCGTTGAGGAGGTCTTCCAGGCGCTGGCATTCGCGCTGCACGAGCTCGACCTTTTTCCGCGCCCGCCGCTGCTCGGGCGTCGTCTGGGGGTCGGCGAAGTCTTCCGCCAGGAGCTCCATGTTCAGGCGGATGGTGGAGAGGGGATTCTTGATTTCGTGCGCCAGCCCCCCTGCCAGCCGGGCGATCTCCGTGTACTGGTCGACCAGCCGCTGGTTGTGCTCGTCGGGAGATAGGGGGCTCATGACGCTTCGGCCAACGGGGGCGCAAGAGAGCGGTCTGATCAATCCACGCCGCACCGCTCGCCCCTCCTTCCCGCAGGTGAGGGAGGGGCTGACGGGCCGTCTCACCGGGTTCCCTCTACGCGAGGGCTAGCCGTCCGCCTGCTCGCCGACCTGCTCGGCGGCCTCGCGGAGGACGGCGCGGCGGCTGAGCTTGACGCGGTCCTGGTCGTCGACGGCGATCACCTTCACCTGCATCTCGTCGCCGACCTTGCAGACATCGGTGACGCGGCCCACGTAGCCGTCGGCCAGCTCGCTGATGTGGCACAGTCCGTCTTTGCCGGGGAGGATCTCGATGAAGGCGCCGAAGTCCTTGATGCTGATCACCTTGCCGTCGTAGACCCGGCCCACCTCGACGGCCGCGGTGAGGGCCTCGACCCGCCGCAGCGCCTCCTGGGCCGCCTCGGCGTTGGCCGAGGCGATGGTTACCGTACCGTCGTCCTCCACGTCGAGCGAGGCTCCGGTGATCTCCTGGATGCCGCGGATCGTCTTGCCGCCCGGACCAATGAGCAGCCCGATCTTCTCCGGGTCGATGTGGATGCGGAGCAGGCGCGGCGCCCAGTTGGAGATCTCGCCCCGGGGGCGGGGTATCGAGGTGAGCATGGCGCGGAGGATCTCGATGCGGGCTTCCCTCGACTGCTCCATGGTGGCCTCGACGATCTCTTCGCTGATGCCGTTGATCTTCAAGTCGAGCTGGATGCCGGTGATCCCGTTCTGCGTGCCGGCGATCTTGAAGTCCATGTCGCCGAAATGGTCCTCGTCGCCGAGGATATCGGTGAGCAGGACGTGGCGGTCGCCCTCCTGGACCAGCCCCACGGAGATGCCCGCCACGGGGTTCGAGATGGGCACTCCCGCAGCCATCAGGCCCAGCGTGGCCCCGCAGACGCTGGCCATGGAGCTGGAGCCGTTCGATTCGAGGATGTCGGAGATCACGCGGATCGTGTAGGGGAAGGCCTCCGGATCCGGGAGCACGGGGTTCACGCTCCGCTCGGCCAGGGCCCCGTGACCGATCTCGCGGCGGCCGGGGCCGCGAATGGGTCGCACCTCGCCTACACAGAACGGAGGGAAGTAGTAGTCGAGCATGAACTTCTTCGAGTACTCTTCGACGAGGCCGTCGACCCGTTGCTCGTCGCGGCCGGTGCCCAGGGTGACGGTGATCAGCGCCTGGGTCTCTCCCCGCTGGAAGAGCGCCGAGCCATGGACCCGGGGGAGTACGTCGACTTTGCAGGTGATCGGCCGCAGGGAGCGGTGGTCGCGGCCGTCGGGGCGCCTGCCGGCAAGAATCTGGTCTCGGACGACCCGCTCCTCGAGCGCGTGCCAAGCCTTGGCGAACGCCGCGGGGGCAACGGCCCCGTCCGCGGCCGGGTCGGGAATCACCTCCGCCAGGGCCTCTTCCTTGAGCGCCTTGCAGGCTTCGGCACGATCCTGCTTGCCCGACGTATGCTTAGCGGCGTGCAGGGCGTCGTAGTACTTCTCGCGAACGCGATCAAACAGTCCTTCAGGGGGAACTTCCGGGTACTCGGCCTTGACGGTACCGAACTGTGCCGCCAGCTCCTCCTGCATCTGGCAGATCTCGCGAATGAACCCGTGCGCCGTGCGGATCGCCTCGAGCATGGTCGTCTCGGGAAGCTCGCGGGCGAAGCCCTCGATCATCTGGATGGACGACGCGGTGCCGGAGACGATCAGGTCGAGATCGCTCTCCTCGAGCTGGTCGTGGGTCGGGAAGAGGACGAACTGGCCGCCGACGTAGCCCAGCCGCACCGAGCCGATGGGGCCGAGGAACGGCAGGGGAGAGAGCATTAGGGCGGCTGAGCCGCCGTTCATCGCCAGCACGTCGCCGTCCGTCTGGCGGTCGCTGGCCATCACGAAGGCCTGAATCTGCACCTCGTCGTGGAACCACTCGGGGAAGGCCGGCCGGATGGGGCGGTCCATCAGCCGCGCCGTGAGCGTCTCCTTCATCGTGGGGCGGCCCTCGCGCTTGAGGAACCCGCCGGGGAATTTCCCCGCCGCGGCGACCCGTTCGCGGTAATCGCAGGTCAGGGGGAAGAAATCGATTCCCGGCCGCGGCGGGCCGGTGGCCGTCGCGCAGAGCACCACCGTATCCCGATAGCGCACCAGGCAGCTCCCCGCCGCCTGCCGCGCCAACTCGCCGGTCTCCAGAGTCAGGGTCCCCTCTCCGATCGAACGCTCAAGAACGACTTTCAATGTCTCTTCCTACCTTCACTTCGTGTCCGCCCTGACAAGGCGCCGGCCAAACCGCGAGCAGGGGGGTCGCGGGCCAGAGACAGACGCCGATGCGCCTGTTCGGACACGCCGCCGGGGGCGAAGAGCGCCGCCGAGGGACCCGCCCCCAACCACCCCGGATCACACCGCCGCCGACTTACTTGCGGATCTCCAGGCGGCGGAGTATCTCCAGGTAACGGTCGGGGTTCACCCGCTTGAGGTAGTCGAGGAGCCGCCGCCGACGGCTGACCAACACGAGCAGGCCGCGACGCCCGGCGAAGTCCTTCTTGTGCGCGCGGAGATGCTCGGTCAACCCATTGATGCGGCTGGTCAAGATGGCAATTTGGACCTCCGGCGAACCGGTGTCGCTACCGTCACGCCGGAAACTGCCGATCAGCTCTGTCTTCCGCTCTCTGGTGATCGTCATCGCTTTCCGCACAACCTCCACATCGGCTGGCCCGAAACGCTCCGGTGGAGCCCGAACCTTGTACCGCCTCTGTCAGAACTCCTGCCAGAATACCATTTTCAAAAACAACCAAGAGCCCCAGTGTACCAACTGGCGGTCCTATTGCAATGGGGGCCGAGCTATTCGCTCGCCGGGCGGGGGTGGTAGCGGCGGTTGAAGATTTCCGGATCGAACGGGTCGGCCGGCCGGTAACCGGGCAAGGGATTCCCCCGCCTCACCCGAGGTTGGGCGTCGAGGTCTTCGAGCGTCACGGGAGCCGGCTCGTTCATCGCCGGCCAGGGCCGCACCGGCCCCATGGCCCCCTCGCTGGAATCGGGACGCGGCTCGGCGTGCCACGCCGGCACCACATCACCGCGATCGTGTTCGCCCGAGCCATGCCCCCCCCAATGGACGCGCGGCTCGTCGCACTCCGAGAGACTCTCCGGAGGATAATCCACCGGTCGAGGAAGCTGCGAGAGGCTCCGTGGTTCGGTCGCGCCGAACTCGAGCTCCCAAGGCCGCGGGGCCTGGCCCATCGGGGGCGCGAAGTCGATGCTCCCCCGGACGCGCCCCGCCGATGGTGGGCGGGCGGAAACCTCCTGGGGGGGCCCCTGCCCGCCGCCGGCAGAAGCCGGGGTGCGGCCCTGCATCAGCCGGGCGATGGCCCGCACGTCCGCCTCGTCGCCCCCGGCGACACGGTAGACCCACTCGACGAGGTGCCGGTAGGCGCGGAGCTGGCGAGTCGTGAAGATCGGAGTCGATCCGCCTCCGTGGCGCCGCGTGGGGATCGTAAGCAGCGGGCTGCTCGATGGCTCGTCGAGGTCGACCCACTCCAGCACGGCGCGCAGGTTCTGCTGGGCGACGCGGCGTGCCGACACCTCGCCGACGCGGGGGCGCACGAGGACGAACTCGTGGTCCGCGTGCAAGCCGTGGCAGCCGGCCGTTCCGCACTGGCTCAAGAGCAGGGGCTGGATCGAGTTGTTGAACAGCTCCACGGTACCCGGCGGCATGGCGCGGACGAGCCGTTCGAGGTCCTCGGCCGAGGGGAGCTCCGCTGGCTCGCCCCGCTCAGGCTGCCCGGGCTCGTCGCCTCGCAGCTCGGCCGCCGGCCGTTGGCCCGCCCGTTCGACGGCGGACACGACCTCGTCTGCCGGCGAACCGGACTCGCTTCGGCTGCCGGATGGCGAGGCCCTCCGTTCCAAGGCGATTCGCCGCGCCAGCAGCCGCAAAATGGGGTGGTCGGGCTGAAGGGCGCGGATCTCGGCGCGCTCCTTCTCCGCCTCGTCGATCAGCCCGTACCTCAGGCACCACTGGGCCAACTCGATGTGGTCGGCCACACTGCCCCGCTGCACCACGGCGCGGCGGGTGCGGTAGGCCTCGCCGACGTCGCGGCACAAGGCCTCGACCTGGGCAACGGGAATGCGCAGCTCGCCGTTGGGAAGGGCCACCTCGTAGCGATCCTCGCGGCGGACCACCCGGCCTTCCACAAGCTGCCCGTTGCGGAGCAGCAAGACCCCCTGCTCGGGATCGGTTCCGGGGCTGGCGGGCGGTGCGGCCGACCCACCCGCACAAGAGAGGGCGACGGCGAGGATCGCAGTGAACATGGTTGGTGCGGCGGCTGGTGGTCGTTTCGTGGTCTCCACGGAACCCTTCCGGGCAGACGTCTCCCTATTCGGCGGGCCAGAAAGTAGGGAAAGCCCCGGAAGACGTCAAGAGCGAACGTGGTGGTGCGGGGTGCGGCGGTGCGCCGCCCGGCCTGCCGTCACCTCCTAAGATAAGGTATCATCGAGAAATGATTCCCGTGGGCCCTGCCCAAATTTCCCTTGCCTGAAGCCCCCTCCTCCTTGGTGGGACGGTATCATGCTCAAAGTCCTCACCGCCCTGAACAACCTCCTCGGCGCCTTGATCGGCTTGGCCGTGGTCGGCCTCCTCTCGGCCGGCGGCTGGTTTGTCTTCCAGAACTACTACGCCGAGCGGTGGAAGGCCCAGGAGGCCGAGCGGACGCTCGCCGCCCGCGAGGCGGAGATCGACGCTCTCCGCGCCGATCTCCTCGATCGGAGCCGGGCCCTGGACGAGGCCGAGCAGACCATCGGGGCCCAGGCGGCGCAGATCGGGCTTCTCGAAGAGGACGTGGCGGCCAAGGCGATTCAGATCGAGCAGTTGGAGACGGCGGTCGCCCTCTTGAAGGTCGACCACCGCGTGGCCCAGGTCTCGGTGGTCTCCCAGCAAGGCTCGGCCGCCGAGGGCGACCTCACGACCACCTTCAGCTTCGTCGAGTTGAGCGAGCGGGGCGAGCCGATCGATCGCCCCCGGGTCTTCACCATCGAGGGGGACGTGGTCTATATCGACGCCTGGGTCATCAAGTTCGACGACGAGCACGTCGAGCTGGCCGACCCGCTGCGGGCCACTTCGGTATGCCTCTTCCGCCGCGTCTTCGGGGAGCGGCAGCAGCCCAGCGAAGGTTTTCCCCTCGACGCCGTCGGCTCCCGGCCCGCACCGTACCGCAGCGGCAAGCCGATGTCGGAGCTGGAGCGGGAGATCTGGGAACAGTTCTGGGAGTATGCCAACGATCCGGGCCGGGCGCGGGACGCGGGCGTCCGCGCGGCCCACGGCGAAGCCCCCTCGATCAAGCTCCTCCCCAATCTCCGCTACCGCGTGCTGCTGCGGTCTTCCGGCGGCCTCTCCATCGTTCCCGAGGCCGCGCCTCCTGGCGAGGGCGCGCCCCTCTAGGCCGGCGCGTCCTTGCCGGCCGTAACGGAGCGGGCTATAACACACGCGGCATTTGCGGCCGCGTTACCTTCTGCAGGGCGCCCAACAGCCCGCGGACAAGGAGCCCTTCCATGAGCCAAGACAGCCCCGCCCCCGAGCCCGCCCCCGTCGTCCGCCCGCCCTGGTGGAAGTCGATCGGCCCGGCGCTGATCACCGCCTGTGTGGTCTTCGGCCCGGGGAGCCTGGTGATCAGTTCCAACATCGGGGCGGAATACCGCTACGAACTCCTGTGGATGCTCCTGCTGACGGGCTTGTTGATGGGGACCTATCTGACGATGTCGGCGCGGGTGGCGGTGGCCGGCGGAGCGAGCGCGTTCACGCTGCTGGCGCGCGAGCTCGGGCGCCCCTTCGCCGGACTGGTGGGTGTCGTTCTCTGCCTGACCTGCGCGGCGTTCCAGTTCTCCAACAACCTCGCCGTGGCGGCGGCGGTGGAGGCCATTTCCCCCCAGTCCATGCAGCATATCACCATGCCCGCGTCGATCGTGCTGCTGAACTTCGTGCTGATTACCTTCTTCATCGGCGCCCGCGAAGTCTACCGCGCGCTGGAGCGGCTGATGAAATTCATGGTGGCAGTGGTGCTCATTTCCTTTCTCTTCAGCATGTTCATGTCGCAGCCGAAGTTCGCCGACGTGGTGATGGGATTCGTGCCGAGCTTGCCCGAGGCGATCGAATTGGGGGTCCCCCGGCGCATCGAAGGGCAGATCGACGATCCGATGATCCTCATCGCCTCGCTGCTGGGGACCACTTTTTCCGTGGCGGGTGCCTTTTTCCAGGGAAACCTGGTGCGGGAAAAGGGCTGGAAGCTCGAAGACTACGACCGCGGCATCGGCGATGCGATTGCGGGCGTTTGCGTGCTCACCGGCGTGAGCCTGGTAATCATGATCACTGCGGCGACGGCGATCCCGGGCCGGCAGGCGGAGAACATCGGGGACCTGGCGATTATGCTGCAGCCCCTTCTGGGAGCGTATGCCTTCCCGGTCTTCTGCATCGGGCTCCTTGCCGTGGCCATGAACCCTTTTCTCATCAATGCCATGATCGGAGGGACCGCGCTGGCCGATGGTCTCGGAAAGCCCGCGCGGCTGAGCGACGTATGGCCGCGAACGCTCACGATTGCCGTGCTGCTCTTGGGGATGTTCATCGCTCTGGCAGCCCTCACCACGGGGGAACGCCCCGTGAACCTGATCATCTTCGGCCAGGCACTCACGGTGATCGGCAATCCGCTGATGGCCGGCTCGCTCCTCTACCTGGCGAACCGCCACAAGGTGATGGGCGACCGCCGCAATACATGGCTGGTCAACATCCTCGGCAGCGTGGGCTTCCTGGTCGTTCTCTTGATGGCGATCCGGGTGCTCTGGCGGATCGTCCTTCAACTGACGTAGCCGCTTCGGGTACGGCGCGATCCGCGCGTGCCACACGCCGCCGGCAACCCGCTGTCGGCCTGCCGGTCCAGGCGGGCTTCCTCTCCGGGCCGACTACCGCTGCCCGCCGAACCCGAAGGCCCGCTTTGCCCGTGGTGGCGGCAAGAAAGCAACAAGGCCCCCGGGAGCCGTATCCGGGGGCCGCGGACGCACGCGTTGATGGTGCCGCTGCTGTCAGGCCGTCTCAAAGCGGACGGATGTTCTCGGCGCGGGGCCCCTTCGGACCGCGCCCCTCGTCGTACTCCACCTGCTGGCCCACCCGAAGGTCCTCGATACGCCCTCCCGTGACGGCGGTGTGATGGAAGAAGAGGTCGCCTCCCTTGCCATCGATGAAACCAAACCCCTTTTCCGCCACCAACTTCTTGATAGTACCCTGCGGCATGACTGCCACTCCTCCAAACGGAACGTGAAATAGACTCTCGCCGGCCGCGATGCGGCTCCCCGGCCCCTACTCGCGCAGCGCCGCAACACCGGCAAAACGCTGGAGGGGAGCGGCACCACCGCCTTCGCACACCGCATCCGCCGCGAGAGGCTCGCCAGCCACCGGGCAATCCAGACTCCAGTCGCTGCGACCCGAAAGGGATCGACGGCTCGACGGCTGGGGTGACCTGCAAGATGGCCAGAGTGCTCGTGGGAAGGATGTCGTGGAGAATGCGACTGAGTGACAGCAAGGAGGCCCCCCCATTACTGGGGGGTTTAGGGCTTGCGCCACCCATAGCCACCCCTCACTGCCGCGAAATATAGCAAATTTCCTACAGGAATCAAGCGGACCCGAACCACCACTCCCAAAAGAACCGCTCCATGGCAGACGGAGGATAGGGATGGGAGGATGCGGGCGGCTAGGGGAGGAACGATTGCCCGGTGACCCGCTCGAAGGCGTCGATGTACTTCTCGCGCGTCTTCGCGACCACCTCTTCCGGAAGCGGCGGCGGCGGGCTGTTCTTGTCCCAGCCGCTCGCGACGAGCCAGTCGCGGACGAACTGCTTGTCGAAGGAGGCCTGCCCGCGGCCCGGCTGGTACTCGTCGGCGGGCCAGAAGCGGGAGCTGTCCGGCGTCAGCACCTCGTCGATGACGATCAAGGTCCCCTCGGCCCGCCCCCACTCGAACTTCGTGTCGGCAATGAGGATCCCCTTCGTCAGCGCGTACTCGGCTCCCCGCACGAACAGCCCCAGACTCCGCCGCTTGAGCTCCTCGGCGACCTCCTTGCCGACCCGGGCGACGGTCTCGTCGAAGGTGATGTTCTCGTCGTGGCCCTCGGTGGCCTTGGTCGAAGGGGTGAAGATCGGCTCCGGCAGCTTGGAGCCCTCGACCAGCCCCTCCGGCAGCGGGATCCCGCAGACCGTTCCCTGCCGCTGGTACTCCGCCCACCCCGAACCGGAGAGGTACCCGCGAACGACGCACTCGATCGGCACCACCGAGGTCTTCCGTACCAGGCTGGAACGCCCGCGCAGCATCTCGCGATCGGTGCCGGGCGGGAGATCCATGGCATCCACGTCGCAGGTGATCAGATGGTTGGGCTCGCCCAGCTTCTCGAACCAGAAGGCGGAGACCTGATTGAGCACTTTCCCCTTGTCCGGGATGGGCGTGGGTAGCACCCAATCGAAGGCACTGATGCGGTCGGTGCTCACCAGGAGGAGGGTTTCCCCCAGGTCGTAGATGTCGCGGACCTTGCCTCGACGCCCGGCAATCCCTGGCAGCGAGGTCTCGTAGACGGTGATCGACTTCATGCGGGCATTCCCTTCGCAGCGAGCGTTTCAGGGCGTGCAGGCCGACTGCACGCGCCGACGGGCATCCAATATATCGGCCCGTCCCCGCGGCGACCAGCGGGTCGCGCCCGGGCGACGGGCGTTGAACGGCCGGCAAAGGTGGGCTAGACTCCCACCAATTGCCCCGAGCACGCTATGGAGCGACGCCCCTGATGGCCGTGATGCGATTTGATGTCACCCCGCCGGAACGCATCACGCAGGCGATGCTCGAGTGGACCTACGCCGCCGGATACGACCGCGTGCCGGTGGCCACCGAAATGGCCCGCCAAGGCGGTCAGCTCCACGTCGAGACGACCGCCGACGAATCGGCCGTCATCCATGTCCCCTGGACCCTGCCGGGAATGTCGCCGGTGCTCTTCCCCACGGGGACCCTGCGGCCCCGGGAGAAGCCCTACCGGCTGCCCCTCGAGTTGGCGCGGGGCGCGGTGAGCCAGCTTCGCGAGCTGGAGACGGACTGGAGGAAGGCCGGGCTCGCAATCCCCTCTGTGGCGGTCGAGCGCGCCGCGGCGGCACAGCGCCTCCTGCGGCAGGCGATCCTCTACCCGGAGCCCCCCGGCGAAGCCGCCTCGCGGGCGGAAGAGACCCTCCTCTGTGCCGAGGAGGCGGGGCGGCTGCTCGCCGAAGCCTTCGCCGAATGGGGCCGAAACGAGCGCCGCCGCGAGCCGCAGCAAGCGGTGCCCTTCCTCGGCGCGGACCTCGGCTTGACCGCCCCTCCCACCCCCGTGCAGCGGCAGATCGTCGAAGCCTTCAACGCCGGGAACGTCTCGCTCTGCTGGGCGGAGATCGAACCCGAGGAAGGCCGCTTCTCCTGGGAGCCCGCCGACCGCCAGCTTGCCTGGTCCCGCGAGAACCGCCTGATCACGACCGTCGGTCCCCTGCTGCGGTTCGACGCCGCCGGCATGCCCGCCTGGGTGGCCCAACTGGAAGCGGATCGCCTCCTCGTCGCCGCGCGACGCTTCGTCGAGGCGGCCTTGATCCGCTACCGCAGCAGCGTCGATCTCTGGCAGGTCGCCTCGGGACTCGCCCACTCCGACGCCCTGATCCCCTCGCCGCTCCCCGGCCCCCTGAAGCTGCAAGTCGCCATGCAGGCGGCGGAAATCGTCTCCGGCCTGGCGACCGAGGCGGCCGTGGTGATCACCATCGATCAGCCCTGGGGCGAGTCGCTCCGCCGCGAGCCGCTGGGGCTCTCCCCCGTCGAGCTGTCCGACGTCCTCATCCGCGCCGACCTCGGCCTCACCGGGCTTTGGCTCAACCTGCACCTCGGCTATGCCGCCCACGGGAGCTTGCCCCGCCCCCTCCCGGAGGTCAACCGCCAGATCGACTATTATGCGGCCTTCGGGGTTCCCCTCTACGCGGGGCTCGTCCTGCCCAGCGCCGCCGGGTTCGACCCCCTGGCCCGCCTCCCCGCCGAGGCCGTCGAAGGGTGGACCCCGGCACGGCAGCAGGAGTACGCCGGCCGCCTTGCCCGCCTCCTGCTGGCAAAACCGCAGGTGCAGGGGATCGTCTGGAGCCAGCTCCGCGACAGCGAGCCGCACGACCTCCCCTTCGGCGGCCTCTACGACCTCCGCCGTCATCCCAAGCCCGTGCTCCGCACGCTCGCCTCCACGCGGCGGGCCTTCTTCCGGTAGGCTGGACCGCGCCGGCAAGCCACCCCGCCGAGAACGACCCCCGTTCTCGCCGGCGCCGAAGGCTGGTACGCTTGACAGTCTGGCTCCGCGGGTAGGCGCGTGCCGCCCCGCCACACTCCCCCTTCGGCCTCGCACCCCCTATGCTCACGCCCGGCGATATCCTCGGACCGAAGGGGCGGATCGCCGCGCGGCTGAAACACTACGAGCACCGCGCCGAGCAGCTCCGCATGGCCGAGGCGGTCCACGCCGCCGTCAACGAGAAGCGGCACCTGGTGGTCGAGGCGGGCACCGGCGTGGGGAAGAGCTTCGCCTACCTCGTCCCCGCCGTCCTCGCCACGGCGGCCGCCGGCACCGAGCCTACCCGGCGAAAAGGGGGCAAGACCAGCGAGGGCCCCGCCCTCCGCATCGTCGTCTCCACGCACACGATCAGCCTCCAGGAACAGCTCATCCAGAAGGACATCCCCTTCCTCAACAGCGTGATCCCCCTGGAGTTCTCCGCGGTGCTGGTCAAAGGACGCGGCAACTACGTGAGCCTCCGCCGCCTCGACAACGCCCTGGCCCGCGCCGGCAGCCTCTTCGTCCGCGACCGCGAGATCGAACAGCTCCGCGACGTCGCCCGCTGGGCCAAGGAGACCGACGACGGCTCCCTGGCCGACCTCCCCTACCGCCCCGACCCGGTCGTCTGGGACGAGGTGGCCAGCGACCACGGCAACTGCATGGGGCGCAAGTGCCCCCGCTACGCGGAGTGCTTCTACTACCGGGCCCGCCGCCGCGTCCAGCACGCCCAGGTCCTCATCGTCAACCACGCCCTCTTCTTCAGCGACCTGGCCCTGCGGCAGGCCGGCGCCGGCTTCCTGCCCGAGTACCACGTCGTCGTCTTCGACGAGGCCCACACCGTCGAGGCCGTGGCCGGCGACCACCTCGGCCTCTCGGCCTCCAGCGGCCAGGTGGAGTACATCCTCAACCGCCTCTACAACGAGCGGACCGGCCGCGGGCTGCTCGCCGTCGACCGCCTGCGCGCGGCCCAGGTCGAGACGGGGCGGTGCCGGCAGGCGAGCGAAGCGTTCTTCGACGCCGTGGAGACCGTCCTCGCCGGGCGCACGGGGGGACGCCCCGGACCGGTGACCCTCCGCATCCGCCAGGCCGACGTGGTCCCCAACGGCCTCAGCCCGGCGCTGAAGAAGCTTTCAGGCATGATCGAACGCGAGGCGGAAGCGATCGACAAGGCCGAGGAGCGGCAGGACTTTTCCGCCGCCGCCGCGCGGCTGGCCGCCCTGGCCGGGGCCGTCGATACCTGGGTGGCGCAGAAGACCGAAGGCTCCGTCTACTGGGTCGAGCGGACCATCCGCCACCACCGCCCGCGGATCGCCCTGGCGGCCGCACCGGTCGACGTGGGCCCCATCCTCCGCAAGCACCTCTTCGAGGAAGTCCCCACCGTGGTGATGACCAGCGCCACGCTGGCCACCGGCAGCAGCTCGTTCGACTATTTCAAGAGCCGCATCGGCTTGACGCAGGTGGAGACGCTCGAGGCGGGGAGCCCCTTCGACTACCGCCGCCAGGCGAGGCTCGTTCTCCTCGAGGGAATGCCCGACCCGGCCGACGCCGCCGCCTACGAGCAGAAGGCCATTGCCATGGTCCGCCGCTACGTCGAGCAGAGCGGGGGGCGGGCCTTCGTCCTCTTCACCAGCTACGAGATGATGCGGCGCACGGCCGCGGCGCTCACCGGCTGGATGGCCGCGGAGAACCTCGCCCTCCTCTCCCAGGCCGACGGCCTGCCGCGGAGCCAGATGGTGGCGCGGTTCAAAGACACGCCGCGGGCCGTCCTCTTCGGCACCGACAGCTTCTGGCAGGGGGTGGACGTGCCCGGCGAGGCCCTCTCCAACGTGATCATCACCCGCCTCCCCTTCGCCGTCCCCGACCAGCCCCTCACCGAAGCACGCATCGAGGCCATCCGCGCCGCCGGCGGCAACCCCTTCCGCGACTTCCAGCTCCCCACGGCGATCATCAAGCTCAAGCAGGGCTTCGGCCGCCTCATCCGCTCGCAGCGCGACACGGGCATGGTGGTGATCCTCGACCCGCGGGTGCGGAGCAAGCCCTACGGCCGCCAGTTCCTCGCCGCCCTGCCCCAGTGCCAGACGGTCATCGAGCGGGTCTGACCCGCTGCGGCGCGCAGGACCCAATCGGCCCCATGCCGTAGGACGGATCGCCCGATCCGCCACCTGTCCTGTAAGACGGATCGCCTGATCCTTCCCGTGCTCTCAGGGGTGAAACGGACCGGCCGCAGCCGCAATCGAGGACCCGAATCCTGGCATCGTACCCGCTTACCCCCCGGCGATGGTCCGGCCGCCGTCGACCGGCAGGCAGACGCCGGTGACGAAGTCGTTCTCGACGAAGAAGAGAACCGCCTGGGCGACGTGCTCGGGCCGCCCCTCGCGCTTCAGCAGCGTCCCGGCGACGGCCTCTTTCCGCTCGTCCGGGGAGAGGTCGTCGGGGAGCATCACCGGGCCGGGGAGGACGCAGTTGACGCGGACCCGCGGGTTGCGGTGGGCCAGCTCGACGGCCAGGGTGCGGGTGATCGCGGGAATGGCGCCCTTCGAGGGGAAGTAGGCGGCGTAGCCCAGGTAGGGGCGGGCCACGGCCCAGTCGCCGACCGTGACGATGGCGCCCCCCTCGCGCTGCCCGACCATCACCAGCCCTCCGCGCTGGCAGCAGAGGAAGGTCCCCAGGGCGTTGATCTCGAACTGGCGGCGGACGTCGGCGGCCGCGACCTCCTCGAGCGGCTTCGGCTCCCAAACGGCCGCGGCGGTCACGAGCACGTCGAGGCGGCCGAAACGCTGGAGCGCGGCCTCGAAGAGGCGGTCCACCTCGGCCTCCTCGGCAAGATCGGCCCGCAGGGCCACCACCTCCATGCCCCGCTCCTTCAGCCGCACCACGGTCCGCTCCGCCTCCTCCTTCGAGCGGTTGTAGTGCAGGGCGATGCGGTAGCCGCGGGCAGCCAGTCGCTCGGCGACCACATTGCCCACGCGCCGCTTGCCGCTGCCGGTGATCAAAGCCACCCTGTCCGACGTTGCATCTGCGTGAGCCATCCTCCGCCTCCTATTTCCTATCGAGCGGTTCGAGGGCGCTGCCGGCCGCAAGACCGGCCGCGCATCTGCAACCATTATGGCACGCCGCAACGACCGCCGCTCCCCCCGGTCGATTGAGTGACACGTTACTTAACTGGATCGCTTCCGGGTGGCACGTCCCTTGAGCGGAGCGGAGCGCCGCGAAAAGGGCGTGGCTGCGTCCCAGCCATCCTCTCCAACCCCTCTCAACCAGCCACGGTGCCTGCCCCACGCGCCTACGCCACTCCCCCGTCCGCACGACCCCATTGACCGCCGCCCGCCCGCCGAGAAGAATCCCTGTAGGACCCCGGTCGAAAACGCATGGGGTATCTCACGGAGCGAACCGATGGAATCCCGGCAACTGAAGCTGCTTTACGACGGCGAGTGCCCCTTCTGCCGCCGCGAGGTCGACTGGCTCAAGGCCCGCGACCGCAAGGGGAACTTGATCCTCGAGGACATCGCTGCCGTCGGTTTCGACCCCGGCCGCTACGGGCTCACCCGCGAGGAGGTCCAAAGCGCGCTGCACGGCATCCTCCCCGACGGGCGCATCCTCCGCGGCATGGACGCCGTGCGGGCGGCGTACCGCGCCGTGGGCCGCGGCTGGCTGCTGGCCCCCACGGCCCTGCCCGGCCTCCGCCAGGCGGCCGACCTCGGCTACCGGGTCTTCGCCCGCTACCGGCTCCCTCTGGGCCGGTTCTTCGGGCGGGAGTGTGAGGGGGGGGTGTGCAGGCCCCGCCGCTGACCATCGAGCGGGCGGGCCCGCGCGGTGCTGCAATCGTCAATCGTCGGCGCGCCCTCCCCGCGAGCGGCCGCATCCTGCGGAGGGAATCGGCGAACCGGCCACACCAACCCTGGGACGACCGACATGCAGGGCTTTCTTCGCGCCGACGGCCGCAAGGGGATCCGCAACGAGATCTTGGTGGTCTACCTGGTCGAATGCGCCCACCACGTGGCCCGCGAGATCGCCGCCCCCTTCCGGGAGTTGGGGGCGCAGGTGGTCGGCTTCCCCGGCTGCTATCCGAACGCCTACGCCGAGCGGATCCTGCGGCAGATCGCCACGCACCCGAACGTCGGCGCCGCGCTGCTCGTCTCCCTCGGCTGCGAGGGGGTCGACCGCCTGGCGCTCGAAGAGGCCGTCGCCGCCAGCGGCCGCCCCGTCGAGACGCTGGTCATCCAGAAGGTCGGCGGCACGGCCGAGACCGTCGCCGCCGGCCGCGCCTGGATCGAGCGGGCCGGGGCCGACCTGCGGGAGAGCCCGCGGGCGGAGATGGAGGTGGCGGACCTCGTCGTGGGGACCATCTGCGGCGGCTCCGACGCCACCAGCGGCCTGACGGCCAACCCGGCGGTGGGGCGGGCCTTCGACCGCCTCGTCGCCGCAGGGGCCACGGCCATCTTCGAGGAGACCGGCGAGCTCATCGGCTGCGAGCCGCACATGGCCCGGCGGGCCGCGACCGCCGAGCTCGGGCAGCAGATCGTCGCCGCGGTGGCCAAGGCCGCCCGCTACTACGAGGTCCTCGGCCACGGGAGCTTCGCCCCCGGCAACGCCGACGGGGGGCTGACGACGATCGAGGAGAAGTCGCTGGGCGCCTACAGCAAGAGCGGCCGCTCGCCGATCTCGGGGCTCATCAAGCCGGGCGACGTCCCCCCCCGCGGCGGCCTCTACCTCCTCGACGTCGTGCCCGACGGCGAGGTCCGCTTCGGCTTCCCGAACATCGTGGACAACGCCGAGATCGTCGAGCTCATCGCCTGCGGCGCCCACCTGGTCCTCTTCACCACGGGCCGCGGCTCGGTGGTCGGCTCGGCCGTCTCGCCGGTGATCAAGGTCTGCGCCAACCCGGAGACGTTCCGCCGCATGGCCGGCGACATGGACGTCGACGCCGGCCGCATCCTCGAGGGCCGCGGCACGCTCGACGAGGTGGGCGAGGAGGTCTTCGCCCGCGTGCTCGCCGTGGCCGGCGGCGAGCCGTCGGTCTCCGAGCGGCTCGGGCACCAGGAGTTCATCCTCACCTACAAGTCCTTCTCGCCCATCGGCCCCGAGTGCCTGCCGGCCTGAGCCGAGCGCTTCGGCCCCGCCACCGCGGCAGCGAAGCGGCCCGCCCGTCGCCTCCCGCCAATCCGGCGCGGCGGTTCCGGCCCGCTCTTCCTGCCCTCGTGCCTCCCCCGCCGGCCAGGCGCCGAACACGCCAGCGCAAGCTGCCGAAACTGGGCCGAAAAAAATTCGCCGCAAGGGGGTTGACAACGGGTTACCGGCCATAGTAAAAGAGAGCCAGTTCGTGGCATGGATGAACCACTTTTCCAATTGGTGGTGCCAGCCCAAAGCAGGGATTCGAACGCATTGGGGTAAGTGCCAGGTTCGTGTGCGCCAAGGCGCAGGGGTAGACCTGCCATGTGTCGGGATGCCGCTCTCTCGCTGTCCGCCGTCGCCCTCCTCCTCTCCCTCTCCTTCGGTTCAGCCGCCGCCGACGAATACGTCTGGACGGGAGATTCGCCCGATGGCAATCACTGGCTGTGGCATGCCAATTGGCTGGACAATCGCCGGCCGCCTCTAGACGGATCTAAGAACGTGACGGTCGTCTTTTCCGGATCACCTGCTCGCGATGTCGATCAGAACACACATCGTGTTTTTGCCCTCAATAAGTTGCTCTTCGCAGAGGACTTGGATTTCGTCGATACTTCTGGCGAGAGAGTCTTTCGAATCACCGGTCCTTCGGGAACATCGAGTTTCGATTTCAACTTCCAATCCAACACCGCAGGTAAAGCACCCGAGATCGAGTTCAATACGTCGGATATGCACGTCATTATTGACGGAAACGGTGAAATCAGGGCGGAGAAGAATCTATCGATCACCGGAAGCGGCGAAGGCAGGCTGACCATCGACCGCGCGATGTCTCTCCACGAGAGCTTGCTGGTGGATTTCGCCGGAACTTTGGAGTTGAGAAAACCGGTATGGGTTCGATGGCAGACAACCCTCTCCTCGGGCACTCTGGAAATGCACCAGCCGCATATTTCGTCCGGATCGGAAATGTATTTGCGCGGCGGCACCCTGCGGGCCACCGGTCCATTTACGCTTCCGAACTTCCTGGACATATTGCACGGCACCATCGACATCCCGGATTTCTCTCACCAGCTAACGTTAGGGGGTTTCGTTTTCTCTGATGCCGATGCAAGTCTCAGGAAGATTGGTTTGGGCACAGTCTCGTTGAATCGCCAGTTTGCGTTGAATCGCATTCGCGGCACGCTGAACATTGAAGAGGGGACCGTCAGGCTGACGACGACCAAGTCCGAATTCGAGGCGAACTTCCTCGACGATGCCATCGTCCTGCTCCAGGGCGGAGCGCTGGACGTCTCCACATTCGAATCCAACACGGTTACGCTCGGCGGATTGGGCGGGTCGAGCGACATCGACGTGGGCACCCGAACGCTGCGCGTGGGAACCCGGCCGCACGAGGGACCGCTCGAGTACTCGGGCACGATCGTGGCGGGGCGCCTGGTCAAGGTTGGCGACGGCGAATGGGTCCTCTCGGGAAGCAACCGGTATGGCGGCGGCACGACGATCGAGGGGGGAACGCTCGTGGTGCATCGAGACGAGAGCCTGGGCGTTGACGGCACGACCCTGGGAGACGTGGCCATCATGGAAGGCGCCACGCTCCGCGCGGCGGCCAGCTTCGAGTCCCACCGCAGTCTCGTCCTCACCGGCTCGGGCACGATCGACGTCGAGGCCGGCCAGACGCTCGCCCTCTGGGGCGGACTCTCCGGAAGCGGCGACCTCACCAAGAGCGGGCTCGGCGTCCTCCATCTGGCAGTGGACGAATTCACCGGCACGGCCTTCGGCGACGAGGGCACGCTTTTCGTCGACGAGGGTACGCTCCGCATCGCCACCACCGGCAACGGCACCGCCCTGGGCAACGTCCACGTCCATGAAGAGGGCACCTTCGCCTTCGGCGCCAGCCCCGACGTGATCGAGTCGGGCGACGTCGTCTGGCAAGGCGGCGGCCGCTGGGAATGGGAGATCGACGACGCCCTCGGCGGCGCCGGCGCGGGTTGGGATCTCTGGCGGATGGACAGCCTCTCCATCGAGGCCAGCGCGGAAAACCCCTTCTACATCGCCCTGAACCCCCTCGGCGACGACGGCGATTCCGGCGAACCCGCCGGATTCGACCCCTTCCAGGACTACACGTGGCAGATCGTGGGCACCACCAACGGGATCAGCGGCTTCCACGACGGGTGGGTCATGCTCGATACCCAGGCGTTCCACGATGCCGCAAACGGCGGCGCGTTCGCCCTCTTCGAGGCGGACGGCGGTCTCCACGTGACCTTCACCCCCGTCCCCGAGCCCGGCACCTGG
>SLBP01000164.1:0-18993 GCA_007126245.1 Planctomycetales bacterium
AGCTCGCTCAAGCAGCAGCGCGACCAGCTCAGCCTCTACGAGAAGTTCCTGCCCTCCTTGGACCTGAAGCGGCAGCAACTGATGGTGGAGCTGAAGAAGGCTCGCGAGGCCTTCGAGGCCACCGGCCGCCGCGTCGCCGAGATGGAGGCGTCACTGGATCGGCTCTATCCCCTCGTGGGGGCGACGGCGATGGACCTCCACGGCTACGTGACGGCGGAGCGGATCGACCTGGGCAAGGAGAACATCCTCGGCGTTGCCCTCCCCGTGCTGCGCGACGTCGGTTTCGACCTCGAGGAGTATTCCACGCTGACGCGTCCCTTCTGGGTGGATACGCTCACCGAGGCCATCCAGGCGATGGCCCGGCTGCGGATCGAGCACCAGGTCGACCGCCGACGCGTGGACCTTCTGGATGAGGCCGTCCGCAAGGTGACCCAGCGGGTCAACCTCTTCGAAAAGGTCCTCATCCCCAACGCCCAACGGAACATCCAGCGCATCCAGATATTCCTCGGCGACGCCGAGCGGGCGGCCGTGGTCCGCTCGAAGATCGTCAAGGCGAAACACGAGCAACAAGCCCGGCAGGCGGGTTGACGCGAGGGGCGGGGGCGGGACGCAGAGATGGGGGAACAGGCCCGCTGGTGGGTATGTTCCCCATATCGTGACGACCAGGAAAACGTAGTCTGATGGCGATTGTAAAGCTTGCCAAGGTGACGCTCTTCGGTATTGCCGATCAGAAGGAGTCCGTGCTCGAGGACTTGCAGGGCTTCGGGTGCCTTCACCTGATCAATCTTTCCCCCGGCACGGGGGAAGGGCTACCGGAGACGGGCTCCGCCGAGGCGCACGAGGCGGTGCAGTATCTGGCGAGCTGCACCACGCAGCGGCGGCAGGTCACCGATCCGGCGGAGTTCGATTTCTCCCGGGTCGAGCGCGAAGTCCTCGAGACCCGCCATCGCGAACGGGTCTGCCGCGACGAGCGCGACTACCTGGTGGAGGCCATCGAAGCGCAACGGCCCTGGGGGGAATTCGAGACCCCACCCAACGGTGTGGTGGGCGACCTCCGCTTGTGGTTCTACACGGTCCCCCATTACGAGATGGCGGCCGTGCGGGAGTCGTCGTTCGTCTGGCAGGCGGTGGCCAGGGACACCAGGTTCGAGTACGTGGTGGTGCTTAGCGAAGAGGAGCCCGAAGGGTTTCCAGGCACCCAACAGACGCTCGACCCGCGCCCCCTTTCCCAGCTCCGCAGGCGGCTCCGGGAGCTGGATGACGCGTTGGAGGACCTCCATTGGCGGCGGGTCGACCTGACGCGCTGGCACGAGCTGTTGATCCAGGCGCTCACCGAGGCCGACGACCGCGCCATCCGCGAGTACGCCGCGACGCAGACACTCGATGCCTCGCAGGTCTTCGCCGTCCAGGGGTGGATTCCTCGGGAGCAGGTATCCCGGCTGGAGGGCTATGCCTTCGAACACGGCATGGCGGTCACCGTGGCCGAGCCGGCCACGAGCGACCAGCCTCCGACGCTGCTCGAGAACCCCGAATACTTCAGGGGCGGCGAACAGACGGTGACCTTCTTCATGACTCCCGGTTACCGCGCCTGGGATCCTTCCATCGTGCTCTTCATCTCCTTCTGCCTCTTTTTCGCCATGATCTTTGCCGACGCCGGCTACGGAGCTCTTTTGGGCCTGATCGTGGCGGCAGTGTGGAAAAAGATGGAGACGACGCGGGCGTTGCGCCGTATGCGGACTTTATTCACCGCTCTGGCCTGCTCGTCGATCGTCTACGGCATCCTGGCAGGAAGCTATTTCGGCCTGGCCCCGCCGCCCGGTTCGCCGTTGGCCGCCGTGCGCATTCTGAATCCCGTCGAGCAGGGACAGATGATCAGGCTCTCGATCCTCATCGGCGGGATTCACGTGGTGCTGGCCAATCTCGTCGCCGCATGGGTGCAGCGCCGCTCGATCGTGGCACTGGCCTCGGTCGGCTGGGCCGTGGCGATCACCGGGGCTCTGGCGGCGGGCTTCCGCGCCATTGGCGACGAGGTGCCGGTCGAGGCCCTCACGGCCGAGTTCGCGCTCGCGGGCGGCGGCTTGCTGGGGGTCTTTCTCTTCAGCAGCACGCGGCCCCTCTCGAGTCTGCTGGCCCTGCTGGCGCGGATCGGCGACGGACTGGTGGCGCTCTTCAAAGTGACCGGCGCCTTTGGCGACGTGCTCAGCTACCTGCGGCTCTTCGCTTTGGGGCTGGCGAGCAGCTCGCTGGCCATCACGTTCAACGAGTTGGCTCACGACCTGGCCACCGGGCTGCCCGGGATGGGGATCCTCCTGGCGGTGCTGATCCTCCTCGTGGGCCACGCCGTCAATTTCGTGCTCGCGATCTTGAGCGGCGTGGTCCATGGGCTGCGTCTGAACTACATCGAGTTTTTCAACTGGAGCCTCTCCGAAGAGGGCTATCCCTTCCACGCGTTTTGCAAGAAGGCAGGACCGTAAATGGACAACCTGGTATTACTGCTCGGATGGGCGGGGATCTATGCCCCGGCCGCGTTGGGTGCCATGGGAAGCATGATCGGCTGCACGCGGGGCGGGCAGGCGGCCATCGGCGCCATGCTCGAGGTGGAGAGCGGCTACGGCCGGTATCTGGGCGTGTCGATGCTTCCCTCGTCGCAGGCAATCTACGGGATCGTGGTGATGTTCACTTTGCAGCGCGACGTGGACCTCGCCAATGCCCCGGCGCTGGGAGGCATCGGCATCCTGGCCGGGCTGGCACTGCTCATCAGCGCCATGTTCCAGGGATCGTGCTGTGCCTCGTCGATCAATGCCAGCAAGAGCAAGCCGGAGATCCTCGGGCTGTCGATCGCACCGGCGGCGGTGGTCGAGGGCTTCGCGGTGTTCGCCTTCGCGTTCGCCCTCGTCCTTTCGGCAGACATTCCCGCGATTCTCGAAGCAGTACCTCCCGGCGGCGGCTAAGGCCTGGAGGAGAGTGCGGCCGGCACCGCCGCTGTGCGGCACATCGAAGGCCCTCCCTCCCAATCCAATTTTTCCCAACTGCAACGGATACAAGGCACGGCACGGCCGTGTGAGGAACCACGATGAGCACATCCCTCTCCGATCTGGAACGCTCCTCCGGCGTTCAGGAACTAATCGACCGCCTCCGCGCCCAGGGGGTGGAAGAAGGCCAGCAACAGGCCGAGGCGATCGTTGCCGAGGCGCGGCGGCGGGCCGCCGAGCTGCTCGACCAGGCCAAGGCCGAGGCGGAGAAGACCGTGGAGCGGGCCCGCGGCGAGGCCAAGCAGCTCCAGGCCGCCGGCGAAGAGGCCCTGCGGCTGGCGGGCCGCGATGCCGTCCTGGCGCTCAAGGCCGAGATCACGGACCGCTTCCGCAGCCATCTCCGCCGCCTGGTGACCAAGACCCTGGCCGATGAGGCCTTCCTCGAGAAGCTGATCCTCTCCATCGCCGGGCGGACCGTCCCCCAAGGCGCCGGCCAGGAGCTCGAAATCCTCCTCCCCGAGCAGGTCGTCTCCGTCGAGGCGCTCCGGGAGGACCCCGGGGCGGCCCGTCAGAGCCCCCTGGGCAAGTTCGTCGCCGGACTGGCCGGCGAAATGCTCCGCGAAGGGATCACCTTCTCGACCACCGACGAGTCTGCAGCGGGGCTTGCCGTCAGGGTCGTCGGGGAGGACCTGGAGATCCAGCTCGACGACGAGGCGGTGGGCGCCTTGCTGCTGGCGCACCTGCTGCCCCGTTTCCGCACCCTGATGGAAGGGGCGGTCTGAAAGGGAAGGTGCCATGGTTCGCAGCAACTCCTACTTTACGCTGATGGCGAGCCTGCCGGCGCTCCCTGCGCACTTCGAGGTCGAGCGGGTACCCATCACCCAGCCGCGGCTCGCCTATCGCTTGCGGATGCTCGAACCCGACGACTACGGCGTGGTTCGGGAACTGTCGAATTTCCTCGTCTGGGATCGCCAGCGCCGCGACCGCACCGACGAGGAGATGATCGCCGAGTACAGGCGGCTCACCGCCACGCTGACGAACCCCATGGCGCTGCACATCGTCAACTTCCGCATGGACGTGCGGACGATCATGTCGGGATTGCGGCGGCGGCGGCGGGGGATGGCGCCGCCGGCCGGACTGGGGCGCTGGGTGGAGGTGATCCGCCGCAACTGGAACCAACACCTTTTCGGCCTGGGCAATATCCATCCCTGGATCGCCGAGGTCGAGCCCCTGCTGAAGACCACCGACTGCCTCGCCGCCGAGCGGATCCTTCTCGGCGTCTCGTGGAGGGAGTGGCGGCGGCTGGGCGGAGAGCACCACTTCTCCTTCGAGGCGGTGCTCCTCTACCTCGCCCGCTGGGAGATTGTCAACCGCTGGACCGGTCTCGACGCCGAGACGGGCCGAAACCGCTTTGGAGAACTCGTCACGGAGTCGCTCGGTGAGTACGCTAACCTCTACGAATGAAGCCGTCGTCATCGGGGTCAACGGGAACGTGGTGGCCATCGAGGCCCCCGGGGGCTCGATCATGAAGAACGAGGTCGCCTACGTCTGCGTGGGCGACCAGCGCCTCAAATCCGAAGTCCTCCGCATCCACGGCAACCGCGCCGACCTGCAGGTCTTCGAGGAGACGGGCGGCGTCCGCGTCGGCCACCGGGTCGAGCTCAGCCGGGAGCTCCTCTCCGTCGACCTCGGGCCGGGGCTCCTGGGCACGATCTACGACGGCCTCCAGAATCCCCTCGTCAAGCTGGCCGAAGCGGACGGCTTCTTTCTCAAGCGGGGGCGCTACATCGACGCCCTGCCCGGCGAGGCAAAGTGGGAATTCACCCCGAAGAGGAAGCTGGGCGACCGCGTGGTGGCCGGCGACACCCTGGGCACCGTCAAGGAGAAGCAGATCTCCCACCGCATCATGGTCCCCTTCGGCGAGCCGGGAACGCTGGAGGTGACGCGGATCGAAGGAGGGGGGAGTTTCGCCGTCGATGAGCCGATCTGCCATGTCCGCGACGCCCTGGGGCGTGAGCGGGCCCTGACCATGACCCAGTCCTGGCCCGTACGCCGCCCCCTGACCTCGGCGATGCTCCGCCGCAAGCTCGTCGAACGCCGCTACCCGAACGAGCCGCTCACCACGACGACGCGGCTGATCGACACCTTCTTCCCCATCGCCCGCGGCGGCACCGCCTGCATCCCCGGCCCCTTCGGCGCCGGCAAGACGGTCCTCCAGGGCCTCATCGCGCGGTACTCCACGGCCGACATCGTCATCGTGGTGGCCTGCGGCGAACGGGCCGGCGAGGTCGTGGAGACGCTCACCGAGTTCTCCCACATGAAGGACCCCAAGACCGGCGGCCTCTTGATGGACCGCACGATCATCATCTGCAACACCTCCTCGATGCCGGTCCCGGCCCGCGAGGCCTCCATCTACACGGGGATCACCCTCGGCGAGTACTACCGGCAGATGGGGCTCGACGTCCTCCTCCTCGCCGACTCGACCTCCCGCTGGGCCCAGGCCATGCGCGAGACCTCCGGCCGGCTCGAAGAGATCCCCGGCGAAGAGGCCTTCCCCGCCTATCTCGACTCGGCCATCAAGAGCGTCTACGAGCGCGCCGGATCGATGGAGACCCGCGACGGCGACACGGGAACGCTGACCATGATCGGCACCGTCTCCCCGGCGGGCGGCAACTTCGAGGAACCGGTCACCCAGTCGACCCTGGGGACGGTGAAGACCTTCCTGGGGCTCTCCTACGACCGCGCCTACAAGCGCTTCTATCCCGCGGTCGACCCGCTGATGTCCTGGTCGCGCTACCTCGGCCAGCTCGCCGGCTACTTCGACACCCACGTCCACCCGGGGTGGACGGCGGCCGTGCAGGCCACCCTGCAGCTCCTCCAGGATGGCGACAGCGTCCACCAGATGATGCAGGTCGCCGGCGAGGAGGGGATCACGCTCGCCGACTTCGTGGTCTACCAGAAGGCCCTCTTCGTCGACATGGTCTACCTGCAGCAGGATGCCTTCGATCCGGTCGACGTCTCCATGTCGCCCGAGCGGCAGAAGGAGAGCTTCCTCCTCGTTCGCCGCCTGGTGGAACGCGACTACCGCTTCCAGGACAAGGAAGAGGCCCGCGACTACTTCACCCGCCTGACCGGCTTGTTCAAGAACCTCAATTACTCTGCCTACCATTCGGAGGAGTACCAGCGGTTCATCACCGAGATCGAGCAGCTCGAGAAGCAGTACCTCTGATAGCCGGAATCACCTTCTGACGGGGGAAGCTGCGACGGGGCGAAGCGGCATTCGCCAAGCGTCCCTCGCTGGCGCGGCAAGCCCCAGGGCATCGGGAATGGGGTGTGCCGGTCACGGACTGGCATTCCGTGATGCCCGATAATGGGCCATTTCCGCTACAAGTTGTCGTCAGGACGACTGCTACATCGGAACTAAAGGAGCTCGCCCAACGGCGTAAAGCTCGAATGGGGGGGCATGGCATTCCATCCGTCATTATCGTTCCATCCGCTGCAATAGGCGGGTAGGATTGAGGTGAGGGGGCGAGCCGCGTCAACCCCGGGGTTCTTCGAGCGTTCCACTTTGCTGATGGCACGTCATTCGCACGGATGGCGTTCGGGGAGAGCTTCCCGCGCGTACGACACGCCTTCCCCCGAAGTGGCGCTTGCTCCCCCCGCGCCGCGACAGACCCATTTGCAATACGGCCCCTCCCCGGGCTACAAGGAGTGAAGCCATGGCCCGTTCCCGAACCCCGCGCCATGACCCGCGAGCACATCCGCCGGCCGTGGGAATCGTCTTTCTGGGGCTCGTCGTGCTTTTTCTGCCGAGTGTGTGGCCGGAGGCCGAGGTCCTCGGCCAGGGCCGGTCGGGACGAATGGAAGCCGCCCGGGAGCGGCCGGAGCGCGGGCAGGGCGCCCGTTCGGCACCCGCCGCCATCCAGCGGAATACGGGCAGGGCTTTGGGGGCCTCTTCACGTGCGGCACCGGGCGCCGCAAGCGCCTCCCGGGGGGGGCGCCCCGGGGCCGGGGTCGCGGAGCGGGCAGCGGGAAGGCCCTCGGAGCCAAGCGGCCGCGGAGCGCCCCAGGCCCCGCGCCTCCGCACTGCACCCGCTGCCTCTCGGCCATCGGCAGCGCCATCGCTCGGGGCTGCGCCGGCGCGTCCAAGGGATTCGTCCCCGATCGGAGGTGGGGCGGACCGTGCCCGCCAAACGGCTGGCGGCGCGCCCCCCTCGCGGCCTTCGCTGCCAGCGCCCCTGGCGAGTATTCCGGCAGTGAGGGCGGACCGAGGCCGCCAGCCGAGCGCATCGACTGGCACAACACCTTCACCTCCGCCGTCAGCCTCCCCTCGGAGTACTGCGGGAGCGGCGCCGGCGAACCGCGGCACGGGCGGCGGCAGCCAGCCCACCGTTCGGCCGGTGCCGGGCGGCGACGTGGCACAGCTTCGTCGCGGAATGCTCGGCGGCCTTCGCGGACCGCAGCCTGGTGAGCGATCGGCTGCCGGAGCCGATACCAGCCGCCGTGTCCCCGCAGCGGCGCCGGCAGCCGCCGCTGCGGCACAGCGTCGCGGGGGCGAGGGTCTGCGAACCATCCCGCCCTCCCCCTCCCTGGGTCGCAGCGGCCCGACGACGCTTCCTCAAAGTCGGCCGGGCAGCGACACGCGTACGGATGCGGCACGCGGGGCGGCGAGCTCACTCCGCGACGGAGGGGCACGCCAGCGCCTTGCTCCCGATGCGCCGCGGGGTAGCCCGGCGCCGGGTGCCGGCTCGGCTCGGGACCGCCCCACGATGGGCAGCCTTCGCCAGATTCTAGAACAGCGGGCGCCCGGCCAGACGGCAGGTCCCGCCGCGCCTCGCGGCACCAGTACATCCCCGTCGATGGATCGTCGCGGCGAAAGCCGATCGACCCCGTCGCCCACGGATCGGTCGAGGCTCGCTGGGCCCTCGACGGGCGACCGCCCCTCGTTTGGCGAGATTCGCCAGCGCATCGAGCAGCAGACCGGAAGCGGCGAAGGGACGTCGGCGCCGCCGAGCTGGCTGGGCGGTGCTCCCGCCGGCCGGACCGATGACGGCGACTCCCGGCGGCCCACGCTGCGAGGACCGCTTTCCGAAACGGATACTGCCGGCCGGCCCGATCGCCGCTCCCTGGCCCCGCCGGAAACGCCCGGTGCCGAGAGGGGTGGCTGGCGAGACGGTTCTTCCCCGCGAGGGCTTTCCGAGACCCGGGGCCCCCTTGAGGCCGGCCTTACGCGACGGCCGTCGGGGGGCGAGGTCGGAAGCCGGCGTACACGGCCGGCGAGCATCGCCGAGCGTTTGGAGCGCGGTGACTTGGACCGGCTGACCTCCGGTTCCGTGGCCCGTGATGTCCGTATGGGCGACCAGTTCGCCCGGGTTCGCGAGGGCGATGTGGCCCGCCGCATGGACCTCTTCGATTCCTCCGCCGACAGGCGGCGGGGCAGCGGTGGTCGGCGACCCAGCTCGATCACCGAGATCAACCACGTGAGGAACGTGACCAATATCACCAACGTCCGCAACGTGACCAACACGCAGATCTTCATCGGCGGCGCGCCGTCGACGTGGCGGTACCGCGGCCCGGTGGCACCGGTCTATCTGGACAGTGCCTTCCGCTTCCATTACTACGGCCCGCGGGTTTTCGCATCCTACACGTGGTATCCGCACTGGCGCCCCTGGGTGCATTGGACGTGGCACTACCCCGTCCGCCCGATCTGGGATCCGCGGCCCGTCTGGGTGCGGCCGATCTATTACGAGCCTTGCGTGCGGTGGGTCTACTGGAACGTGCCGGCGTGGCGTCCGCTGCCGGTGGTGGCCAGCGGCACGTGGGTCGACGTGGAGCCGGTCGCCGTGCCCGCGGAGAGCTACGACTTGCAGCTCCTGGCGGTGCGGTTCGTCGATCCGGGGCATCCCGAGGAGCAGCTCGGCCCGCGCTACCGCGTCTGGCTGCGGAACAACAGCGAGGTGCCTATCGAGCAGCCGTTCAGTGTCCGCCTCTTCGCCACCGCCGGTGAACAGCTCACGCCCGACGCTCCCCACGCCGGAGTGCGGGTGCAGCGGATCGAGGCCGGCGAAGTGCAGGCCGTAGACATCCGGCTCCCCGTTGAAGTCTATGCCGCCGGCGACGAAGCGGCCGGGGAAGGGGCTCCCTTCGAGTTCGTCCACGCCCTGGTCGACGCCAACCGCGAGATCGACGAAGTGGACGAGACCAACAACGGCGCCGTGATTCCCCGGGAGGACGTGCTGCCGGTCGATCCGGCGGCCTTCGAGTTGGACACGTCCGAGGCGGCTCCCGGCGGCGAAGTGATCGTGGCCGGTGAGGGCTTCGGCCCGCAGCCGGGAGTGGTGCTCCTGCACGTGGGCGGGCTGGAGCTGACGGCCGAGATTCTCGGTTGGTACGACCTCGGCGTCCGCATCGCCATACCGGAGCTGCCCGTCACGGCGGCCAGCGAAGCCGAGCTGGTCGTCATCCGCGGCGACGGTGCGGCGGCGAACCCCCTGCCCCTGACCGTCCTCCCCGCAGCAACCGCCGAGGCGAACGCCGCCGAAGCAGAGTCCGACGTCCCGGAGCCGCCGGCGCCGTAGGCGGCCGGCGCGGGGCCGGCAACGCAACGCGGTTCCCCCTCCTTCCCGCCGAAAGCCCCGAACGCCCCGTTCGGGGCTTTCGGCGTTTCTTGTTGCGCGGCGCGTCGCCTGGTACACTCCGAGCAGGTGGGTTTCCATGACGTTCGATGGCCCGAGGCGGTGGTGCCATGACCTGCTTCGCGAAGACAATGGGGATATTGCTCCTGGTCGCGGTTGCCTTGTCCCATGGGGACAGCCGGGGTTTCTCGGCCTGCACCACGGTGATGGCGGGGAGGAAGGCAACCGGAGACGGGTCGGTCTTGATGAGCAGCTCCTGCGACGGCAATCAAATGGGGCATATCTACGTGGTTGCGGCCAGGCAGTTCCCCGAGGAGAGGGCGGTGCCGATGTTCCGCGGCGGTGACGACGCCGTGGGACACCTGCCGCCCATCCGGGAGACCTACCGGAGCGTTGTCTTCGGGGCGGGGGCACTGGGGGGTCTCAACGAACACGGCGTGAGCATCGGCATCGAATTCATCCCGGCGCGGCCCGGGCTCGCCTCGGCAGAGGGCGTCGTCAGCCCGTACAGCGACCACTGGACGACCTCGCTCATTGCCAACGGGCTCATGCGCGCGCGGACGGCGCGGGAGGCGATCGAGCTGATTGGATCCCTGGTCGAGCAGCACGGCTTCCTGTACACCTGGGCCCCTAACGCCGGCGTTGCCCTGCCCATCGCCGATCGGAACGAAGTCTGGCTCATGGAGATCTTTGGACCGGGCGAGGATTGGACTCCCCAGGACGGAACACCGGGAGGCGTCTGGTGCGCCCAGCGGATTCCTGACGGGGCGGTAGGGGTCAGTGCCAACCGGAGCCGCATCGGCGAGGTGGATCTCGAGGACACGGACCACTACATGGCTTCGTCGCACATCTTCTCGATGGCCCGGGATCTGGGACTCTGGGAGGAGGGCAAAGCCTTCGTCTGGTACGACGTCTACGGGGCGCCAGCCGGGCGGGGGGCGGTCCTGCGCGAGTGGCGGGCGCTGAGCCTGGTCGCGCCCTCGCTGGGATTGCAGCCGGGCGAGGATCCCGGCGCGGAGCGATATCCCTTCTCCGTCGAGCCGGACGAGCCCATCACGGTGAAGGCGCTCATGCGGCTGATGCGCGACGGTTATGAAGGAACGGCGTTCGACGTCACCGCACGCCCTGCGTTCCAGGTCGACGGTGAGAGGAGCCCGCTGGCGCGCCCATGGGGTCCACCAGAGCTTTTCGAGTTGGTGGGCGTCGAGCCGGAGCGGGCCATCAACACGCCGACGAGCACCTTCGTGTTCGTCGCCCAGTCGAGGAACTGGCTGCCCGAGCCGATCGGCAGCCTGGCGTGGTTCGCCTACGGCCCCGCCTCGACGAGTTGTTTCGTGCCCATCTACGCGGGCACCACGGAGTTGCCCGCCGCCTGGGTCGACCCGCCGGACCTCACCGGCATCGATCGGCGGCAGGTGCAATGGAACTACCGCCTGGTCCACAACCTGGCCAATAACCTGCAGTACCAGGAGGTGATGGAGGACGTCCGCGCGGTCATCGAGGCCGCCGAGGAGGAGTTCCTCGGCATCCAGCCGGAGCTGGAGGAGGCGGCACTGCGGGCGCTCGAAAAGGAGGGAGGGGCGCGAGCCGAGGAACTCGTCACCGAGTACGGCCTCCGCTGCCTCGCGGACGTCGGCCGCGCGTACCACGAACTCGTCGACTACCTGATGTTCCAGTACCTCTACGACCGCGCCGACCTCGCCCCGCCGACCTTGCCGGCCGTGGCGCAGCCGGAGGTCCCGCAGGTGCTCGCCAGCGAGTGAGCGGCGCAGGCGGCGGCGGGCGTCTCAGGGGAGCATCCCCGCCTCGAGGGGAGTGCCTTCGACGCCGACCAGTGCCGCGCGGACGGTGTCGTAGTCGTCGTTGCGGACACGGATGAGCAGGCGGCCGCCTCGGCGGTCCAGGACGACCCGCACACCGGGAAACGACGCCTCGAGCATTTCCTGGAGCACCTCGGGGTCGGATCGCTCGGTGGTGAAGGTCAAGAGGCGGTAGCGATCGGCATCGACCGCTCCGTTGAGCTCGGCGAATACTTCGGCAATCCGTGTGTGCTGGCCGGGGAGCGCCCAGACGGCCACCTGCCGGTCGTTGCCCGCAGTAACGACCTCGACGCCCTCGAAGTCGCGGCCCGCGGCCTCGAGCACGCTCTGCAGCCGTCCTTCCGCCCGCGGCGCGAGCGGATAGACCCGGAGCTCTCTTTGGGGCGCCAGAGGGAGCTGCCGATGGTACGCTTCGATCGCGCGGGCCAGCGACTCGTGATCGGCCTCGGTGGCGAGCACCAGAAGCCGGGCGCGATCGGCCTCGTGCGTGATCTCGGCCGCCGGCGCCAGCCTGCCGAACGTGGCAACCAGGGCTTCATCGACGGGCCCGGGCAGGGGATAGCTTCGCAGTTGCGGGGTGTCGGGCCGCGGTGCCGAGGGATCGAGCTGGCTCAACATGCGGCGGACCGCTCGTTGCGTCTCGGGTGGGGCCAGCACCAGGAGGTTGCGCGTCTGGTCGTCGACCCGCAGCTCCGCCCGCGGGAAGAGATCGCGGAGCATGGCGAGCAGCCCCGAGGTGCCGGTGCGGGGAAGGGGGTGGACCTCCATCTGCGGCGTCCCCTCGAGCGCCGTCTCTCCGGCGAGCGAGTCGAGAGCGGTGGCGAGGCGGTCGTGCTCGGCCGAGGTGGCATGGGCCGTCAAGGTGCGCGTCCGGGCCTCGAAAGAGAGCGTTGCGCCCGGCACCGCCTGCCGGAGCGCGGGCAGCACGTTCTCGTCCGACGGCGCCGCCAGCCGGTAGGTGTCCAGATAGCGGCGCTGGGCGGCGGGCCGATCGCCGTCGATGGCGGCAACCGCCTCCTCGATCGCCGCCTGCTCCGTGGGATCGGCCCACACGAGCAGCCGGCCGGTGCGCGCTTCGTGCGTGATCTGGGCCTCGGGGAAGCGGGCCGCCAGCGTGGCAATGGCCGCGGATGGCTCGGCCAGCTCGAGAGGATAGGCCGCCAGCGACCGCGACTCGCCCGGCCCGGCTTCGCGGACGGCCTCGAGCGCGGCGCGGATCGCCTCGTGGTCGGCGGCGGTTGCGGAGACGAACAGCCGCCGGCCGCTCTCGTCGAGCGTCAGCGCGGCCCGCGGGGCGAGAACGGCAAGTGTCCCCAGCAGGTTCGCCGGTGGCTCGGCCGCCAGCGGGTACGCGTGCAGGGTTTGCGATCCCGCCGCCGCCGTGTCCCGGCCGATGGCCTCCACGATCCGCGCGTGATCGGCGGCGGTCGCCGTAACGAGAATGCGGTCCTCCTCCAAGTCGCGGACGATCCGGGCACCCGGAGCGACCGTGCGAAGCAGGCGGCGGAGTGCCGTCGAGGGGATCTCCTCGACAGGATACACGCGGAGCGTCGCCGCGCTCCGCCCTCGCGGATCGTCGAGCTGCTCGATCATCGCGGCAAGGGCGCGATGGTCGTCGGCCGTGGCGTAGGCCACGATCCCCTCACCCCCGGCGGCGGCCGAAAGGCGCGCCTCGGGGAGGGCCGCCTCGAGAACGCTCAACAACTCGGCGGGATCGCCGTATTGGGTGCGGTGGACTTGAAGGCGGCGGTCCCCGTTCCGGTGGGCGCGGAGCGTATCGAGAACCTCACGGATCGACTTGTGCGCTTTCGGTTCCGCCCAGGCGACCAGCCGCCCCTGTTGCAGGTCGAAGCTCAGTTCCGCCGCAGGGGCCACGGCGCGGACCATGTCCACCAGCGGATGCCCGACGTCGTCCTCCGGTGGCCGCTCCCACCGCCGCCCCGCGGCCGCCGCCAGGGCCATCGCCGCCGGGTCGATGTCGGCCACCTCGTAGACCTCCAGCCGCGGGGCGAGCTCCGCGGGCGACTTCTCGCGGATCTGATCGAGAACCCGCTCGATAATCGCGTGGTGCGAAGGGACGGTGTGGACGATCAGGTTGCCATGTTGCCTGTCCATGACGAACCGCGCCGAGCGCCCCCCCAGCAATTGGGTGACGGCCTCCTCGAGGGTCTCCGCCTCGGCCTGCGTGACCTCGTAGAGCCTCAGGCGGGGGCGTTCCGGCTCCCGGCGTTTCGGTTCCGGGGGCCGCGGCGGTCGCGGGGGGGGCGGCGGCACGTCCTCGATCACATCGCGGATCACCCTGAGGTTCTGGACCGTGTCGGTGATCACCAGATTGCGCGAGGCGGAGAGCGCCCGCATTCGCCCGAAGGGACCGAGCAGCGGCTCCACCTCGTCGGCGACGGTGCGGAAGTCCTTCCCCGTGACCCGGTAGTAAACGGTCACCATCTCGAAATCGCCCCGTTCATCGAGCTGCTCCATCGTGACCTGGGGAAAGAACCCTTCGGGCATCTCGCGGGAGAGGTCGACGACGATCAGCATGCGGTCCCGGGTGACGAGCGTAAACCCCTGGCGGACGAGGACCCCGTTGATCAGGTCGATGGCCTCGGCGGGAGTGTATTCCCGAGTGTCCGCGTAATTGAAGGTTCCCGGCGGCGGGGCCTCGAGCACGAGCGACAGCCCCGCATGCTCGGCGACGTACTCGAGCACGTCGACCCACTGCTGGAAGCGAAAGCTGAACCGCAGCCGCGGCTCTTCCTCGCCCTCCTGAGCAGCGGCGGGCAGGGCCACTGCACAGGCGAACATCACTCCGAGCAAAGCGGCCGAAAGGGTTGAGCGAAGGCCGGCGGCAAGCGGCACCCGCAGCAGGAAGGGACGGCGTGGGGGGCAAGGAGATCGCATGGCAGCTTCTCGGCGGGACAGAACGCTTTGGTGACATGCTCGACCCGGGTCGCGAACACACCCCACCTTCCACCCTACCCGCCCGGCCTCCGAGCGTAAAGCGCAGGTGGCCACCCCAACTGCGTGGCGATCGTGGGATTCCTTGGTGGGCTCAGCGGGGGCACCTCCGTTTCGCGCGATTGGCGGCGGACACCAACAAGGCCGAAACAACCCTCCCTAGGTGGGGGTGCTGGCCGGTGGGAATCCGGCTCCTCTTGCTAGGGAGGGCCAGCGCAGGTATCCTGCCGCCAGGTTCCTGGTTCGCCGCAACCTTCCTCTAGGGAGACCCTTCGCGTGAATAAAGACGAGATCCTTGCCAAGCTGACTGCCGGGGAGATCACTACCGAGGAGGCCTCGCGGCTGCTCGACGAGCTTTCCGGACCGCCGCGGGGAAAGCTCTACTGCAAGGTCAGCCCCAAGGGGGCCGTCAGCCTCTACGGCCTCCAGCGGATGCCCGTGACGCTCTACGTCGAGCAGTGGGAGCGGCTGCTCGACTTCGGCGAGGAGATCCGCGCCTTCCTCACCGAACACGCCGGAGAGCTCAAGCGCAAGGCCCCGCCTTCTACCTGACGCGCTGCCGCCGTTGCCCCATTTGGGGTTCGGCAGGGGCGTGGCTTTGCGGCGCGGGAACCCAGGACATGGTGTCGGCGGGCCGTGCTGTGCGCCGCGGCGTCACTCCGCATTCGCAAGAGGAAGCTGCCGCACCACCCACAGTAGTGATGTGGGCAGCCTGCCCGGTCGCGATGCCAGTCTCGGCCTCGGATGATGATTCTGCGCGCGGGGTGCCCCAACGCAGGTTCCGGTAGTACACTGGACGATTCCGCCCGTGACCGACTCGATCGGTCCAGTGTGGCTGGCAACACGTTCCCACATCTTGCACGAAGGAGAACCCCCATGTTGCGCCGAACGCTTGCCCTCGCCGCCCTATTCGGCCTGGCTGCCTGCACCGCCGCCTTGGCCGAAGAGAAGGAGCCCATTGAGCTCTTCAACGGCGAAGACCTCTCCGGATGGACCTACTACCTGGTCGACGAGGACCTTGCCATGGAGGACGTCTTCACCGTCCGCGACGGCCTGATCCACGTCGTCGGCGAACCGTTGGGCTACCTGGCCACCGAGGAAGAGTTCGAGAGCTTCAAGCTGCGGGTCGAGTGGCGGTGGCCCGAGGGCGTGGAGCCCACCAACAGCGGCGTCTTGATGCGGATCACCGGCGAGCCGATGGGGCTGCCCCGGTGCATCGAGGCCCAGCTCCAGCACGGCAACGCCGGCGATATCTGGACCTTCCAGGGCTTCGAGCTCGCCGAGGCCGAGGAGCGGTGGCGGGACATCGATCACCCCGAACTCGGCAGGATCCTGGGCATCGGCAAGATCCGCGACGCCGAAAAGGCCCCCGGTGAATGGAACCTCTACGAGATCACCCTCGACGGCGACAAGCTCACGCTGAAGATCAACGGCGAGCTGGTCAACGAGGCCGAAGGCGTCGAGGTGATCGCCGGACAAATCGGCCTCCAGTCGGAGGGCGGGCCGATCGAGTTCCGCACCGTGGAGCTGATCCCGCTCGACTGAGCGGCCTACCCCACCTCCTCCCGGTGGCGGACGGCCTCGAAAAAGAGGACCGCCGCCGCGGCGGAGACGTTGAGGCTGTCCGCCGCCCCCCGCATGGGCAGGCGGACGGCCTCGATTTCTTTCCCGGTCCACGCCGTGGAAAGGCCCTCAGCCTCGCTCCCCAGCACAATGGCCGCCGGGCGACGGAAATCGGCTTGGGTGTATGGGACCGAGCCGTCGACACGCGCCGCGAAGATCGCCAGGCCGCGGCTGCGGAGCCAGTCGAGGGTCGCCCCGGTGGTGGCCTCGCAGACGGGCACCGAAAAGAGCGTGCCCAGGCTGGCGCGGATCGCATTGGGATTGTAGAGGTCGGTCCGCGGGTTGGCGACGACGATGGCGTCGAGACCTGCGGCATCGGCACTGCGTACGATGGCCCCCACATTGCCCGGCTTCTCGATCCCCTCGAGCACCGCTACCAGGGGCCGGGCGGAGAGCGGCAGGTCCTCCAGTCTCCGCCGGGCCGGGCTCCCCACGGCCACGACCCCCTCGCTCCGCTCGCCGAAGGACAGCCGCGCCAAGATCGGGGGCGTCACCTCGAAGACTTCCGCCCCGGCGGCCGCCGCCCGAGAGATCACCCCAGCAGCCGCCTCGCCGGAGGGTACTCCGGGACAGAAGAAGATTTCCGGCAGCCGAACCCCCCCATCCATGGCACGAGCCACCTCCCGCAGGCCGTCGATGAGGAATCGGCCCTGCTTCTGTCGCTGGCGGCCATCTCGGAGGCGGGCGGCGGCACGAACGCGGGGGTTTTGCAGGCTGGAGATGCGGGGCATGGGAAAGATCGGGATGGCCTCCGGGGCGGCCGGGGGGTGGAGGGGCCTTGCCCGGCCGATATAATAGATTGGACGGGAAAGCCTTCCTAGCGGGCTTTCCCTGTCACCCACTTCGGGGGCGAATTGGATTCGACCGGGCAGTTTGAAGTGGAAGTGGCGTGCCGTGGTTGGTCAGCGGGCCACGTTAAAAGCTGACTGCACAATTACTTGCCGAGGATAACCTCGTCCTGGCTGCCTAGAAACAGGTAGCCCCGGCCGCTGGGCCCCAGCCGGAAGGGCCCATCGGCTGGCCAGCAAATCCGGATCGCCTCGGGTCGCCGTCGGCCACGCCCGGGGTTAAACTCCGCTGCCGACTAGCCCGCGGCGGACCCTGTCGGTTGGGGCCGCCAAGGGCGAAGGCGAAAATGAATCGACTACGCACGTAGAGGCTTCCATGGAAATGTCGCGGGACGCGGGTTCGATCCCCGCCGCCTCCACTTCATTTTCGTTGCGCCGGCATCGCCTCTGCGCGGTCATCCGGTGGAAAAGACAACCCCTGTCCGAGGCGACAGGGGTTGCGTCGTCTCGCCCCACGATGGCACGCGCCGTCCGGGCCTGGAGGGCGATCTCCCGCACAGCCGCCACGAGCACGTCTTGCGCTGCGGCGGAGTAGAATCCGACAACCGCGACCAGGCCGCGATCTTGCCGGCGCCGTCGTTCAGGCGGCTCGATGCCCTCGCACGGGGCAGGGGCGGCTCCCCGTCGGCTGTGCGGATCTCACCGTCCCCGGTATCGTTTGGTGATGTCGGCGATCTGGCTTCCCCGTTGCCGATACACGCGAGAGTCGTCGCCGATCATACGTCTGAACCACGGGCCGTCGGCACGTTGTAACCCGGGATACACTTTCCATCGAATGCGGTGGCGGAGGACGGGGTCGAGGTAGGCAAGGTCCATGGCCCGCCAATTCCCGTCCATGAAGACTTCGGTCCAAACGTGAAAGTTCCAGGAGACTTGCTCGTCCAAGGCTCGCGGGTGCTCGATTTCCTCGGGCCCCATCACGCTGGTGGCAGTCGAAGCGAGGCCGACGCTTCGCAGCAAGGCAACCGAGAACGCCGCATAGTCGAAGCATTGCCCCCGGGGGTCGCCTCTGCGCAAGCGTTGAGAAATCGACCGGACCGACGCCGGCTTCCAGGAATCGTCCCCGCTGCGCGCGACGTCCGGAGACCGGCGGTCCACGCCGTCCAACTCCGGCCAGAAGCCCTTGATCTCGTTGGCCGCCACCCAGGCCACCCGTTGCACGGCAGTTCCAGGATGCCGAGAACCGGCCACCCCCCCGATAGCCAGGGTGAATACCCGGTCCCGATCGATGTCCAATTGCCAGTCGTACAACTGCGGCTCCCCCTCCTTCGATTTCTGGACGATGTGGAGTTCGTTCGACAGGTAGTCTTCGGCTCGCCAGTGATGCGAGGCGCGATCCGCCGGGTCCAAGGCATTGAATATGACGAAGAACGGCTGCTCGGCGATACGCTGGAAGCCTCCAGGCCGCGCTTGATAGACCGCTGCCCGGTAGGGGCCTACCTCCATCGGGTCCTCGTCGCATCCCAAGTGGAGCACAGCCCGAGCACGTTCGCGATCGCCGGGATGGAACACAGCTCGGAGGGGTTCCACCGAAGACGCGTTCCGTGTATCGAGGTTCCGCCACCGTGGCTCCAAGACGACCATCACCCTGTCCAGGTCGCCTGCCGGCACCCCTTCGAGCTCGATCGTCATCCAACTGAAACGCCGGTAGACCGGTCCTTGGGTGTATTCCGCCACCCGCTGTCCACCCAGACGGACTTCGGCGGGAGGGCGGGCTTCCGGAGCGAATGGACTCCCCCCATCGGGGATTCCGAACGTGAGAAAGACACACAGCAAGCCTGTACCGACAGACAATTGTCTCCCGATTCTCATCTCCGTCACCTACGTTCGGGGATGCTTCGAAGGGCCAAGTCAACTTGTCTGCATGGTCTTCTTGTGGTTTTCCCGGATCGACAGCCGCTTCGAAATAGCGCCCCTGCGACCGTCCACCGCCCGGACACGCGCCGGAACGAATAGGGGGGCGTCCTCCCGCAGGCCGTGATCCTCCGGGGGCACTGCGTCGACCGCCCCGATGCGGCCGGCCGCTCGCCGCCGGCCGCAAACTCGCGGAGGACGCCGTTCCCCGTACGCTTACTCGGCGGGCTCCTCTTCGACGGCCTCTACTTCCTCTTCGGCGGCCTCTTCGGCCTCAGCCTCCTCC
>SLBP01000151.1:0-18800 GCA_007126245.1 Planctomycetales bacterium
GGCGGCAGGTCTTCGGCGAAGAAAGCGACCATCGTCTCCAGGATCTCGGGCATGGCGGCCAAGGCCGAGTAGTGCCCCAGCCCGTCGAGCCACTGGACCCGGTCGGCGATGCCCAGGGCCTGGGCCAGCCGTTCGGTAGCGGTGCGGGGGATGACCTCGTCATCCCCCGCGTTGATCAACAGCACCCGCCCCGCTCCGGCCCGGGCCCGCAGGGCCGCGGCGTGATGGAGCGGATCGACGAGATCGAGCGCCGCCTCCACCGCACCGCGTTCCTCGAGGGGTAGTGCGTCGAGCGCCTCGCGAAGGCGGTGGGTCTCGCGCGAGTGGCCGATGATTGCCGGCAGGTCACCTCCGGCCAGGAGAGCCGCCGTCCGGTGGACCCGCGGCTCGGCGCCCGCGGCGCTGGCGGCCAGGATACCCCCCATGCTTATTCCCATGATGCCGATCCGCTCCGGATCGACCTCCGCACGAGAGGCCAAGAGATCGACCGCCCGTCGCACGTCGGCCATCGCTTGGCCGAGCCCCTCGGCGAACAGGGCCGGGTCTGCCGCCACGGCGGTGCGCCCCAGTTCGCCACCGCGCTCGCCATAATAGGGGAGCCGAAACGTCAACGCCGGTATCCCCGCCGCGGCCAGGGCCGAGCAGGCCAGCTCGGTAAGCTCGAAGTTGCCGCCCATGATGTGCAGGCAGATCACCGCCGGCCGGCGGATTCCATCGCCGGCCGCACCGCGCGGCAGGTAATAGTCGGCGGGCACGGTGTTGTTGGCCTCGACCGCCGTGGCCACCGGTGAGGGATACGTAAGCCGGTAGACGTCGTACCGTCCCTGGCGGGCAAGGCGCTCCTGCGCGTAGTGGAAGCCGGCCCCGTCGTGCGCAGGGGCCACTTCCCGTTCCAAGACCGCCGTGCTCCTCTCGGCTGCTCCGGCATCGGCAGAGGGGGCCGCCGCCAGGATCAGAGCCGCCAGGAACAGGGCACTTCCCGTCGATGGGCCTCGGTATCGCATTCGGTTCTCTCTTGGGACAGTCCCCGTGAACGGTTACCTCGAGGATTTAGCCGGGCGGTACGGGGCGGCTTGCCCGAACCGGTTGGCCCGGTTACTCTACGGTCGCGTTCGGGCAGCCAGGGCAGCCCGAGTGCGGGAATCGGTTCGCGGCCTTGACGGAGTGTTCGTTCCCATCTCGACAATCTTGACCGACCGTTTCATGTGCTCGCGTTGCCGGCGATTATTCCATCACCGAACTGCTCAGGCAAGCATATCGCACGCACGCCGGCTGTGACCGGTTTGTCGGCTCTGGGTGTTACCTATGGAACAGACCGCTCCCCCGGAACGGGTTAGTCCTGATAGCCATCGCGAAGGGACCGCGAGCCAGTACACCGCGGCTTATCGGATCAAGCTGTGGTGGTGGCGACTGGCCCGCTACCGCTGGCTCCCCTATGTGGCCCCCCTTGCCCTCTTTATGCTCCTCACCGGGCTGGAACCAACGGCCGAGACACCTGGCGGCCGGCTGCTGGGAATGACAATCGCTTACCACGCCTATCCGGTGGTCTATTCGTTGAAGCTGCTGGTGGTGACTGCGGCCATGGCGGCCTCCGTATCCACCTATCGCCGCTTCCCCTTCCGCGTCACCTGGCTGGGGGCTGCCGTGGGACTGGGAGGCGGTTGCCTATGGATTGGCCTGACGGCCCTGGAATTCGAGGCCAGCCTGCTGCCCGCGCTGGGACTCGGTTGGCTGGTGGAATCGGGAGCCCGCAGTGGATTCAACCCCTTTGTCGAGCTGGCGGGAAGGCCGCTGGCGGCCTGGGGATTTCTCGGCATCCGTCTCTTGGGGCTGGTACTCATCGTGCCGGTGATCGAAGAGTTCTTCCTCCGCGGCTTTGTGATGCGCTTCGTCGTTGCCGAGCGATGGTGGCGAGTCCCCTTCGGCCGCGTTACGGTGGCCGCGGCCATCGCGGGGACGGCAATCCCGGTGCTCGCCCACCCGGGCGAAATGGTCGCCGCGGCGGTATGGTTCTCCCTGGTGACCTGGCTGATGGTCCGCACCCGCAGCCTCTGGGACTGCGTACTGGCCCACGCACTGACCAACGCCGTCCTCGGCGCCTACGTGCTGGCCTCCGCTCAATGGCATCTCGTTTGAGGCCGAAGGGACTCTCCTGCTTTCGGGATTATCTTCGGCCGATGTTGACCGGATTTCCGGTTTCCGCTCCACTGGGCCAACCTGTCGCCGGCCTCGGACGGATCGGGCCATCCCTCCCCCAGCCGCTACCATGACGGATCGGGCAATCCGTCCTACAAGCCACCAGCCACCACATGTCTTTTTCCGAATGGGTGTTTCGCATCCCGTGGTCCGTGATCGCGGCGGCAGCCCTGCTGGTGGCACTGGGTTGGCTGGGGATCGCGCGGGCCGAGGCGTTGGCCGAGGGGAGCGGGCGCTTCCTGCGGCAGCAGGTAGTCTTCTCCTTCGTTGCCGCAGCCGCCCTCGCGGCCGCCGCGGCCTTTCCCTACCGGATCCTCATCCGCTGGGCCTTTGCGGCCTTCGCCGTCTCGCTGGTCCTGTTGGTGGCGGTCTACTTCTTCCCGCCGATCAACAACGCCCACCGCTGGATTCGCCTCGGGCCGGTGGGGTTCCAGCCGTCGGAGCTGGCCAAGGTGGCCTACGTGCTGGCATTGGCCCGATACCTGATGTTCCGCGACAGCTATCGGCGTTTCGGCGGCATGCTGCTGCCGCTCGTCCTCACGCTCGTGCCGGTGGTGCTCATCCTGCGGGAGCCGGACCTGGGGACGGCGATGGTCTTTCTCCCGGTGTTCTTCGTCGTCCTCTTCGCCGCCGGGGCGCGGCGCCGTGACCTGGCGCTGCTGGCCCTGGCGGGGTTGGCGACGGTGCCGCTCCTGTGGGTGCAGATGAGCCGCGAGCAGCGGTCGCGGGTTACGGCCCTCTTCGAGCAGGCGGGGCCGGGGGAGACGCCCAACGACGACACCTACCACCTCCGGCAGGCCAAGCAGATGCTGGCCCTGGGACAGACTTGGGGGAGCCTGGTGCGGGGACCGGCCGTCGACGACCCGGCCGCCTACCGTCTGCCCGAGGCCCGCAGCGACTTCGTCTTCTGCGTTCTCGGCGAACGGTTGGGGCTTCCGGGGCTAACGCTGGTGCTGGGGCTCTACACGGTGATTCTCTGGCGGGGGCTCGCCGTGGCCGCGGCCACCGGCGAGCCCTTCGGCCGCCTGGTAGCCGTGGGGGTCGTGGCGATGTTCGCCGTCCAGGCGGTGATCAACACGGCCATGACCGTGGGGCTGTTGCCCGTCACCGGACTTTCCCTGCCCCTGGTCAGCTACGGAGGCTCGGGCCTCTTGGCCCACGGCCTGCTCCTGGGGCTCTTGACCAATGTCGCCCTCCGGCCCGGCTACGAGGTCAGCCGCGAGCCGTTCCGCCACCGGCTGGAGGGAGTATAACGCCATCGCCTCACTCGAGGTCCAAGGCCATGAGGAACTCGTCGAGCTCTTCCTGCAGAACAGTCTCCTTCTCCTGCAGTTCGCGGATCGCTTCGCGGAGCGACTCGATCTCCGTCTCCTGGTCGGTGAACCGCTGCACGTAGGAGCGGTAGAGGTCGCTGTTGCGGTCGAGCCGGGCCATGTTCTCGCGGATGCGCGCCTGGTCGTCGGCGATCTCCTCGATCCGCTGCTGGCGCTGCTCCCGCTCGGCCGCCACCTGCGCCAGCTCGTGACGCCGCTGTTGGAGCGAGGCGAGGGCATCCTTGACGGCGTCGCTGACCTGGCGGGCCGAGAGGTAGATGCGGATCCTCTCCTCGTCGAGGTTCGTCATGGCCACCTGCTGGCGGTCGATCCGCTCCTCCTCGACCGTGAGCACGGCGGGCACACCCGGCTCGGCCTCCACAAGGAAGCGGTACATGTCCCGCGTCTTCTCCGCCGGCTCCTCGGGGCTGACGAGCGTCCAATCGGCCTCGAGCGGCTGCTCGATGAGCACCTGCTTGGTGCGGCTCCCCGAGTTGCGCACGGTGTACTCGCGGGCCCGGGCGTACTTGCGGGTGGTGATCGCCGTCCCCTTGACCAGCCGCAGGCTGACCAGCTCATCGGGGCGGCTGCGGGCCTGCGGGGCCACTTCCGTCTCCAGGTCCATGGCGTAGCTGACCAGCCGCTCGGCGCCGGGGGCGATGTCGGCAATCTGGGCGTCGCCGGCGTAGGCGCCGCTGTCGAAGACGGTGATCGGCCCCTGCATCAGGTGCAGCCCGGTGGTGTTCGTCAGCCGCAAGCCGTTGAGGGGGTGCTTCTGGTGCACCTGGGGATTGTAGATGGAGACCTTCTCCGCCTCGACGTCGCCGCCGACGATGGGCAGCATGGCCGACTGCTGGCGGGGGATGGTCACCGGCATGGCGATGGCGTACTGGAAGAGCTCCCCCACCTCGCCGGCCGCCGCAGCCACCTCGACGCCGCGCCCGAGCTGGAGGCGATCGAGCCTCTCCGCCGGGGCAGCCTCGTCCGCCCAGGTGTCGGGTTGGACGGCTTCCTCGAGCCGGAAAGTCTGGCCTGCGCCTCGATGGGCGAGCTCTCGTCGTGCAGGCGCCGCCGGCTCGGCGAGGGCAGGCGGCGCGGCCGCGAGGTCCTGGTCGTAGACCTGGGGGCGGAGCGAGGCGAAGAGCTCCAGCTCCACCTCGGGTCGCGGTACGTAGAGCGGCTGGTAGAGGTCCATCTTGAACGAGATCGGCCGCCCGCTGACCAGCGAGAGCCGCACGCCGTCCCAGTCTTGCTCCGAAGGATTCTCCACGATCGCCCACCCCTGCAGGAAGGGCGCCTCCTCCTCGTCCAGCACCAGCCGGTAGCTCGTCTTCCAGACCGGCGTCTCGCGGATGTAGCCCACGCGGACTTCCCGCTCCCCCTCCCCCTCGAAGCGGAGGCGGACCGCCTTGCGGTCCGCGTCGAGCGCCGTGGCCAGTACGGCCAACGCCTTGCGGAGCTCGCTGTCGAGTTCCTCGTTGAGCAGGCGGAAACGGCCGATCGAATCCAGCGCGATCGACCGCAACCCCTCGTCGGTGAGGAGGTTGAGGTATTCCTTCTCCACCACGCCCCGGTCGCCGACCGGCTCGGGGCGCTTCTCGACGCCGACGATGATGCCCGCGATCTTCTCCGGGGCATCGACCGCGATCTGCTCGCCGCGCGCCTGCCTGAGGATCTCACCCAGCGTGGGATGCTCGGTCAGGTCGATGGCGAACGACCGCAGGGTCCGCGTGATCGGGTCGCGGGAGTCGTAGGTCACCGCGGCGATGCGGCCCCCGTCGAGGTCGCGGACGACCATGCTCTTGAGCAGGTCGTTGATCTCGTCGACGTCGAACCAGAGCTCGGCCGTGGCATCGCCATCGACCGTGGCGGCATGTTCGAAGAAGCCCACGCCGGAGCTGAAGAGCACGACGCGGCCGAGCGGCAGCTCGACCTTCTCCGTCTCCTCGGCGAGGGCGACAGCCGAAAAGGCCGGCCCGAGGGCCACGGCCGCCAGAAGGGGCAGGACGGCTCGCAGATTGCCATATACCGATGGTCCCATCGTTCCATACTCCTTTCGCTCGTTCCCAGGCCCAACGTGAGAACCAAACCATGCGACACTGAAAGGGACGCGTTGTCTGGCGGTTTCCGCGCTCGCCCCGGCTCAATAGTGCATTACCGGGCCGACCAGCCATTCCCCCAGATTCGGGAGAATGGGATAGTCTACCTTACCACGGGGACGACCGCCTGCGAATGAGACGCCGGCGAGGGCCGAAAAGTTTCCGCTTGCAGAACGATCATCGCCGCTTGTAATCCTGATAGGCATCCAGACCGGGATCCTCTTCCTGATCCCATGCCGCCAGGATCGCCGGATACGCCTCCTCGGGGTTCCTTTCCGGGTCATCGTCCTCGATCACCCGCTTGACGCACATAAGGGGGGTGGCATTGACCACCACGAAAGCGGGCGCGGGTGTCGATTGGGCGAGGGCGATGATGACCCGCGGGACCCAAACCCGTACAGTGTTATTCGCGTTGGGCGAATTCCTGCCCGACCACCTCGATATCGCGGTGGTAGAAGCGGATGGCCTCGCTGGGGCGGAGATTGAAGATGGCCCGCCCCTCGGTCTCCCAGTGCTTGCCGTCGAAACGGAAGACGGCCGTCGCCGCGCGGAGCGTCTCCGTGGCGTCGCCGCCTTCGCCGGGTTCGAGATTGTGGCCGTCTTCCACGGCAACGTTCAACGCCACGAAGGCCGACAGCTCGCCGCTGGAACGGTTGCGGACGTACGAGACGTCGTCGTCGAATTCGCAATCGGCCCAGCGGAGGCTGTCGGCCCGCGACCGCGCCTGCACGAGCCGTATGAACTTCGCCTCGAGGCGCTCTCGCTCGCGGTGGAACAGGCGCCGGGTCTCGGCGAAGCGGTTTTCGCGCGCAGCGCGACATAGGGGCCGAAAGACCAAGATTCCGGCCACCGCTAAGCCTGCCAAACCGAGAATGATGATCGAGATATCGCCGGACATGCGTTACCCCCCTTCGTGGGAGACGCCGCCTCCGCCCCGCTACCCTCTATTATTATGGTTCTGCCGGAGAATGCAACCTCCAGGAGTGGTCACCCACCCTGGATCCTATATGGACACGGAAAGTGGGGGGCTCGCTCGGGTGGTGCGGGCGCTCGACGTCGTCCACCGCCGCACGCGGCGGCTGCCGGCCGGGGTCTTGCTGGAGACGACTGCGGGGCAGGGGACGGGTCTCGGTTGGCGTTTCGAGCACCTGGCCGCCATCCTCGACGCCGTTGCCGAGCCCGAACGGCTCGGCTTCTGCTTCGACACCTGCCACGTCTTCGCGGCGGGTTACGCCATGGGAACCACCCGCGAGTACCGCGCCACCATGCGGCAGTGGGACCGCCTCGTGGGGCTGGAACGCATCCGCGCCTTTCACCTCAACGACAGCCGCCGCCCCCTAGGGTCGCGGGTCGATCGCCATGAGCACATCGGTCGCGGGGCGATGGGGCTGGCCCCCTTCCGCCACCTGCTCAGGGACCGGCGTTTCCGGGCGGTGCCCATGTACTTGGAGACACCCAAAGGGACCGTGAACGGGGAGGATTTGGACCGCGTCAACCTCGGCGTGCTCCGAAGACTGGCCGGCGAACGCGTCTCTGGTCCCCGGGGCGGCGCTTTGACATAATGTTGCCCAGGTGGTGGGCGGATGCCCCGAGTGCTCCGCGCCGACCCTGCTCGAGGCCCCATATGAGCCGTATCGCATGGCACTGACCTACTTCAAGCGATACCGCATGGAGTTGGCCCTGGTAGGTCGCGACCTGGCCGGGGTCGCGCCGGCAGGTTACACATTGCTCGGCTGGGACCCCACCCTTTTGGACGCTCACGGCCGCGGCAAGTACCTCAGCTTCCGCGAGGAGATCGATGCCAACGTCTTTCCCTGCCTCGGCGACCTGGAAGGGTGCCGCCGCCTGATGGCCGAAATCTCCCAGAAGCCGGGATTCCTCCCCGGGGCCACCTGGCTGGCGGTGCGAGCGGCAGACGGGACTCCCGACGAGGCCCTCGGTCAGGTGTGCGGAACGGTCCAGGGCATCCGCGACTCGTCGGGTGTGGGAGCCATTCAGAACTTGGGGGTCGTGCCGGGTCACCGCGCTGCGGGGCTGGGAACTGCCCTGCTGCTGGCGGCTCTGCGGGGCTTCCGGCAGGCGGGCCTCTCGCGGGCCTTCCTCGAGGTAACCGCCGATAACGAGGCGGCTGTGCGCCTCTATGCCCGGCACGGCTTCTCGATCGTGAAGACTGTTTTCAAGGCCGCCGAGGTGGCGGTCTCCTGACCGTCCGGCGCGTCGTGGGGGGGCGACAGGGAGAGCCCGGACCCCGTACCGGTCCATCCTGGCAGCGGGTGCGGCCGACTGGCCGAGGCCGACGGGGCGGCGCAAGAAAGACCAACGCGGGCCCGGGAGACGAGGACCCGCGTTGGCTGCAGCGCCGCCGGAGGAGGGCGGGGGAGGGCTTCCCGCCAGGGTTCCCCCGGCATTCGGAATTACTGACCGATGAACCCACAGGCTTGCAGGTCGGATTCGATCCCTCCCCACATCCCCCCGGCCTGGGACCCCACGGTGCCGATGGCACCGATGACCGAGACGAGGATCAGGGCCAGGAGGACGGCATATTCGACGGCCGTGGCCGCCTCTTCTTCACAGAGCAAGCGGAACAGGAAACGCATCACAACACCTCCCTCCAGCCGCGCGGACCGGACGGGTTGACTGGAAACTCGCGAATCGTGCAATGGTTCGCCCCGGGTTTGCCCATGGAAAGCCTATGCCACTGGGGGAGGATGTCAAATGCCGCCAACCTTCGCGGCACGGTCACTCCCCGGGGCCGCCCGCGCCGACGAGGTGGGCGCGGAGGGCATTCCAGGCGTGGCCCCGAGAACCGTCGGGGCGCAGGAGCCAGAAACCGCGGACATCCTCGTTGGCCGCCACGGGCTGGCGGCGGGGCTCGTTGCAGTAGACCTGCCAATAGACGACGTAGGGGCAGCCCCACTCGCGACCGACGGGGATGCAGTTGTCGATGACGTGCCGGATCGCCTCGGGGGGATGCTCGTTCTCGGGAAGCCCGAACTCGCCGATGAAGACATGGCGGCCCGCGATGCCCGGCCGGCGAGGGGCGTGGCGGGCGATGAAGTCCAGCGCCTCGCGGAGGCGCTCCGCGTCGTGCTGCGTCTCCCAAGCGGAGTACGAGACGAGGTCGACCCCGGCCAAGGGGAGGACGTCGCTGGTTACCGAGGGGCGCCCCTCTTCCATGGCCGCGGTCACGAGGTTGACCTCGGCGGCGTGCAAGACGCGCACCCCCTTTTCGCCGACCTCTTCCCGGGCGCGGTCGACGCCCTCCTGGCGGGCCTGGAGCCAGCGGATCATGCCCTCGATGGCGGTCGGCGTGGGGTCGCGCTCGGCGTCGTAGGAGCCGCGGACGGCCCAGTCACCCTCCCAGTGCTGGAGCACGAAGGTCTTGCCCGAGTCGCGGTACTCGGTGAGGAAGTGGCGGGCAAGGCGGTAGAACTGCTCCCGCTCGTCGGCATAGGCAGCCTCCGTGACGCCGTGGAGCCAGTAGTGGTCGCCCCGGCCGACGGCATACGCGGTCAAAATGAACGTCGAGAAGGGCCGGGCGAAGACCTCGCGGTAGTGGGGCGTATCGGCCAACTCTACAAGGGAGGCCACCTCCGGCCACTCGCTGCCGAAGGGATACGTACTGGCGGGCGGAAGCATCAGGTAGAGCTTGATGACGCGGCTGCCGAGGTCGGCGATCACTTCGGCACCCTCGTTGAGGAAGTCTCCGTCCTGGTGGTGGTACGTGCCCCGGACGTGCGCGACGCCGACGACGTCGGCGAGGTCCTCGGCGGGAACCGTGGTCCCGCCCCAGGGCTCCGCGGCGAGCAAAGGTGTCGTGGCGAGGAGTGCGGCGAGGATGGCCAGAGGCGCGAAGGGAGGAAGGGCAGGGGCACGAAGCCCCCCGGTCAGGCAGCCGGGCAAGGAAGGTGAGCAGGGCATGGCACTATCCCAGGTTGGAAGTCGGCGGAGGGCGGAACGTGGCAGCTCGGGAGGCGGGGACGGCCGTGCGGCCGCGGGGCGCCGCCGCAGACGACGGCGAACGGCGGCTCGGCCCGAGTGTCCCGGCGACAGCCGGTCGAGCCGGACACTGGAAAAGCCTATCCGCGGGCGACGCCGATGGCCACTGCAAAGACCCATTTCTATAATTCCACGACGACGTTCCGCTCGGTGAGATGAACCGGAGCGCCGACGGAGGGAAACCATTGCACCCCGCTTCCAGGAGGAGTTTCGCCATGGTCAAGACCGCCAGCACGATGCTCGAGTTGGGCACTCCCGCCCCGCATTTCGCTCTGCCGGACACGTCGGGCAAGACCGTCTCGCTGGACGACTTCGCCGACGCCCCCGCCCTGCTGGTGATCTTCCTCTGCAATCACTGCCCCTACGTGAAGCACGTGGCTGACGGGTTGGCGCAGCTGGTCCGCGAATACCAGGAGCGCGGCGTGGCCGTGGTCGGCATCAACGCGAACGACGTGGCCAACTATCCCGACGATTCGCCGGAGAACATGGCCGCCGAGGCCGGACGACGCGGGTACACGTTCCCCTACCTGTTCGACGAGACCCAGGAGGTGGCCAAGGCCTACCGGGCGGCCTGCACGCCCGACTTCTACGTCTTCGACGGGCAACGGCGCCTCGCCTACCGGGGTCAGATGGACGACAGCCGGCCGGAAAACGGCCTTCCCGTCACGGGCGCCGACCTGCGGGCGGCGCTGGACGCCGTGTTGGCGGGCCGGCCCGTGCCCGAGCCGCACCGCCCCAGCCTCGGCTGCAACATCAAGTGGAAGGCGGACAACGAGCCCGACTACTTCGGATGAGGCTACCGTTCCGGGGAGCGGCGGCGCAGCGCGGTCGAAGAGACGTCCTCGCGGAAGGTGGCCTCGTCCACCGCCCGGCAGCGGCCCCGGAGCGGCTCGGGGACGGTCACGTCCTCGAGACGGCGAAAGGAGCCCTCGAGGACACGGCCGAAGACGAGGAAGCGGCAGTCCCGTTCCGCGATTTGCGCCAGCCGGGTCCGCCTGGCGGCCGCGTCGCCGCCATAGTAGCGCGGATCGATAATCCGCTTGAAGGTATCGATCCCCACGACGAACGTGGCCCCCGGGAACAGCTCGGCCTTCGCCGCGAACGAGGCCGCCCGGGTCAACCAGACCGTCGCCTCGCCGAATTGCTCGAGGCGGCGGCGGATCTCCAGGAAATCCAGCGGAGGCTTGTCGACGTTCTCGATGGAGATCTCGAAGGCGACCTTGCGGTGCAGCAGTCTGCCGGCCGTCTCCGCCATCCGCCGGTGGCCGACGTGAAGCGGATGAAACGCCCCGGGCAAGAGGGCCGGCGGCCCCGCCTCACTCTCGGGGAGCGCCGGATGGGCCACGGCCGACCGATGCCCGGCGAGGAGCTCCTGCCAGGCCGTCGGCGCGGCGACCGAGGCCTGTTCGAGGTATTCGCCGGCCGCCAGGCAGGGATCGAGGCGCTCGGAAAGGCCCAAGGCGTCGGCGGTGAGGTTCAGTACGAGCCGCTCCGCCAAACGCTCCTCCTCGCCGCGGCTGCGGTGGCCCTTGACCAATTCCAGCGACCAGGCGGTCGTGGCGGCGGCACTCTGCCAGGCGAGGTGAATGCGATGGGAGCCACGCCGCGGCCGGTCCGTGGCCAGGGCCGCCGTGGCCGCGATTCCCAGGAGCGGCTCGGGGGGCGTGGTGCTGCGCTGCCGACCGGTCGCGCGCTGCACGGCCCGGAGGTAGGCTGCCATGGCCATGGCCCGCGCCGTCGGCGATGCGCAGAAGGCGTCGGGCCGGCCGCCGAGCCATGCCGAGATCGCCTCCTCGCTGTAGGGAACTGCCGCCTCGAGGAGCGTCCGCGAGGCACCCGCCACGGTCGTCAAGGCGCCGATCGCGCCGGCCCCGCCGCCGCTGATCGCCAGAACGATCCGCCCCGGTGCCTTATGGATGCGAGCGACCAGATCCTCGACCGGCGGGAGTATGGGCACGCTGAGGAGCCGCCGTGGGAGCGGCTATTGGGGCTCGCGGGGAAGCTGGCGGGGGTAAGGCGGTACGCACTGTGGCGGCAAGGGCAGATTGTACGCCTCCGCCCACGCCTGGCGATCCTCCTCCGAGGCATAGTACCGGAGCCAGATCTCCGGATCGGCGTCGGCCCCGGCACAATCGAAGCGGAGGTAGTTCCGGGCCAGGTCGATCTTCTTTTCCCGTGCGGGAAGGATGTCTCGGTAGATCAGGCAGTAGAGTTCGCGGTCCGAGAGATGATCCGTGAAATCGAGCACGATCCGCCGCTCGTAGAGCTTGTGGATTACGTCCCAGAGGATGCGGTGCAATTCCTCTTCGGTGAGCTGGTTGGGCCGCGGGGGGCGGAGCTCCGGTTCGAACCAGCGGTAGATCGGCAGGACCGGCGCCTGCTCCCAGGCGAGCATCGAGGCGAGGAACTCGTTCTCCACCGCCAAGGGGAGGTGCTGGACGTTGATGCGGCTGATCGACTCATCGTAGAAGGGCTCAAGCTCGTCGCGCAACTGGGCGTTGCGGATGAGCTCCTCGACCTCCCCGGGTTGCGGTCGCCGTGAATCGAACATTCCCTGGCCACCCTCGTCGCTGCCTGAGAAACCTCCGCTGTACTCGCCCGGGAACGCCCCCGGCTGAGCACGCCGCCCGGCGCGGACGAAATTCCTGCCACCAACCTCGAATTTACCAACGCGCGGCGCGGCGGGGAAGCGGATTTCCCGCCCCGAGCAACAGTTGGCGGCAACCAGCGCCTCCCCCAATCGGCATCTTCGACAATCTCCTATTCCCCCCCCTATTTCTCCGGCGACGCTTGTATCAGGCGGGTCCGAGTGCCATGATTCCCATAGCGGAAGGTGACGCCGCCGCCTCTTTCGGAGCTCGGTCGGCTGCCTCGACGGTGGGGTTTCTCTCGGGAGCAATTGATGTCCTGCGCGAAGCGAAAGTTCATGCATCGCGGTGACCGGTGCCGGTGGAACACCGAGGTGATGGCGGTGCTGTTTGCCGTCTTGGTGGCGATGCCGGCCGGATGCGAGGGTCCCAGCCTGATTCCTGAGGGCCCGATTCCGCCCTATGATGGCGACTATCCCTATCGCATCGTCACCACGTGCGGCATGGCCACCGACGTCGTCACGATCGTCGCCGGCGACCGCGCCGAGATCCACGGGCTCATGGGCTTCGGTGTCGACCCTCACCTCTACAAGCCCACGCGGAACGACGTCAAGGTGCTTTCCGAAGCCGACATCGTCTTCTACGTAGGGCTGGGGCTCGAGGGCCGCATGGCCGATACCCTCCAGGGAGTTGCCCGCAGAGGAACGCCTACGATCCCCCTGGGCGAGCGGGTAAGCGAGTCCTTCCTTCTGGCGCTCGACGACGGCCAGTGGGATCCTCACCTCTGGATGGACGTGGGTGCCTGGAGCCAGGTGGTGGGCATCGTCGCCCGCACGCTCGCCGAGTTCGACCCGGCCGGCGCCGAGGTCTACGCCGCCAACGCCGCCGCCTACCGCGAGGAACTGGCCGTGCTCGACGACTACGTCCGCCGCACGATCGACTCGATCCCCCGCGAAACCCGCTACCTCATCACGGCCCACGACGCCTTCGGCTACTTCTCCCGTGCCTATGATATTCCCGTGCGTGCCGTTCAGGGCATCTCCACCGAATCGGAGGCGGGGGTGGACGACGTCAACCGTCTCATTGACTTCATCGTCGAGGAGCGGGTGCCGGCGGTGTTCATGGAGACCAGCGTCGCCGAGCGCGCGGTGCGGGCGGTCGTCGAGGGCGCCCACCGGCGGGGTTGGGACGTGAGCATCGGTGGAGACCTCTTCTCCGATGCCATGGGCCCGCCCGGATCTTTTGAAGGGACCTACGTGGGCATGATCGATCACAACGCCACGACCATCGCTCGGGCCCTCGGCGGCGAGGCGCCCGCGGCCGGCCTCCACGGGAAGCTGAGCCCCTGAACCGGCGGGCCGGGAGACAGCCCCCGCCACCGTCCCCTATGCCGACTGGATTTCCATGGCCCACGCTGCGCCAGCCAAGGTGACATTCGACGCCGAGCATCCCCCCGGCGCGCCGCTGACGATCCACGACATGACGGTGGCCTACCACCGCAGGCCGGTCCTCTGGGATTTCGACTACACGGCGCCGGCGGGTATGCTCGTGGCCGTTGTGGGCCCCAACGGAGCCGGCAAGAGCACGCTCATCAAGGCCGTGCTCGACCTGATTCCCAAAGTCTCCGGCACGGTCCACGTCTTCGGCCAGCCCTACAGGAAACAGCGGAGCCGGGTGGGCTATGTCCCCCAGCGGGAGAGCGTCGACTGGGACTTCCCCGTGAGCGCCCTGGACGTGGTCGCCATGGGCCTGTATGGCAAGATCGGCTGGTGCTGGCCGGTGACCCGCCGCTACCGCGAAGAGGCCCGCGAGGCCCTCGACCGCGTGGGGATGGCCGAGCTGGCCGGCCGGCAGATCAGCCAGCTCTCCGGGGGGCAGCAGCAGCGCGTCTTCCTGGCCCGCGCCCTGGCCCAAGAGGCCGATCTGTATCTCATGGATGAACCCTTCGCCGGCGTCGACGCGGCGACGGAGCGGGCGATCGTGGCGATCCTCCGCGAGCTCCGCGGCACCGGCAAGACGGCCCTCGTCGTACACCACGATCTGCAGACGGTTCTCGAGTACTTCGACCACGTGGTGCTCCTCAACATGCGGCTCGTCGCCGCCGGCCCGGTGGCCGAGGCCTTCACCCCGGAGAACCTCCGCAAGACCTACGGCGGCCGGCTGGCGCTGCTCGAGCAGGTGGGCCACCGCATGACCCTCGCCGGAGGCGGCGAATGATCGACTGGCCCGAGGCCGACCAGGTTTTCCGCGTCGTCCTGCTGCGCGACCACAACACCCGCGTGGTCCTCTTGGGCACCTCACTCCTCGGGGCCACCGCCGGCGTCGTGGGCAGCTTCATGCTGCTGCGGAAGCGGGCTCTGGTCGGCGACGTGGTGGCGCACGCCGCGCTGCCGGGGATCGCCCTGGCCTTCATCCTTCTGGAGGGTCTCGTTCCCGGAGCGGGCCGCTTTCTTCCTGCCCTGCTCGCCGGTGCCGTGCTCGCCGGGCTCGCCGCCATGGGGTCCGTTCTCCTCCTCCGCCGCGTTCCCCGCATCAAGGAAGACGCCGCCTTGGCCATCGTGCTGAGCGTCTTCTTCGGCCTGGGGATCGTCCTGTTGACGGTGGTCCAAGGTCTTCCCACCGGCACCGCGGCCGGGCTGAACCACTACATCTACGGCAAGGCTGCGCTCATGCTGACCGGCGACGTCTGGTTCATTGCCGCCGCGGCCCTCGCGACGCTCCTGACCTGCGGACTGCTCTACAAAGAGCTCTCCCTGCTCTGCTTCGACGAGTCCTTCGCGGCCGCCGCCGGTTGGCCGGTGATCCGCCTGGATGCGGCGCTCATGGCCCTGATCGTGGCGGTTACGGTAATCGGCCTGCAAAGCGTGGGGCTGCTGCTGGTGGTGGCCATGCTCATCCTCCCCCCGGCGGCCGCACGATTCTGGAGCGATCGGCTGGCGACGACGCTCCCCCTCGCCGCGGTTCTCGGCGGGATGGGCGCCGCCCTGGGAGTTCTCCTCAGCGCGCTGTTCCCCCGCCTGGCCGCGGGGCCGGTGATCGTGCTTTCCGGAACCGCGCTCTTCGGCCTGAGCATGGTCTGCGGTCTCCGCCACGGCCTGCTGCCGCGGGCCGTCGACCGCCGCCGCGTGCGGCGCCGCGTCGGCCGGCACGATCTCATGCGGGCCGCCTACGAATGCGTCGAACACCGGGACGAACGGCTCTATCCTCTGGCAATCACGGCCACGCCCCTGACCTTCGAGGACCTCCGCCAGCGGCGGAGGTGGTCGCCCCGCCGCCTCCGGCGGCTGCTCGCCGCGGCCCTCGCCGAGGGTCTCCTCAAGCGCCGCGGCGAATCCTGGTACCTTACCCGTGCCGGCGCCGAGCACGCCCGCCGCGCCACTCGCAACCACCGCCTCTGGGAGCTCTACATGGTCCATTATGCGGAGGTCGCCCCCAGCCAAATCGACCGCCACGCCGACGCCATCGAGCACGTCCTGGATCCGGAAACCGTCCGCGATCTGGAAAGGCTGCTGGGCGAGACCGGGCCTCGCGTCCCCCCCAGCCCGCACGCGATCAGGGAAACGCAATAGGACAAATCGCCGGTTCCGTTCTTGACCGGCGGATCGAACGCGCTCGCGCGACGGCCCCTCACGACTCCGCCGCTGAGCTGAAGTCGCCGGTGGCGGTTATGACCATCACCGAGAGGGTGGCTCCCGAAGCAATCCAGAGGCCGGGCCCCAAGTGCAGGGCCACGACGGTCAGACCGGCCACCGTGACGAGGCAGAGGAAAAAGAGGCGGTGGCAGGAGGTCTGCCACGGCGAGCCCTCGTGGAGCCGGGCAAGCCAGGCGCTGGCCAACCCCGCAGCAAGCATCGCCCCGACGATCCAAACATCCCGAGATACTTCGCCCAACGGCGACATGATAGTTACCCTGAATCCGTTCGGGGTCAGCCGCCCGGCCGCCTCCCCCGGCGGACAGGGGAGCTACGACCGGCGCGCCGAGATTCTTGTCGGCTGCGACCGTCCCTGTTTTAGGCGATCGTTCTCCGCGGAGCAACCCGGTTTTCTCGGCGAGCGCCGATCGCTTTCCTTCCGGGGGGATTGATTCGCGCTCTGCCGCCGGTTTAGCATAGGGGGTGATCGCTGAATTCCCGGTCACGGTACCCTCCGCCCACCGGGGTTCGGTCCCGCCCCATTTGAGCTGCCTGCTCAGCCCGCCTGAATCGAGGAGCCGTATCCGATGGCTCGCCCCGCCCTCTTGTACAAGTGGTCGGATGCCGAAGAAGTGAGGGCAGTCCCCCGCACATTGCAGCCGCCGTTGGTTGCCGACCCCAGGGACCTCCAGGACATGGAGCTGCAGCTCTGGGTGAGCTATCCGGACAAGGGCCGGAAGGGGAGTGCGAGGAAGAAGAGCCGCTGCAGAAAACGGCCGCCCAAACGGAGCCTCCGAGCGGTGATGATCTTCGAAGAGATCGATCGCGTGGCGGCCTACACCTACCGAGTCGAGCTGCGGCGCGTATTCAAGAGCGGCGACCGACTCATCGCCGTAGAGGTGACCAACGACCCGGAAGACCAGTCCGAGGAGGCGAACATCTTCTCCTTCGTCCGGCCGGCGGTGAAGAATCTCCAGCCCCTGGAGCAGCATCTGGCGATGGTGGCCGCCAAGCGCCTCTACGACGTCATCGAGGGGACCTGGCCGCAGTCCCGTGCGAGGGCAGGTGCAGCAAGGATCATGACCGGCTGACCGCCGCCTCCTCAGTCGTAGGCGGCCGGATCGATGGGCGGCGACACGTACTGCTCGCGGGCGATGTGTCGGACTTCTTCGCGGCAGCGGAAGAAGGCGTCGACCACGGCAGGGTCCCACTGGCGGCCGCGGCCGGCGGCGAAGATTTCGTCGATCTTCTCATCGGGTAGCCCCTTGCGGTAGGGGCGGTCGCTGCCCATGGCATCGAAGGAGTCGGCCACGGCAATGATCCGCGCCGCTGCCGGGATCGCCTCGCCCGCCAGGCCTCGGGGGTATCCGCCGCCGTCCCAGGCTTCGTGATGGTAGAGTACGGCGGGGAGGATCTCGTCGAGCTTCTTCAGGTCCATGAGGATGCGGTGGCCGATGCGGACGTGGCGCTGGATGTGCTCGTACTCTTCGGCGGTCAGCTTGTTCGGCTTGCGGAGAATGAGGTCGTCGACGCCGATCTTCCCCACGTCGTGGAGGAGCCCGGCAAGGTAGATGTCGTTCCGCGCCGCGGCATCGCAGCCCAGCTCGCGGGCCAGGCATACGGCCACGCGAGCCACGCGATCGCTGTGGCCGCACGTGTACGGATCCTTGGCGTCGATGGCGCTGGTCAGGGCACGCACGATCCCGGAAAGGAGCTCCGACTGTTGGCGGTAGAGCTCCAGGTTGCCGCTGTGAATGCCCAGGATGGCGGCCACCGAGCCGAGTAGGTTCCCCTCGACGGTGCCGAACTCCGCTCCGTCGCAGTGATTGGCCACGGCGAGGTGGCCGAAGTGGTTCTCACCTTCGAGCAGCGATACGACGACCAGTTGCCGCACGCCGGGGTAAGGCCAATCGGGCGCGGTGGTCTTGGGCGGGTTGAGGACCAGGGGCCGCTGAAGGTGGGCCGCCCCGCACTGCGCGACCAGTTCCGTGAACTGTTCCGCTGCGATCGGCCAGTCGCCGCTGGTCAGCAGCAGGGGGACCGTCCGCGGCCCCTCTTCGACCACCCCTTCCTGCTCGACGTTCCGCGGAAGGCGGATGGCTACACCGCGGGCGGGGAGGACCTCGAGAAGCCACTCGAGGACGATGCGCGCCAGTTCCTCGTTACTGCGGGATATCTTCAAGTTCTGAGACAACCGGTGAAGGAGGCTGATCTCTTCGTACGTCGAGGCCAGATTGACGGAGAGATCCTGCGTCTCTTGTTCGAGCTGGGCCAGTCGGTGATGATCGGACCAGGAACTCAGGAGCAGATCGCCGACCGCTTCGAGGGCTTCGGACGGCCAGGGGGTCTGCCGCGCCGCCCACTGCGCGGCTTCCCGGGGCGCGAGGCCCAGGCGGAGGGCCGGCTCGATCAGGTCCTCTTCGACAGTCACCGGCCGGATTACAAAGGCGGCCACCGCCACCCGGCCGCCGGGATCATCGTCCAAAGGTAGGGCGACGATGAGAAAGGGGTCCTCCTCGTCGATCTGGGTCATTCGTCCACGGCGCGCTGCGGCGGCGATCGACGCCATCCGCGGATCGAGATCGATCGGTGGCTGGCCGGGCGCGTGGTGGAGCGTCGTGCCGAGGGTGGCATCCACGAGGTGGAAGCCTGCGGGAAAGTACCGTTCCAGTGACGAAAGACGGTCGTCACCGAAGGCGTCCGGCTCCTTGGTGGTGTGAGCCCGGCGGGTGGATACAAGCTCGCTGGCGTTCATCGGCTGCACGGCCTTAAGCGGGTTTGCCCGATCGGGATTCCATCGTCTCCATGGCAAGCCGACCGGCTGGCTCTGGGGGCACTTCCCCGGGACGAAAACGGCTGCACGTCTCTGGATAATCTAGGTTGCCCCCAGGAAACGGGCAAAAACCGATGGGCCACTGGTATGGAGAGAAAATCAGAGACGGATCGGCTCGCCCCGGGGAAACTCCCCAGCGA
>SLBP01000068.1:0-47326 GCA_007126245.1 Planctomycetales bacterium
CGCAGGTCGGGATGGATCTCCACCGGCTTGGCGATTTCTTCCACCACGCGCAGGGCCACGATCTCTCCCCGCGCCACGTAGGGCTCGAGCCCCTGGTACACATCCTGCAGGTAGACGATTGCGTTGGGGAGCGGTTGCTGCTCCGCCAAGCCGACGCCCGGCAGCGAGAGCACCGGCGGAACCGGTGTGGGGCGGATCGGCTGTGGATTGTAGAAGCCCATGCCTCCGCGTGCCGCAAGGAGCACGGTCTGCTCGGTGCCCGCGTAGTCGCGCACCAGGATCGAACCGTCGCGGGAGACGATGAAGTAGGTTTCGTCCAAGGGGAAAGGGTTCTCGTAGGGGCCGCGCACGTGGTTGCCGTCGCCCTGGTCGACGTGGCCGATGTTCACCTCGGGGGTGAGGTTCACGATCGCCTCCTGCGCGTTCACGCCGTGACGGCGGTCGATGATGCCCACGGCGCCGCGGGCCGGCCCGTTGTGGGCGGTCAGCAGGCAGAGCACCTGGTTGCCCGTGCCCGGCAGGGTGCGGGCCTCCATGAAGGTGGCGGGGCTGAGCACGCGGTTGCCGAAGTAGACTTGCAGCCCCGTTCCGTCGGGCCGGATGGTCCAGAGGCTCTGGATGGGGATGGCCGGCCGGTCGACGTATTCCCACCGCGCGAAGATGATGCGGCCGTCGCCGAGCACGGTGGGCGTGAAGTCGTTGAGATAATTCGCCGAGAGACGGACCTGGTTCGAGCCGTCGCGCTCCATGCGGTACAGCACGCCCACGGGCGAATTCCAGCAGTAGGCGTAGGCGGCGGTGCGGGTGGAGAGGAAGGCGATGCCGCCGTCGGGCAGCCAGCAGGGATTGAAGTTGTAATGATCGCCCTCGGTCAACTGCACCAGGCCGCTGCCGTCGACGTTCATGCGGTAGATCTGGTAGGTCTCCGGCTCGCTGCGGCGCCAACTGAAGAGCACCTCCTCGCCGTCGTACGAGATGGCCAGGTCGAGCAACTGCCCCTGCTGGGCGTCGAAGAGCTTTTTCATCTCGCCGTCGGCCTGCCAGCGGTAGAGGCCGCCGCCGGGCCGGAAGTCCTCGTTGTGGTAGGTGTAGACGTGCGAGGGGCGGAGCGCCTGCCGCTCGATGACCAGCAGGCTGTCGAAGCCCAAGGCGCCCGAGTGGATCTTCTCCGCCAGCTCCTCCGAGTCCTCGATGCCCGTATCGCCGTGGGGCGTCACGAAGCGGCCCAGGGCGGCCTGTTCCGGCGGAGCGGCGAAGATGCGGATCTCCGAGGCGCCGGGGTTGGGCCCTGCGTCGGCCTCGGTGAACTTCAGCGTGAGCGTGCCGGTTTCGATCGGTTGGGGCAGCGTCACCCGCTGTGGCCCATGGCCGGGCTGCAACTCGGCCGTCACGGCCGGGGCCTGCTGGAGATCGGTATAGACTTCCACTTCGAGAAAGTTCTCGTCCCACAGCCAGGCCGTGCGGCCATAATAGACGATTTCGCCCACCGTCACGGGTGCCGGCCAGGTGTAGGTGAGCGTGGAGCCGGCCGCCTGCGCCTGCGGCACGCACCACGCGCTATCCAGATCGGCCCGCGACTCCGCTTGGGGAATCCGGCCGCTGGCGGTGAACTCGCCGCGATACCGGTCGTTGAGCCGTCCACTCTCGGTGACGACGGCGTCCGGGGCCAGGTTTGGTAATTCGGCCCCCTGTCCGATGAGCGGTCCCCCGGCAGCGAATGCCAGGAGGCAGGCCATGGCGCACTTCCGGTGGGGTATCCAACGACTCATCATGTTCAGGCCTCCTGGACGGGCCGGTAATCCTCATCCGGCGACGTTTCGTGACTAATTCCCTCTCCGCGAAACCCCTGCCGGTGATCCGGAGACCGCCACCGCAACGGCCAACCCCGCCAAGGGCAATCCAAGCCGTCCCACCGCCTCGTTTTTTTTCGGGAGCCCCCCTGATCGCCTCGTGCAAATCGGTTGGGAACCGTTGCGGCTTTACGGCAGGAGCAGCTCGTCGAGCCAATCGGCCAGGGCATCGGCGCCGAGCGGTCCCTCAGGCAGGTCCGCAGCGGCGGCCGAGTACCGCTGCATGTCGACCGGTGCCTCGAGGAGGTGATCGATCCGCACCAGGAGGGCCGCCGGGGCCGCTTGATCGCGGTTGCTCGCCGCCACATCGCGCGGGCCGCGGATGCCGGCCGCGCCCGGCCGCGAGCGGGCAACGTTCGCCTCCGCATCCAGTTCCTGAAGCCGGCCGGTGAAGCTGAGGTCGAAACGTTCGTTGCCGGCGGCCGTGTTACCCCGAACCTCGATGTTCCGCAGCAGGTCCCGCCCGCCGTAGTCCATCACCGAGATGCCTCCCGCGAGGTTCCCCAGGACGAGGTTCTCGCGGACCCGTGCCGGACCTCCGCCGACCACGATCCCCGGATTGTTCCTTGCCCCCACCACGACATTCCCCTCGACGAGGTTGCCCAGTGCCGGGTCGTCGTCTGCGGCGCCGTAGACCATGATCCCCGGGCCACGGGTGTGGGTGATCCAGTTGTTGCGAATCACCCCGCCGGTGACGTTCAGCTTGAGCTGGATACCGTAACCGATTCCCGATTCGACCTGCCGGCCGTCGATCACATTTCCCTCGAAGCGGAAGTCGGTGACGGCCAGGTTTCCGTCGTGATTGCCGATATAGACGGGGGTACTGCGGCTGCCGGTGAAGGTGCAGCCGAAGACATGCAGGGCGTGGACGTCGGCGGTGTTGGCGCTCAAGTCGCCGCCGCCGCAGTCGCGGAAGGTGCAGTTCTCGATCCGTACGTGGTCGGCGCGGTCGACACGGATAGCATAGGCGTTCGTGGCGTGAAGCTCGAGGTCCCGGATTACGATGTGGCGGCCGCGGAGCCTCCAGAGGTTGTGGCCCCGTCCGGTGAACTGGACGATGGGGGGGCGGCCCTGGTCGTCGAGCCGACCCCGCAGGGTGATGGGGCGATCAGGCTCGCCCGCAAGATCGAGGATCACCGCTCGTTCGTGAACTCCGGGCAGGAAGACAAGCTCGTCCCCGGGCTGGAGACGGTTGACGGCGCGACGGTAATCTTCGCCTGGCTCGACCTCGCGACGCCTCCCTTCTCCGCGGGCCGCCGCCACCGGTCCAACGATCGCAACTGCGAGCAAGACCACTGCCGGGATGGACTTCAAGTACACGGCGATTCTCCTTTCACGTTTCCCGGGTCGGGCAGAAGGCCGACCCCTATTCTCGATTCCCGGTGCGCGCAGGGCAACCCTGGGCGGGCCCTGTCGCCACGCTGCGGTTGGGACCCTTCTGCGTTACCTTCTCCGCGACGCCCTCCCCCGACAGGCGGCCGATGGTGGTGATATAATATGGGTTTCCGGCCGCTTGCGGGCAGGATAGCCGTACCGTCGGTCCGGGAGGATCCGCCTAGCGAGTGGGAGCAGGGAGCATGTTGTCGGGCATGAGCATCGTCTGTTTCGCGGCCAGCTACGGCGTGGCCCTGATTCTGGAGATCACGCGGCTGGTTTTCCGCAGCGGGATCCGCGGAGCCCTCATGATGGCCTTCGCCGGCGCGGGCCTGGTGGCGCATACCCTCTTTCTTGCCCATCGCGCCGCGACCACGGCAGGGCTGCCGCTGTCGAGCACCCAGGACTGGTACCTGCTGGCGGCCTGGGCCTTGGCAGCGACCTACCTCTACCTGACAGCGTATCATCCCCGCACCAACGTGGGGCTCTTCCTCCTCCCCCTCGTATTAGGGCTGGTAGCTGTGGGGACGCTCCTTACCGACGCCGAACCCTTCGCCCGCGAATCGGCTTCCCGGGTCTGGGGCGTGGTCCACGGGATTTCGATCATCGCCGCCACCGTGGCGGTGTTCGTGGGCTTTGCGGCGGGGCTGATGTACGTGGGGCAGACCTGGCGGCTGAAGCGGAAGCGGCCGACCGCGGAGGGCATGCGGCTGCCCAGCCTGGAGTGGCTGCAGAAGACGAACAGCCGGGCCCTGGTCGTCTCGATGGTCTTTCTAGGCGTGGGGGTCCTTTCGGGGGCAATTCTCAACGTCATCCACCGCGGCAACCAGGTGCCGTGGCACGACCCCCTGGTGATAACCACCGTACTGATGCTCGCCTGGCTGGTGGGGGCAGTGATGCTCAGCGTCCTTTGCCGCCCGGTTCGCCACGGTCGGAAGGTGGTCTATCTGACGGTCTTCAGCTTCGTCTTCCTGGTCATCGCTCTGGCGATATGGCTCTTTTCCGAGACGCAGCACGTCGGGGGGCAGCAGGGTGCCGAAGGGAAGGCCGCGGTGGTGTGGGCGCCGAGGCCGAGCGAAGGGGGGCCCGTATGACGATCCAGGTGCTGGGTCTCAGCCACCACACTGCGCCGCTGGCGATCCGCGAGCGCCTGGCCGTGGGCAACACGCAGTTGGGCTGCGCCCTGGGGGCGCTGCGAGCGCGGTATCCGCAGATCGAGTTCGTACTGCTCTCGACTTGCAACCGCGTCGAGCTCTACGCCGCCGCGGAGCACGAAGACCTGCCTCTCGACCAGATCCTCTCGCATTTTACGGGGGGTCGTGGAGTGGACCGCGCCGCGGTCACCCCCTTTCTCAGCCACCGCGGCGAGCGGGAGGCGATCGTCCACCTCTTCTCGGTGGCCGCCAGTTTGGACAGCATGGTCGTCGGCGAGCCGCAGATCCTCGCCCAGGTGAAGCAGGCCTACGAGGCGGCCACCCTGCAAAACTGCACCGGTCCGCTCCTGCACGCCGCCTTCCAGGGGGCCCTCAAGGCCGCCCGCCGCGTGGCTACTGAGACCACGCTCCATCAGCGGAGGGTAAGCATCCCCAGCGTGGCCGTCGCCGACTTCGCCCGTTCGATCTTCGAACGGTTCGACGACAAGTGCACGCTGGTGATCGGTGCGGGGGAGATGGCCGAAGAGACCCTGCGCTACCTCCGCGACGAGGGGGTCTGCAACGTGCAGGTCGTCAACCGCAGCGACTGCCGGGCCGCGGACCTTGCCGAACGCTGGAACGGCCGAGCCCTGCCCTGGAGCCGCCTGCGCGAGGCATTGGCCGAGGCCGACCTGGTAATCAGCACCACCGGGGCCGGCGAACCGATCGTCACTGCCGCGGAGTTCGCGGGAATCGAGGCGGTCCGCTATGAACGCCCCCTGTTCATCCTCGATCTGGCCGTACCGCGAGACTTCTCGCCGACCATCGGCGAGCGGCCCGGCGTGTACCTCTACTCGATCGACGATCTGAGGGCCACCTGCGAGAAAAACCTCGCCCTCCGCGACCGGGAGCTGCCGGCGGCGAAACGGATCATCGAGGCCGAGGCCGACCGCTTCATGGCCGAAATGCATCATCGCGCCACGGGGCCGCTGATCCGGCAACTCCGCGAAGAGTGGCACCGGCCGAAAGAAGAAGAACTGGCCCGCCTCTTCCATCGCCTGCCGCACCTGGACGACCGCTCCCGGGAAGAGATCCGCCAGTCGTTCGACCGGCTACTCAACAAGCTCCTCCACCCCCCGCTGGAGTCGCTTCGCGATCATGCCCGGCACGGCATTCCCCATTCGCTGCTCGAGGCACTGGCGAAACTCTTTCGGCTCAGGGACTGACCGGCCGGCCGCAGGGAGGAGAGGCTGCGGCCGGCTCGGCATGGACGGAGCTAGGAGGCGCCTTCCTCGTCCCAATCTTCTTCGTCCTCGTCATCCCAGTCGTCTTCGTCTTCTTCATCCCACTCTTCGTCGTCCTCTTCCTCTTCCTCCTCGTCGTCTTCGACTTCCTCCCACTCATCGTCTTCGAGGTCGTCGTCTTCGTCCTCGAACTCGTCGTCTTCGTCGTCTTCGTCGTCGAATTCGTCTTCGTCGTCGAATTCGTCTTCGTCGTCGAAGTCATCCTCCTCTGGGCCGGCGACAAGCGTGGTAGACAGATGGATTTCTTCGAGAAGATCGTGGTCGTGACCTGCGGATTTCACGTCAGGCTCCTCCTCCTTCAGGGTGGATGGTTGGGGTACACTCGGTGTATCGTGACTTGACGGCACGACCTCGGGAGGGTCGCCCCGGGGCAGCGCTGCTCTGACGTCGGTGCTGCCGTTTGGGCTATCGTCGTCTCTGCGCGGAAGCTCGCCGAGGTGTTTCAGCCCGAACACCTCGAGAAACCGTTTGGTGGTTCCATACTGGAGGGGTCGCCCCAGATCGTCCGAACGGCCCACGATGCGCACCAGATCCCGATCCATCAACTGGCGGAGGATCTCGCCGCACTGCACGCCACGAATTGCTTCCACCTCGGCACGGAGCACCGGCTGTCGGTAGGCGACCACCGCCAGCGTCTCCATGGCCGGGGCAGAGAGCCGGACTTCGGCCTCGTCCGCTGCCAACCGCCGCAGCCACGGAGCGAACATCTTCCGCGTCCTGAGCTGGAATCCCCCCGCTACCTCGACGACCTGAAAGGCACAGCCCTCCTCCTCGTAGCTCCGGGCCAGCGAACGGGTCAGTGTACGCGCTTCCGTGCCGTCCGCCAAGCCGGCCAACTGGGCCAATTTTCGGCTGCCGACCGGCTCGCGTGCCAGGAAAAGTGCTGCCTCCAGCCTGGCGATTCCCGAGGGCCGATCGTCCGCAGCGGCCGCGGGCCCGGGCGCGCCTTGCAGCGGCCTGGGGCCCGCCGGCCGCCACCACAGCGCGCGATCCCGCACCGCCGCCTTGCAGCATCGCGCCCAGGGATGGCCGTAGCCGACCATCGAGCTGCAAGGCCAACGCACGAGCGAAACATCAGGGAAGGGAGGCCGCCGAGGAGGTTTCACCGGAATCGTCTTGGCCAAAACACCGGAGTCGTGGGTCGTGGTGGAATGACTCGCCGCGCCCGCGGCGGAAGGGTCCTCGCCAAGCCAACAGACTACGCCCCCAACCAAGGTCTTGGCAAGGCCCCTTATCCGGGACGCGGTACCGTCGCTTCGCCTGCCGCTGCAGAACGCCCCAACGCTCAGCGGCCGTTCCGCCAAGCCTCGACGTCGGCCAACACCCGTTCCATGGCGCGGAGGGCATCGCGGTCGCTGGCCTCGAAGCAGCGGTGGTAGTTGGCGTTGCCCCCCACGGCCACCTCGCAGTAAAATCGGAATATTCCATCGGCCCCGGGCGATTCCAGGAGGTAATAGGTGGCTCCCAGCTCCCGCAGTCGGTCCTGAACAGCTGCGAACCGGTCGCCCTCCGGCCGGGGGCCTACGCTACGCGGCGTCACGGCGGCTTGGTGGTAGTCTGCCGCGACCACGCCCCCCGGACCGCCCCACTCCGGAACCCCCCTTCCGCTGTCGGGCAATTCGGCCTGCATGGGGGTATCCCAGGATGCCGGCCTTACCCCAGTGTCGGGGTGTCCCGCGGCCCGCAGGCGGGCCAATGGTGTGGAGTCATCGGTGAACGCGGCAACATGTTCGGCCAGGGGGCAGGGCGTAGCCGTCGGCGAGGGGGCAGGAGGCGGCACCGACGGAGCGCCGCTCTCTGAACGAACGCGACCGAGAAAAGGCTCGCTTGGAGGTGCCTTTGGAAGGCACATCCCCCCTTCGCAGGGTAGGGGGGAGGCATCGTCTCCGATTGCCCCCACTCTCATGGAGTCCGGCCCCCCGATCATTGGGACACCGAAGGGCCGCCCCCCCACGCGGTCTCCGAGGTCCGGCGCAAAACTTGTCTGGCCTGCCAAATGGATCGAATCGGCGTCCGTGCGAACCCCAGCGCCTCCCGGCGGTTCCGAACCGTCGGCCGCGGCCGTCGCGGCCGGAGCCTCGAAAAGATCGAGGATCATGTCGGGCAACGACTTGCCGCAGATGGCCACGACGGGTATGGCAATCAAGAACCCCAACATCACCGCGGCGCGCAATGCGGCGGCGGTCGGCGACTGCGTAGACAAAATCGGACTCCTTTCCATGCGGTCGACGACTGGCACCGGTCCCGCTGCCCCCGGCCCACCAGCGGCTGCGAGGCTCTCCATACCTCGCGGCCCCATGGCACCCCAATCCATGGGACGCCATGATAACGGTCTGGCCTTCCGGCGGGCAACGTCAATATGGAAGGGGAGGCGGGAAAGGGGGGTGATGGGGCGGGCGATCTAGACGTCGCACCGTTCCACCGCGTCGCGGAGCGACGCCAGAGGATCGCCGGTGGGGATGAACTCCTGGCCCACGAAGCCCTCGTAACCCACCTCCAGGAGGGCCTCCATGCACGCCGGGAAGTTGATCTCCTGCGAGTCGTCCGGCTCGTTGCGCCCAGGGTTGCCGGCCACGTGGATGTGGCCGAGGAGATCTCGGTATTGGTGGATTCGGCGGATGAGGTCGCCGTTCATGACCTGCACGTGGTACAGGTCGAAGAGGAGCTTCATGTTCGGCGAGCCGACCGCCCGGCAGATGGCGGCGCAGTAGTCGATGTCGTCGCCGTGGTAGCCGGGATGACCCTTCATCGGGTGGGTGTCGTCGCGGGTGTTCAGATGCTCCAGGCAGAGGGTGATCTCCTTATCCTCGGCGTAGCCGATGATCGTCTTCAACCCCGCGACGCAGTTCTCCAGCCCCTCCTCGTCGCCGATCACCGGGGACGAGGGATCGTTCGGATCGCGGTACTTGTAACCGGTGAAGCAGATCACCCGGCGGTAACCATACTCCGCGGCCGAGTCGATCGCATCGCGGATCGCCGTAAGAACGCGGGCATGGTGTTCGCGGTTGTTGAGCCCGAAGACGAAGGGCGGGTCGGGGGCCATGTCGATCTGGGCGATGGCGTTCGTCAGGCCATACTCCTCCAGGGTGGGGTAGTCGGCCGAGTCCACGAGTTCCACGGAGGTGACCCCCAGATCGCGGGCCACCTGGCAGGTCTCGGCGAAACTCCAGTGGGGCTCGAAGCACCACTCCACGATCGACTGCTTGATGCGGCCCCTGCGGACGGCCGGCCCGGCCTGCACCGCCTCCTCGCCGGCCCGCGCCGCGCCGGCGGCGATTCCCGCCGCCCCCGCCACTGCCAGTGAGGCCGTCTGCCGGAGCATCCGCCGCCGGCTCCACCCACCATCGATGCCACTGCCGTCCGTCCGAGGATTGGGATTCATCGTCGACCCTTTCGTCAGTTCACTATTGCTGCATACCAGAAGTATTCCATACACCAGGGCGCCGCCCCCCTGGGCGGCGCACCTCTAGCGACCGTCGGCACCCAGGCTCCGATCCCACTGGGGCAGCGGCCCGCCGTCCTCGTCCAGCATTTCCGTGGCCCAGAGTACGGCGCGGGCCAGGGTATCGAGAAAGACCGGGTCGCCGACGGCCCGGTTGTCGTGGCCGATCGTGGTGCCGAAGACCCGCGCCTTGCCGTACTGGTGGGTCCAGTGGGTGATGTGCCGCCTCCCCGTATCTTCGCCGTAGCAGTCGGCGAGCGGGACGATGCCTGGGCTGACGTCCTCGATGATGTACAGCTCGACGGTCGCCGGCTTCCAGGTCTCGCCGAAGTCCCGCATGATCGGGTGATCGGGGGCGAGGTTGCGAAGCTCGCGGGGGCGGTTCGACTCGTGGCGCCGCGAGACCACGCCCGCGAATTCGTGCCACTGGTCCGAGTCGCGAAGACTGTGGAAGGTGTTGTGGATGAGGATCGCCGGAACCCCCGAGTCGCGATGGGCGTCGGCAATGCGGGCGGCCACGGAGTCGTGGTCCGGGATGTTCGTCAGACCGTGGCTGTGGATCACGATGTCGAAACCTTCGATCCAGCTCTCCTCCCGGAAGCGCGTGGGCTCGAAGTCGGCGCGGTTGCCGGCTTCGTAGTCGATGGTCACGTCGACGTGGATCCGCTCGCTAAGGCCCTCGGCGATCAGGTCCTTCTGCGTGTCGAAGTCGTGCCAGCCCCCTCCGGTGACGAAGAGGACGCGGATCGGTTCGACCGGCTCCTCGGCGCGGGCGATACCGGCCGACACGGCGGCGGCGGCGAGGACGAAGAGCGAGAGTCCAAGGAGTTGCTTCATATCCGGCTCCTGATGCGGGGTTTCGCTGTGGGAAGGACCATCCCATTCTCGCACACCCGCCGGGCATGTCAACTTTCGGCCGCATCGTCCCACCCGCCGCCATCCGGCGGTTCAGACCGGCCCTCCGCGGTCTTCAGCGACCCGCGAGCCGGCTGAAAGCCGTTCCAGGTCGTCGAAGAACGCGGGATAGGTCTTGGCGGTGCAGCCCGGATCGTGGATCACCACGCCGGGAACCCGCAGGCCGACCAGCGCGAGGCTCATCGCCATGCGGTGGTCGTCGTAGGTGTCGATATCAGCCCCGCGCAGTGGACCGGGTGTGACGGCAAGGCCGTCCTCGTATTCACCGATCGTGGCCCCCAGCTTGCGGAGCTCGGCAGCGAGGGCGGCGATGCGGTCGGTCTCCTTGTGGCGGACGTGGGCGACGTTGCAAATCCGCGTCGGCCCCTCGGCGAAAAGGGCCACCGCAGCCAGCGTCTGCACCGTGTCGCTGATGGCGTTCATGTCCACCTCGATGCCTCGCAGCGGCCCGCCGGCAACGGTGACGGCATCGGCACCGCAAGCCACCCGGCAACCCATGGCACGGAGGCATTCGACGAACGCCACGTCCCCCTGGAGACTCTGCGACGAGAGGCCGGCGACGGTGACTTCGCCCCCGGTGATTGCCGCGGCGGCGAAGAAGTAGCTGGCCGCCGAGGCATCGGGCTCGATGGCATAGCGGCAGCCGCGATACCGCTGCGGAGCGATCACGAAGCGGCCCAGTTCCTCGTGAGTGACGCGGACTCCGAAGGCCTCCATCACCGCCAGCGTCATGACCACGTAGGGCTTGGAGACGAGCTCGCCCGCCACGCACAGCTCCACCGTCCCCTCGGCACACGGCGCGGCCATGAGGAGGCCGCTGAGGTATTGGCTGGAGATGCTGCCGGCCACGCGGGCACGGCCGCCCGGCAAGCCGGCGGCCTCGACGACCACCGGCGGGCAGCCGTCGCCCCGCTCGCTGCGGACCGTGCCGCCGAGTTGGGCGATGGCGTCGAGCAGGTCGCCTAGGGGTCTCTCGTGCATTCGCGGCGTGCCGCTGAGGCGGAATCGCCCCCGGCAGGCCGCCAGCGCGGCGGTAAGGAAGCGAATCGTGGTCCCGCTGTTGGCCACGAACAGTTCGGCTTCCTTACTGGGGATGCGCCCCCCGCACCCCCTGACCTCGATGGCAGCCGAAGCCGGATCGTGCGCTACGGCGACGCCGAGCTGCTTCAGCGCCGCCACCATCACCCGCGTATCCTCGCTATCGAGAGCCCCGAGGAGTGCCGAGTGGCCTTCAGCCAGCGCGGCACAAAGGAGCGCACGGTTGGTAATGCTCTTCGAGCCCGGCGGGCGGACGGAACCGCGAATGGGGCCGGTGGGGCGGATTTCCAGCGTCTCGGGCACGGCAGGTGGGATTTCCGGGGAGCCTGTGGCAGAAGGAGACGACCGATTCCGCAGTATATCCCAGCCTCCGCCGCCGGGGGAGGGGCGGGAAGACAAGGATGGCCTGTACACCGGCCTGCGGGGCCTCGGTCCGTGAAAGGGCCGGCGGGGGGAAACGCGGGGGGTCAACGATGAGCAAGGTGCGAGTTCCTGACCGATCCCGATCGCTGCGCCGTGGAGGGGAAAGCGGTTGCATTCCTCCTGAGCCTGGTTAGTCTGGAAAAGAGACGGTGGGCGAAATCAATCTGAACGGCACCTGGGTCAAAACGATGCATTGGCGACGGGCGTTGCGGCTGGTTTGCGGCGGTGTGGCGGTGTTGATCGCGGCAGCCTCGGCGGGTGAGGCAGCGGCAGGCAGTGCGAGAGTCTACTGCCCATCAACCGCACTGCGGTGTGAAGTGCGGGCACCACGAGTCTACGTGGCCGCCTACTATCGGCTGCCCTACCGCTATCGGAGACCCTTGCGCGTTGGCGGCGTCGTGCTCGTCTGTGCCGCGCGCTGTCCCGAGGCGGCACTTCCGGCGGTGGAGCAGCCGCCCCTGGCACCCGAGCCCGTGCTGATTCGCAACCCCTATGCCGATTCGGAGGCAGGGGAAATCCCCGGAATCCAACCCCTGAGGATCCGCAATCCGTACGTCGACGAGGCAGACGACCCACCTGCCGAGCCCTCGCCCTCCGACGAGCCGTCTCCTATTGACGAACCACGCTCCGACGAACCGGTTCCTACCGAGGAGCCGCCCGCAGAGGAGCTGCCCGTGGAGGAGCCGTTCGCCGAGGAGTCAGCCGCCGACGAACCACCCGCAGACGAACCACCCGCAGACGAACCACCCGCAGAGGAGCCGCCCGCCGAAGAGCCGCCCGCCGAGGAGCCGCCCGCCGAGGAGTCAGCCGCCGACGAACCACTCGCCGAGGAGCCGCCTCCTACGGACGAAGCGCTTGGCGACGAGTCGCCTCCTGCTGAGGAGCCGCCCGCCGACGATGCGCCTCCGGCGGAGCCGTCGCCGGAAGGGCCATCTCCCCCTGACGTGCCCGCCGTGCCCGAGTCCGATCCCGTAGAGGACGCTCCGTAGTGCGAGCGTCGCCGGTCATCGCAGCACGGGGCGACAAGCTGCCGCGGGCGACCTAAGACGTGGCCCGCCACATGGCCGGGTCGGCGGGGAAATGGGCATCGAACTTCACCCCCTTGCGAGGTTCGGTCATCCAGGGCTCGACGGCGTCGCGCCACTTGGCATAGTGGGGCGTGGCCTTGTGGGCCTCCATGCCGGCGGCGTCGCGGTAGACCTCGTAGAGGATGAAGCGGTCGGGGTCGTCCCGCTGCTGGAGGACGTCGAACCGCAGGTTTCCCGGCTCCGCAATCGTCTCCTGGGCGTTCTCCAGCGAGGCCGTCAGGAAGTCGTCGCGGTGCTCCGGCTTGACATGGACGTGGACCAGGACGACGAACATGGATTGGACTCCTTTCGCAGGGTGAGAAGGACGGGACTCTCGGGCCGGCAGGGCTCCCGTCGCCGGCAGCTCGCAACGGGCGTCTGAGCGGGGAAGCCGATCTGGGACCTTCGCGCCGCACACTCGATACGGGGGGCCTGCCCCTCGTTTCTCTAGTGGCGTCGCTCGGGCGAGAAGCGGCCGCACCCTGACGAATGCCGGCATCGCCCAGTATATGTAGCCACCGCCGCAGCCGCCACACTCTCGGCGGGCACTAGGCGTGGGCATCGAGCCCGGCGTCGATGGTGAACAACTGGCCGGTGATTTCCAGCACGAGGGGGAAGACGGCCGCAGCCTCCGCACCCAGTTCGGCCGCCGTCTTCTTCAGGCAGTCCCCGTCGCGCCCGGCAATCACCACGCGCGCTCCCTCGCGCACCAGCACTTCGGCAATGCCGCGACCGATGCCGCGGCCGCCAACGGTGACGATACAGACCGGACCCCGATTCTGCGACGACATGTTGATTTCTCGTCAGGGGGCTGCGGTGATGGGGTCCTCGATCGTTGTGGGCGAGTGGCCCTCCGGCCATGGGCGGATCACGCTCGCCCGGATCGTCCGCCGCGGGAGCTGGGGCACCTTCGGGGCACCGCTGAGGCTCCGATTGGACCTCCCGACCCGGGAGACGGGGACCTTCCCTCGGTATCACCCACCAAATACCCCTCTGGAGACGCATTCCTGATCGGCAAGCCGCACCGCCTGCCGACACGAGTGTCGAACGAGGCGCGTACCGCGGGGTGGTGGCATGGGGGTGTTGCACCGCAGATAATGGAAGCGGCTGGCGCGGGAGGGGACGCTCGGCAGGACCTTGCGATCCGGCGCCTCGAGAGCGCGGTCACGGTGGGGCTGTCTCCCGACTCGGGAATCCTTTGCCATGATGATGAAAACGCCGGACTGGAGAGCTGCCCGGTCCCCCGTATTGAGCCCGAGTCCCGCCGAGAGCTGAGCGTGCCAGACCATTTGCCGGAAACCGAGGCGCCCCTCCTCGAGGCGCGGCACGTGGGCAAGGCCTTCGCCGGCGTTCAGGCCCTCGCCGACGTCTCCCTGACGCTCCAGGCCGGCCAGGTCCACGCCCTGATGGGCGAGAATGGGGCGGGCAAGTCCACGCTGATGAGGATCCTCGCCGGGTTGCACCCGCCCGACGCGGGGGAGATTCTCCTGAGCGGGCGCCGCGTCGCCGTCCGCTCGCCGCATGAAGCGATGCGCCTGGGCATCGCCATGATCCACCAGGAGCTGATGCCGATCCCCGACCTCACCGTGGCCGAGAACGTCCTGCTGGGCCACGAGCCGACCCTCCCGCTGCTCGGTTGGATCAACCGCCGCGCGCTGCGGGAGGAGGCGCGCCGCCTGCTGGGCCTGCTGGGAGCCGAGCTGCCCGTCCACCGTCGGATGCGGGGGCTGAGCGTGGCGCAGATGCAGACCGTGGAGATCGCCAAGGCCCTGGCCTGCGACGCCCGGATCGTCATCATGGACGAACCGACCGCGGCCATTTCCGACCGCGAGGTCGAAGCCCTCTTCCGCGTGATTGCCGCGCTCAAGGAGCGAGGTGTTGCCATCGTCTACATCACGCACCGGATGGGCGAGGTGTTCCGCATCGCCCAGACAGTGACCGTCCTGAGGGACGGCAGGCACGTGGGAACCTATCCGGTAGGCGAGCTCGACGAACGGCGGCTGATCGCCCTGATGGTGGGCCGCGAGCTGAATGCGGTCTTTCCGGCTCCTGCGGCGAGCCGGGGCAGCGTGGCGCTCTCGGCCCAGGGCCTGGGGCGAGCCGGGGCCTTCCGCGACGTCTCCTTCGAGGTCCGGCAGGGCGAGGTCCTGGGGCTGGCGGGCTTGATGGGGGCCGGACGGACGGAACTGGTCCATTCCCTCTTCGGCCTGATGCCCGCCGACACGGGAACGATCCACATCCACGGGAAGCCGGCGCGCATCCGCTGCCCGGCCGACGCCATCCGCCACGGCATCGGCCTGGTCACCGAGGACCGCAGCGAATACGGACTGGTGCCCGCGATGAACGTGCGGCAGAATATTACTTTATCCACCCTCCGCGCCTGTTCGCTGGGGCCGCTGATTCGCCGTTTGCGAGAGGCCCGGTTGGCCGACGCGAGCATCCGCGGTCTTGCCATCCGCACGTCCGGGTCGGGACAGGTGGTGAGTCAGCTAAGCGGCGGCAACCAGCAGAAGGTGGTCATTGCGCGGACCCTGCTGTCCGGGCCGCAGATCGTCATTCTGGACGAACCGACGCGGGGGATCGACGTGGGTGCCAAGATCGAGGTGTACGGGATCATCGCGCGGCTCGCTCGGGAAGGAAAGGCCGTGATCCTGATCTCGTCGGACCTGCCCGAAGTGCTGTCGATGAGCGACCGTGTGCTGGTCATGCGCGAGGGTAAACTCGCCGCCGAGCTCGATCCCGCCCGCACGTCCCAGGAAGAGGTGCTCGAACATGCCATGCCCGCCTGATGCCCGCCCGGCTCGCCCGTCCCCACTGCTGGAGGTCCTCAGGCCGTACCTCCAGAGTCTCGGCATCGTGATGGCGCTGGTCGTGATCGGCGTCTACCTTTCCATCATGACACCGACCTTCCTCACCACGAGCAACCTCATCAACGTGGCCCGGCAGATCTCGATCAACGGCATCCTGGCGGTAGGGGTTACCTTCGTCTTGCTCACCGGGGGGGTCGATCTGTCGCTCGGTTCGGTGGTAGCGCTCACCGGTGTGGTGGCTGCCAGTTTCGCCCACCCCGATGGCTATCCGGTTGTGGTACCCATCCTTCTGGGCATCCTCGCCGGTGCCGCCTGCGGGGCCACCAACGGAGTTTTTGTGGCCTGGGGGAGGGTGGCCCCCTTCATTGCCACCCTGGGGATGATGACCGTGGCTCGCGGGCTGGCCCTCTTGTTCAGCGGCGGGAGGCCGGTCTCCAACATGGGGCCCGCCATGACGCGGATCGGTGGTGAGGTCGCGGACATCCCCATTCCCGTCCTGATCCTCGGCGGCGTGGCGGCCGCCTCGTGGCTCTTTCTCACCCAGACGCGGCTGGGCCGCTACGTGTACGCCGTGGGCGGCAACGAGAACGCCGCCCGCGCCGCGGGCATCTCGGTCGGCCGCGTGAAAATGTTCGCCTACACGCTCTGCGGCGCCATGGCGGGCCTGGCGGGCATTGTCCTCGCCGCCCGCATCACCACCGGCCAGCCCAACGCGGGTGTTGCTTACGAGCTGGACGCCATCGCGGCCGTCGTGATCGGCGGCACGAGCCTCTCGGGCGGTATCGGTGGCGTGGGCGGTACGCTGCTGGGCGCCCTGCTCATGGGTGTGATCAACAACGGCCTCGATCTGATGAACGTCTCCTCGTATTACCAGCAGATCGTCAAGGGGTGCATCATCGTGGGTGCCGTCTGGCTCGATCGAAGAAACAAGCCGTAAGGAACAGGACATGAAGCGGATCGGTGCATTTCTCTCCCTGGCAGCCGTCCTCGTCTGCGGCTGCGGCGACGCCCATCGGGACCCTGGCGACTCCCGGCCGGTCATCGGCGTCTCGCTGCTGAACCTCTCCTCGGAGTTCATCGTCATGATCGACCGGGCGATGCGCGAGCGGGCCGAGGAGCTGGACGTAACGCTGCTCGTCTACGACGCCCAGCGGAGCGCGGAACGGCAGATCCAGCAGACCGAGACCTTCGTCGCGCAGAGGGTCGACGCCATCCTCCTCAATCCCTGCGAGGTGGAGGCGAGCTCGCCCGCCGTGGACAAGGCGCTGGCGGCGGGCATCCCCATCGTGAACGTCAATTCCGAAACCCGCTCGACGCCCACGGCGTTCGTCGGGTCCCGCGACGAGGAGTCCGGGGAACTGGCGATGGAGTACATCGCCCAGCGGCTGGGCGGAAAGGGCGGGGTGGTCATGATGCAGGGCTACATGGGCCAGGCAGCCCAGATCCGCCGCGCCGCCGGCGCCCGCGAGGTGCTCGCCCGATACCCCGGACTGCGCCTCCTGGCAGAGCAGACCGCCGAGTGGGATCGCGCCCAGGCCATGACGCTCATGGAGAACTGGATCCAGTCGCACGGCAGGAACATCGAGGCCGTCTTCGCGCAGAACGACGAGATGGCCATGGGTGCGCTGCTGGCGATCGAACGCGCGGGGCTCAAGGACGAGATCGTCGTCGTCGGCGTGGACGCCATCGCCGACGCCTTGCAGGCCGTCCGGGACGGACGGCTGGATGCCACGGTGTTTCAGGACGCCGTTGGCCAGGGCCGCACCGCCGTCGAGACGGCGGTGCGCATCCTCAACGACGAACCCTTCGAGAGCGAGGTCTTCATCCCCTTTCAGTTGGTGACCCGGGAGAACGTCGACGAGGTCACGGCAGGCGGCCTCTGATCGAAATGCCGGCCGTGCCCGCCGGCCGAATGCCGATCCGGAGGGGAAGACCACCCGAGGACGCCTGCGGCGCTGCGTCCCCCTCAGACCTCGGCGATCGTCTTGTCGTAGAAGTCGACGTAGTTGTCTCGCTGGTCGCTGGCCCGGGCGGCCATGGCAGTGCGGGGGTGCATGTTGAGCTGCCCGGTGATGTTGTATTGCACGTAGGGGCCCCACTCCACCGTCTCCCGCAACGGTTCCAGGTAGTCCTGCACGAGGGCGTAAAGGGGGCGGATCTTGAACTTGGGGTTCCGCAGGAATCCGATGAGCAGCTCCATCGGGCAATTGCCGGCGCCGCGGCCCAACCCGGCCATCGAGGCGTCGGCGAGGTTGGCCCCGTGGATGATCGCCTCGATCGTGTTGGCGAAAGCGAGTTGCTGGTTGTTGTGGGCGTGGATGCCCACCCGCTTGCCGGTCGCCTCGCCGTAGGAGAGGTATTTCTTGACGAGGATCTCGACCTGCTCGCTGTAGAGGGAGCCGAAGCTGTCGACCACCACGAGGGTGCTGGCGGGCGTCTCCGCGAGCAACTCCAGGACCTGTTCGATCTCCGTCTCCTTGGCCTGCGAGACGGCCATCAGGTTGGCGGTCACCTCGTAGCCCTTCTCGGCGGCGTCGCGGATCATGTCCACCGCCTCGGCGACCTGGTGGACGTAGAAGGCCACGCGGATGGCATCCAGCACGCTCTTGTCCTTGGGCAGGATGTCGCTCCGCCAATCGCTCTTGCCTGCATCGGCCATCGCCGTGAGCTTCAGCGGGGTCTGGTTCTCGCCCACGATGCGGCGGATGTCGTCCTCGTCGCAGAACTTCCAGGCCCCGAACTGGTCGCGGGCGTGCAGCTTCTTCGAGGCCTTGTAGCCGATCTCCATGTAGTCGATGCCCGCAGCCACGCAGGTCTCGTAGACCGCCTTGACGAAGCCGTCCTCGAAATGATGTTCGTTGATCAATCCGCCGTCGCGGATCGTGCAGTCGAGGACCTGGAGCTCAGGGCGATAAGTGATCCAGGGGGCGGTCACGGGCGCTTCTCCTGACGATGGGGGTGGGGGCTCGGTTCCAGCGGCTGGCGGGCCGCGCTTCAATTGTGGGATATACTCTGCGGCGTGCGGGCCGATTTGCCGTCCTAGGTGGGCAAAACGTCCGGGAGTCGAGTGGAGGCCGCCTGCTGAGGCCGGGTGCGGCCGGCACGACCGCGATCATCGTTCGTTCCGCGCGGAGCGCGCCGATCGTGGCAGATGTCTGTCCATCGAGCTTGGCTCTCAGTCTGTCGGCTCACTCGGGGGCTGTCAATTGGCAAGCCGCGGGCGCGCCGGGCCCGCGGGCGATCCGAAAGACGCCCCCCCCGAAGGCGGGTGGCGACCGTTTTTTTGCGAACCGCTGCCACCCATCTCGTAACCTTTAACTGATACCCGGTCCATTTGTTTCGCGCCAAGGAAACGACAAACCCCGCCGTCTCCATCCGGCGGGGCGTGGTCGTTCAGAACGTCGGCAGATGCTCGACTCGACACTGTGTGGCAAGCTTCTTGGCAGCGCGCTTCTGTTCCCCCCGCGAGCCATCGAAATAGACGTTGGCGTGTGCCGTATTATCAGGACGGTTCGGATCCGGCTCGTGCCTGGCGTCAAACCCAATAGACCGCGCGCTGCCACAGCAAAACGACACAACCCCGCCTTCAGGCCTCCCTAGGATTGTCTGCTCATCGGGCGAATCCATCTTAGTCCATTCTACCGGGAAGTTTTGCTGCATGGTGGCTCCATTGGCATTCGCGACTGGGAGGTGGTCCGGACGAGGGCAGCCTTCTCAGCCGCTCGGGGCTGGACAATTCCCGCCACCCTGTGTTCTCGGCGGATCCGCGGCTCCCGCTGGCAATTACTGACCGGAGATCCGCACCTACTCTATGGCGGGGGGCGAGCCCGCCACAAGCAACGGAGACCGACGTGTTCCTCTCGCGGGTCGCCGACCGCAATTGCCCTCTTCCGGCGAACCCGCCGCGCTCGAAGTGCCTCCTTCGCTCAGGCCCCTCGCGCCGCACTGCCCGGCCTGAGCCAGGCCGGAACGATGGCAGCCCGCGGGAAATCCCCGCTTGAACTCTCGAAAGCAACCGCGTATCTTATATAGGTTTACGAGTCCCCCCACCCTTTGGAGGTGTCACCCGTGGCGATGGCGTCCAAGAAATCCAGCGCTCCGGTCCCACAGCCTGCGACTCCCCCTGTCATCCCTCCGCAAAGCGAGCCCGTCACCGGCGCCGATGTGGTGGTGCAGAGTCTCGTCAACCATGGTGTGGACACTGTATTTGCCTATCCCGGCGGCGCCAGCATGCCGCTCCACCAGGCGCTGACCCGGTTTCGCGACAAGATCCGGGTGGTCCTCCCCCGCCAGGAGCAGGGCGGCGGATTCGCGGCGCAGGGCTATGCGCGCAGTACAGGGAAGATCGGCGTGTGCATGGCCACCAGCGGGCCCGGGGCCACGAATCTCGTCACGGCCATCGCCGACGCCAAGCTCGACAGCATTCCCATGCTCGCCATCACCGGGCAGGTGGGCACGGCGGTGATCGGCTCCGACGCCTTCCAGGAGACGCCCATCGTCGAGGTCTGCCGCTCCGTCACCAAGCACCACTATCTGGTCACCGACCCGACCGACCTGGCTCGCGTCGTCCGCGAGGCCTTCCACATCGCTACCACGGGGCGGCCGGGGCCGGTTCTCATCGACCTGCCCAAGAACGTACAGCTCGCCCAGGTGGTCCCCGACTACCAGTGCCCGATGCAGCTTCCCGGGTATCACGTCGGCAGGCGCCGCGCCACCCCCCAGCAGGTCCTCGCCATCGCCGCCGCAATCCGCAAGGCGAAGCGCCCCGTGATCTACGCCGGCGGCGGCGTGATCGCCGCGGGGGCCAGCGAGGAGCTTCGCGAGCTGGTGGCCAGAACGGATATCCCGGTGACCATGACCATCATGGGCTTGGGAAGCTTCCCCGGCGACGACCCCCGCTCGCTGGACATGCTGGGAATGCACGGCAGCGTCTACGCGAACTACGCCGTCAACGAGTGCGACCTCCTCCTGGCGCTGGGAGTCCGCTTCGACGACCGGGTGACCGGCAAGGTGAGCGAGTTCGCCAAACACGCCACGGTCGTCCACGTGGACGTCGACGACTCGGAGATCAACAAGGTCAAGGCCGCCCACATCCCCGTGGCCGGTGACGTGAAAGAGGTCCTGGCCGACCTGAACAAGGTGGTCGAACCGCCCGACAACGACCTCTCCGAATGGCACAAGCGCATCGACGCCTGGAAGACCGCCGACCCCTTATCCTATAACGAGGAGTATCCCGGCATCCTGCCCCAACACGCGATCCACGAGCTCTCGCGGCTCACCCGCCACCGCGACACGGTCATCACCGTGGGGGTGGGCCAGCACCAGATGTGGGCGGCCCAGTTCTACAAGTTCCGCCGGCCGCGGCGGTGGCTCTCGAGCTCCGGGCTGGGGACCATGGGCTTCGGCCTCCCGGCCGCCATGGGAGCCAAGGTGGCCAACCCCGATGCCCTGGTCGTCGACATCGACGGCGACGGCAGCTTGCTGATGAACGTTCAGGAGATGGCCACCTGCCACTGCGAGAAGATCCCCGTCAAAGTCATGCTGTTGAACAACATGCACCTGGGAATGGTCGTGCAGTGGGAGGACCGCTTCCATGCCGCCAACCGCGCCCACACCTACCTGGGCCCCATCGACCACCCGGAGGCCGTCGGCCAGGGCGACGGGATCACACCCCAAGTCCGCTATCCGGACTTCGTGTCCGTAGCCCGCAGCTTCCTCTGGCAGGCCCGCCATGTCCGTGAGAAGGACGAGTTGACCGAGGCGATCACTGAGATGATCGCCGCCGAGGGACCGTTCCTCCTCGAAGTCCAGGTTCCCTACCAGGAACACGTACTGCCGATGATTCCCTCGGGCATGACCGTCCACGACCTCATCCGCCGGTAGTGGTTTCGGTGGGCAGGCAGCATCGTCAATCGTCTTCCCCAGCTCGCGCCGCCCCCTGTTCCCGGAAACGACGTTCGGAAGGGGAGGAGAGGGAGGGGGGGCGAGGTAGCATGGGTCGCGGCAGGTTCTCGAAGAGGTGCTCAGGGCACGACCCGCGGCAACGCGAATACCGCCAGCCGGCGATTTCCCGTCACCCCTCTTCGGCCAGGCGGGCGCCGTCGAGTACGACCGAGAATCCCAGGTCTTCGATCATGCGATAATCCTCTTCCGCGGGCTGGCCCTCTGTCGTCAGATAGTCGCCCACGAAGATCGAGTTGGCCGCATAGAGACCGAGTGCCTGGAGGTTCTTCAGGTGCGTCTCGCGCCCCGCGGCGATCCGCAGCTCACAGCGGGGAACCGCCAGCCGCAAGAGCGCCAGCGCCTTCAGGCAGTAGACCGGGGTCAGCCGCGCCGGGCCCTCGAGGGGAGTCCCCGGAATGGGATTGAGGAAGTTCAGCGGCACGGCCTCGGCCTCGAGCTCGGCCAGCGTGAGCGCCATGTCGACGACGTCTTCGTCCTCTTCGCCGAGACCGACGATGCCACCGCAGCAGAGCTCGAGCCCCGCCTCGCGGGCCACCCGCAGTGTGGCCAGGCGGTCGTCGAAGCTGTGCGTCGAGCAGATGGTGGGGTAGAAGCGGCGGCTGGTATTGAGGTTGTGATTCACGCGGTCCACCCCCGCGGCCTTCAGCCGCGCCGCCTGGCCGGCATCGAGCAGCCCCGGCGAGACGCAGATGCTCAGCGGGTACTGCCCCTTGATCTGCGGCACGATTTCGCACAAGGCGTGCATCTCCCGCGGCGTGGGGCTGCGGCCGGAAATGACGATGCAATAGGTCTTCGCCTGCCGTTCGGCCGCCAGGCGGGCCCCATCGAGGACCTTCTCCGCCGAGAGGATGTTGTACTTGGGGATCTCCGCCCGCGAGATCCGCGACTGCGAGCAATAGCCGCAGTCCTCCGGACAGATGCCGCTCTTGGCGTTGATGAGGAAGTTGAGGTGCACGCGGCTGCCGAAGTGGCGGTAGCGGATACGGTACGCGGCCGCAAGCAGGTCGAGCAACTCCTCCGCGCCGCTGCGGAGCACCGCAAGGCCCTCCTCGCGGGTGAGGCCGTGGCCGGCCAGAACCTGCTGGGCGAGGGTGTGCCATCGGCTTTCGGCGGGCGGCGCGGCCGAAGGGATGGGGGGACGTCGAGGATCGTGGACCGAGAAAGTATTCATGCAGGCGTCGCGGGGGCGTTGGGAGGCGGCGCAGTCAGAAAGACACATATTCTAGCGGCAACGAACCGGGGACGAGAAGGGGCCTGCCGCTCCGTTGCCGCAGCGCGTTCGGGATCAACGGGCCAGCCCCCGCTGGGCGGCCACGTCGCGGAGGCGGATTTCGATCCAGCGCATGAGGCCGTAGGCGGTCGGCCAGTGGAGGCCCATCCCCAGGATCAGGACAATCGCCACCGCCAGCGAGAGCATCTGCCCCTCGACGAGGTGGAAGACCAGATTGACGAAGACCGCGCCCTCGACCAGGACCGCGGATAGGAGGGTTATGTTGAAATAGACTCGCGCCAGGCGGAAGGCGTCGCGCTCGATCCCCTCGGGCGGGAGCTCGGGGGACGAACCCGCGCCAGCCCGCACGCCGGGCGGGTCCTTCCCTTCGGCTACGGCTTTCACGCCTTGGGCGATGAGCGTCGAGCGGAGCACCAGGCGAGCGCCGAGGGTCATCACCGCCACGAACAGCCCCACGAGGCTGAGAACGGGGGTGGCGGCCTCGTCCGCGACGGCCTCCTCCGGGCCCCGGCCGGCGGCCATCACCATCGCCACCGTGAGAAAGACCACGCAGCCGAGGATCAGCGAGGCGACGAGGATTTGGAGCATCCGCACCATCGCGGACATCTGCGGTGTGGGTTCTTCGTACATCGGTCCCACCCTGTCAGGTCATTCGTGCCATTCGTGCTCCTGCCGGTCCGTCGGCCCGCGGCCGATCGTCTCGGCAGCACGCGCCCCGGCGGTTATTCGCCGATGACCTTGACGAGCACCCGCTTGGGGCGGCGGCCGTCGAACTCGCCGTAGAAGATCTGTTCCCAGGGGCCCAGGTCGAGCTTGCCGTCGGTGACGGCGACGACGACCTCGCGGCCCATGATCTGCCGCTTGAGGTGGGCATCGCCGTTGTCCTCACCGGTGCGGTTGTGGCGGTAGCGTTCGGGCGAGGGGTCGAAGGGCGCCAGCCGCTCGAGCCACTCCTTGTAGTCCTCATGGAGCCCGGGCTCGTCATCGTTGATGAAGACGGAGGCCGTGATGTGCATGGCGTTGCACAAGACGAGTCCCTCGCTGACACCGCTTTGCGACACCGCCTTCTCCACTGCCGCAGTGATGTTCACGAAGTCCATCCGCCGGCCGACGTTCATCGTCAGGTACTGGGTGTGGGCAAGCATCGTTCCGGACCTCGATACGCGGGAGAAAGGGGGACGCACCGGCTGCGCCTCCGGCCGCTTTCGGACCATTGTATCGGCGCTCCCCCAGCATGGGGAAGGGGGTGAAGTAGTGGCTGGTGGCTGGTACAAGTCTCGTTGCGAAGGTGCAAGGTGGCTCTTGAACCGGAAAGAAGGAGCGACACAGAGGAGAGGGATGGGGCAGAAGAATTCCGCGGCTGCCGCTTCTCCACGCGCCTCGGGCGCGTCACCAGCCACCAGCCACTAGCCCCTACCCCACCGGGGGCGGAGCACGCGGCAGCCGATCGCAGTCAGTGCGGCCTCGATGCGGCGGAAGGCGGCCTCGTCGGGATAGGTCCCCACAATGGCCCCGCCGGAACCGGCGAACTTGGCCGTTCCCCCCGCGGCGCGGGCCCGCTCGATCATCTCCACGTGCTCCCGGGGGAGGCGGCAGATGGAACGGCGAAGATCGAAATTGGCATCCATCAGAGCGCCCAGCCGCTCCGCCTCCCCGCGGAGCAGGGCCTCGCGAGCTTCCTCGGCCAGGGCGGCGAACCGCCGCATCGCCTCGACCACCGCCGGCTCGCCCGCCTGGAAGCGGGCTCGAAGATTGCTGTGGAAGACCTCCGTAGGCTCGCTCACCTCGGCGCTGAAGGCCAGGTAGATCGGCGGTAGCAAGGCCATCTCGAGCGGCTCGTAGCGGCCATGCATAAGGCCGCACCGCTCCACCATCTGCTCGGGAGCGAAGTCCATGTAGGTCAGCCCGTCATAGACTTGAGCCACTCGATCCTGCAGACCGGCGGCGATGCCCAACTCCTCCGCCTCCACGGCCAGGGCCAGCGAGGGCTGCACCTCGCGGGGGATATTCACCCCGTAGAACTCGATCAGGCAGCGAAGCGTGGCCACGATGATGGCGCTCGATCCGGCCAGACCGACCTGGCGGGGAATGTTGCTGTCGTAGCGGACGGAAAAGGTTCGATCGTGAAGGGGGATCTGCTGCCGGCGGCAGTGCTCGACAAACCTCTTGATCGTCGCCTTCACCAGGCGGATGCCGCCGTAATAGCCGTGGAGCTTCACGTCCCGGTAGAGATCCTCCACCGAGCGGAAGCGGACCTGGTCCAGACGGCTGATGACGATCTCGACCTCATCCCACTCGTAGAGTACCACTTCGGCGAAAAAGTCATCGAAGGCTGCGGAGATGGTCTTGCCGCCGTAGCCGTCCGAGGGGTTGCCGACGAGGCCGGCGCGGGCGCGGGCCCGTTTGCGGATCAGCAGCATGACGCCCCCTTTACTGGTCTTTGAGCAGCCGCGTCAGGGAGTCGCGGAGCTCGTCGCCGTGCTGCCCGTCGGCCAAGGCGAAATCGAGGAAGGCCTCGAAGTAACTCTGGAAGTTGCCGATGTCGAAGCGCCGTTCGTCCGAGGACAGGCGGATGCCGAGCACCTTATAGCCGTCGCGGATGAGCATGCGAATGGCATCGGTAAGCTGAATTTCTCCCCCCTTCCCCGGCGGCGTCTTTTCCAGGTAGTCGAAGATCGCCGGACTCATCACGTACCGTGCCGCCACCGCCAGATTGCTGGGGGCCTCGTGCACGGAGGGCTTCTCCACGATATCGGCCAGGTCGAAGACCTCACCCCCTTCGCCCCGCGGCTGGGCAATCCCGTAGTGGACGACGTCCTCGGGGGGGACCTCCTCGAAAGCGATCACCGCCCCCGCGGTGGAGGCTTCGAAGCGGTCGATCATCAGCCGCACCACCCGCGACTGGGCGTTGCGCCCCAGGATCGAGTCGCCCAGGGCGACCACAAACGGCTGCCGGTCGACCACCGGCTTGGCGCAGAGCACGGCATGGCCCAAGCCGAGCTGCCGCCGCTGCCGGGTGTAGAGGTACTGGAGGTCCTCGCGCTCGAAGGCCAGCTCGCCGAGGAGGTCCTCCTTGCCCGTCTCGCGGAGCTGCGCGATCAACTCGGCGTCGATGTCGAAGTGATTCTCGATGGCCGTCTTGCCGGGGCCGGTGACGAAGAGGAGGCGGCGGACGCCGCAGCGGGCCAGTTCCTCGACGACGTACTGCACCACCGGCTTGCGGCCGATCGGCAGCATCTCCTTCGGCTGGCTCTTCGTCAGCGGCAGGAGCCGCGTTCCCCGCCCCGCTACCGGCACCACGGCGAGATCGATCGACATTTGCGCCTTCCTTCGCTCCATGCGCTGCTCCCGCCCCGCGGCGGGCACTCCCCAAACCTACCACATTCCGGACCTTGGGGCACAGTAGGGGGGATGGAAAGCCGCGGTGCTGCCTAGGGCATAACGCGATTAGCGGAGCTTATATTAAGTATTAAGCAGCATGGGTATTCCAAATAGTAATGCCGATGGTACAATTGGCACAGTGGAGGTGGGGTTGTCGATCCACATGGACACGGTTGGTGGAATCGCAGGTCGGCGCCCTGCGCCCTCTGCACGCTTCCGGCGTGCCGGTTAGCACTTGGGAGTTGCGCGGGTTGTTATTGCCGACTGAAGACGAGTGGTCTCCCGCTACCCCTCGTATTGGCCCCTTGCGGCGGGCACCGCGCGGGCGCGTGGCCGCGGCGAGGTGGTTTTTTCGTCGAGTTTCCGTGCGCGGCCGGAACGGCCCCTTGGGGTCGGCGCCCGACCGGCGTTCCCTGCGGGCCGCCGGACGATGGGCCCGCGCCGCGTTCGATTCCCGTGCCCGCTCCTGGAGTTGACCGATGTCCCAGACCCTCTCTCCGCTGCAAGGCACCCCGTCCCTTTCGAATCTCGTCCGCGAGTTCATGGACCAAGTGGTCTCGAAGAACTACGGCGAACTGGAGTTCCACCAGGCGGTCTGGGAGGTGGTGCAGTCGGTGATGCCGGTTGTCGAAGCCAACCCCGCCTACCGCAAGGCGAGGATCCTCGAGCGCATGGTGGAACCGGAGCGGGTTATCCAGTTCCGGGTCACCTGGACCGACGACCAAGGCGAAGTCCACGTCAACCGCGGCTACCGCGTGGAGATGAACAGCGCCATCGGGCCCTACAAGGGCGGCCTTCGGTTTCATCCCACCGTGACCCTCGGGGTGCTCAAGTTCCTGGCCTTCGAGCAGGTCTTCAAGAACAGCCTCACCACGCTGATGATGGGCGGCGGCAAGGGGGGCTCGGACTTCGATCCCAAGGGGAAGAGCGACGGCGAAGTGATGCGGTTCTGCCAGGCCTTCATGAGCGAGCTCTGGCGCCACATCGGCCCCGACACCGACGTGCCCGCCGGCGACATCGGCGTCGGCGGCCGCGAGATCGGCTTCCTGTTCGGGCAGTACAAGAAGTTGGCCAATCGTTTCTGCGGGGTGTTGACGGGAAAGGGTCTGGAATACGGTGGTTCGCTGATCCGCCCCGAGGCCACCGGTTACGGCGCGGTCTATTTCGCCGAAGAGATGCTCGCCACCCGCGGTGAGGGATTCGCGGGCAAGACGGCTGCCGTCTCCGGATCGGGCAACGTCGCCCAATACACCTGCGAGAAGCTCCTCCAGCTCGGTGCCAAGCCGATCACCCTCTCCGATTCGGGAGGGACCATTGTCGATCGAGCAGGCATCGACGAGGAAAAGCTCGCCTCGGTCATGGAGCTGAAGAACCGCCGCCGGGGGCGGATCGCCGAATACGCCGAGCGGTTCCAGGGAGCCGAGTTTCTCGCCGGCAAGCGGCCCTGGGACGTGCCCTGCGATCTCGCCTTCCCCAGCGCCACGCAAAACGAAATCGACGCCCGCGACGCCCGCAATCTGGTCGCCAACGGCTGCAGCTGCGTGAGCGAAGGGGCCAACATGCCCACCTCCCCCGAGGGCGTGGACGTATTCCTGGAGGAAAAAATCCTCTTCGGACCCGGCAAGGCGGCCAACGCCGGGGGGGTGGCCGTCTCCGGATTGGAAATGAGCCAGAACGCCGCCTGGCTGCACCGCACCCGCGAGGAGGTCGATGGCCAGCTCCGCAAGATCATGCGCTCGATCCACGAGAACTGCGTGAAGTACGGCCGCGAGGGCGATTTCATCGATTACGTGAGGGGCGCCAATATCGCCGGTTTCGTGAAGGTCGCCGACGCCATGCTGGCTCAGGGGATCTCCTGATCGCCGCCGGTGCCGCAGTCGTAGCCACCTCTTTGCAGTGCCCCCACGGGGGGCTTCCGGGGGATGCCCGGCGGCAGCGAAACGGCGCCTCCCCGCGCCGCGCGCTTATTGCTCGCCCGCCGCTCGCAAGTAGGGATGGATCGCGGGCTCGTAGGAGTGGATTTCTGCGGCGTCGAAGAAGATCTCGATCTCGCGGCGCGCCGCTTCGGGGCCGTCCGAGGCATGGACCAGATTCATTTGCCGGCTACAACTGAAATCGCCGCGGATCGTGCCCGGGGCGGCCTCCAGTCCGTTCGTGGCTCCGACCATCTCCCGAACGACGCCGATCGCCTCCGGCCCCTCGATGATCGCGGCCACCAGCGGTGCGCTCGTCACGAACTCTTCGAGCCCGGGGTACCAACCCTTCTTGACGTGCTCGGCATAGTGCCGCCGCGCCAAGTCCTGCGTCACCTTCATCAGCTTCATCGCCACCAGGTTCAGCCCCTTATCCTCGAAGCGGGCCAGAATCCGGCCCACGAGCCGCCGCTGCACAGCGTCGGGCTTCAGCAGCACAAGCGTCCGCTCCATGATTCCTCCTCGTTAAGGCCGTACGCCGCAAGTCTTTCGACGACACACCACCATACCCCACTCTTTTCCCGGTTCAAGCAGCAACCCACGGCAATCCAGCGACCTTCTGAATGGGATTGAACCGGGGTTCCGCCGATGATGCCGCGCGGGCGGTCCCCGGGGGACGAACCGCTTCGCGGCAGGGAGGCAGCTCCGCCTGGCAAAGGTCGCTTCCCGCCCGCCCGGACGGGGCCGGGGGGGCGGCGTGGCGCGCCGTTAGCGCCGGATCATGATCGAGAAGTCGGGGCGGTCGCGGTAGACGTACGTGAGATAGTTCACCCGGGCCCGCTCGCGCGCCTGCTCGAAGGGGAGATCGGTCTCGAGAAGCCCCAGGTCGTAGAGGTAGCGGTCGATGTGGCCGGGAAGAAGCACGTGGTGGGAATAGGGAATCTTCACCGCCAGGACGCGATTGACGTGGTCGACGATGTTCGTGGTGCAGTTGTTCGTGAGGGTGTGGTACCACTCGGGTTGGTCGGCAAGGCGGTTGAGACGGTGCATGACGTCGACGAACACCTCGCGGGCCTGCTCGCGGCTGAGCCGCAGGCGGTGGACGTACACGTCGTTGAGGCGCTGGATCGTGCGGAGCTGAATCACGTCGCGCTCATCGGCGATGACGTAATGGATTTCGAACTGATTGAGCATCCCCTTGACCGGGTCGTAGCGGTCGCCCGTCTTCTTGCGGATCTCCACGGAAACCGCCAAATACTGGCCCCCGTCGAAGCCGAAGCTGAGCATCGTGTGTGCCAGGCTGGGGCTCTCGTTGAAGGGAACCACGATGAAATCGACGCTGCGAACGGCGTCCAGCTCCCAGGTCTGATCGTAATGGGCGACCGTGTAGTCCTCGTCCGTAGCGCCGTAGCGGCAGTGGCGGATGTTGCGGACCGTGACCTGGCTGCCGTGAAACTCCGCGTAGGAGAGGAGTGCCTGGTCGGGCGACCAGTCGCGGTCGTTCGAGGGGCGCAGGCGGCTGAATTCGGGGAGGTGGAGGTTCTTCAACCCCGGCAAGCCGCCGAGGACCGGCCCCCGGTTACCCGAGGCGCAGCCGGCCGCGCATAAGATCAGCGCCGCGAGCAGGCCAACCTTCGTTATCCTCCGGACCGGACTCGGGCGGGTATCCGCTGCCTTGCCGGTCCTCTGAACGTCCATGCCGCCTGCTCCTCGCGCCACCCTCGGCCGTCTAGCGTAAGGAGACCGCCAGCCCGGCAGTCCAACCGGGCCCGGCCGCGCAACCGCCCCCCAGACGGAGTGGCCCTTTCACAAGTTGCCTAGCCCAGCGGTAGATACACAAAACCGCCCTGCCACGCAAGGCAGATCCTGAAGGGCGGAGGTGCGAGGGAGGGATGGAGAAGCGTCTCTCGAACGGGCGGCCTACAGCTTGGCCATCTTCTCGATCAGATCCACGGTGCGGCAGCTATAGCCCCACTCGTTGTCGTACCAGGAGAGGACCTTGAGCATCGTATCGCCGACGACGCGGGTCCAGGGGCCGACGAAGATCGAGCTCAACGGGTCGCCGATGATGTCCGTCGAGACGATGGGGTCCTCGACGTAGCCGAGGATGCCCTTGAGCGGGCCGTTGGCGGCCTCGCGCATGGCGGCGTTCACGGCGTCGACGGTCACCGGCTTGGCGGTCTCCACGGTCAGGTCCACGGCACTGCCCGTGGGGGTGGGGACGCGGAGGGCGAAGCCCGTGAGCTTCCCCTTGAGTTCCGGGAGGACCAGCCCCACGGCCTCGGCGGCGCCGGTGGTGGTGGGGATGATGTTCAAGGCCGCGGCGCGGGCACGGTAGGGATCCTTGTGGGGGAAGTCCTGCACGTTCTGGTCGTTCGTGTAGGCGTGGACCGTGGTCATTAGGCCCTTGACTATGCCGAACTTCTCGTGGATCACCTTGGCCACCGGGGCCAGGCAGTTCGTCGTGCAGCTCGCGTTCGAAATGCACTTGTGCTCGGCGGTAAGCTTGTCGTCGTTCACGCCCAGCACGCAGGTGAGGTCCTCGCCCTTGGCCGGGGCGGAGATGACCACCTTCTTGGCACCCGCCTGGAGGTGCGAGTCGAAGCCCGGCTTCTCCGCCGAGGCCTTGGCCACGAAGCGGCCGGTGCTCTCCACGACGATCTCCGCGCCCAGCTCCTTCCAGGGCAGCTTCGCCGGCTCCTTCTCCGCCAGGGCGCGGATCTTCTTGCCGCCAACGATCAGGTGCTGGTCGTCGAACTCGACCTTCCCCGGAAAGCGGCCGTGGATGCTGTCGTACTTCAGCAGGTGCGCCAGCATCTTGTTGTCCGTCAGGTCGTTGATCCCCACGACCTCGAACACGTCCGGCTTGGCGGCCAGGCCACGAAAAACCAAGCGGCCGATACGGCCGAACCCGTTGATTCCCACGCGAATTGCCACAATGCATCTCCTTGAAAACGGGTGCTACGGTCCCGAAACGCCACCTTGCCATATCCGAACGGCCCCTACCGCGAAAACCACGACGCCCGACACCCGCCGGGCAGAAACCTCCGCGACCCTCGTCCTCCGGCGCCCCCACCGCGGTGCGGCACACGGCCTGGTTCAGGTGGCCCGTCATTCGGGCAGTCAGACATGAGGGCCCTCGGGGCCACTCGCCACGATCATCTTCGGCCGGAAACCGGTGCGCCGATCCCTCCGGGCCCGGCAAATTGGGCTGCCAATAGGCGGGGGATAGAAAGCGGGATTATACTGGTCCGCCGGAGCTTCTTCCAGGGGCCGCCTGGATTTTCCGCTAGCGGCCCTTAAATTCGTATCGCTGCCGCCCGTTCTTCGATCTCTTCCAAGGAGACCACCGGCCCGCAGCCGGCCCCGGGGCACGCCCGGCAGACCGCCTCCCAGTTTTCCCGAGTTCGCAGGTTCGACTGCCAAAAGGGCCACGTGCGGCACTGCCGGGGGCGGACCGCATAGACCCGGCAACGGCGGGTGGTGGGGTCGAAGAAGGCGCAGTCGCCGTTGGCGTGCTCCACCAGGCTCATCCGCGCACCCACCGCCCGAGTATACGACCGCTCGAAGTCCGCCAGCGGCATCTCGAGCACTTTCGCCAGGGCTTCGCGCTCGGCCCGATTCACCCACACGTATCCTGGCGCCCCCGTGCAGCATCCCCCGCAGCCGGTGCAGGAGAAACGCAGCCCCGAGCGATACCAGGGGAGTAGGGCCGAACGGACGGAATCGTGCATGGGAAAAAACGGCAGGGCAATCGAGAGGATCGGCGGTGCCGATCGCGGAGGGCGGATTCGCCAACAGCAAGATGCGTGCCATTCTCGCCAGTATTCCGTTTCATGTCCAGCCCCCCCATTCTGGACGGATGTCTTCAGGTCCCTAGCGAGCCGCTTCCACCGGAAGGCGCAGGAGGCTCCCGGCGATCCTCGTTCCCAAGCGGGTGGTGGCTGAATTCGAAGGCGCGTTTCCTGGCAGGAGATTGGCGACCGCTGGGTTCGGGAGGCGCGGTCGGCAGTGTTGCGAGTGCCGAGCGTGGTTGTCGAATCCGAGTGGAACTACCTGATCAATCCGGCCCACCCGGATTTCCGCCGCATCGTGATCGGCCGACCCGGGCCGTTCCGGCTTGACCCTCGTCTGTCCAGGCCCCGATGAATCGGGCAGGCCCCGCCATACGCGGCAACCCAGAGGTGCGAATCCGGGGTGAACCAGCGAACCCCTCCGGGAGAAGGATTGGAGGCGGGTGCGGGCGGTAGGGCCGAGCCTCGCGGACATGCGGTCCTCGAGTTGGAGCCCGGTCACCATCTGCCCGTCGCTGGGGTCCCCCGCCCCGACGCCGCGGGAGTCTGCTACAATGGGCGGCTCCCGCGTTCCGTTCGTCACCCTCTTGCGAACGCCAGCGAGCACGACCATGAGATGTCTGGGCACCGTGGCCATCGTCGGGGTGGGCCTGATCGGCGGTTCCATCGGGCTGGCACTCCGGAAACGTGGTTTGGCCCCCCGGGTCATCGGGGTGGGCCGCCGCCAGGCCACTCTGCGGACGGCTCGCCGTGTGGGGGCCGTGACGAACACCACCATCGAGCTAGCCAAAGGGGTTGCCGAGGCCGAGTTGATCATCGTGTGCACGCCCGTGGGCAGGATCGTCGAGGACGTGCAGCGGGTGGCGGCCCATTGTCGGGAAGGGACGTTGATCACCGACGCGGGCAGCACCAAGGTCTCGATCGTTTCGGCCCTCGATGAGGGGCTCCCCCGCGGCTGCCGCTTCCTGGGCAGCCACCCGCTGGCTGGCAGCGACAGGGCGGGCCCCGCCCATGCCGATGCGGACCTCTTCGAGGGCCGCGTCGCCGTGCTGACCCCCACGCGGAACACCCGCGCCGAGGACTACGACACGTTGCACCACTTCTGGGCGTCGCTGGGCTCGGTGGTCGTGCAGATGACGGCCGCGGAGCACGACCGCACGGTGGCCGTCATCAGCCACCTCCCCCACGCCGTGGCCTCGATCCTGGCGGCGACGCTGCCCGAGTCCTACTTCCGTTTCGCCGGGACCGGTGTACTCGATACCACGCGAATCGCCGCCGGCGATCCCGAGCTCTGGCGGCATATATTTGTTCACAACCGCGACAACGTCCTGGGAGCACTGGGTGCCTTTCGGGACAACCTCGATGCCCTCATTACAGCCATTCGCAACGGCGACGACGAGGCCATGGAGCAGATCCTCGCCACCGGGAAGAGGAACCGCGATGCTTTGGGAAGTTGACATCCACCCCTCCCCCGGTCAGCCCGACCTTCCGGCCTGCGGCGTGGTGGCCGATGCAATCGATCTCCGATTGGCCGCAGAACCGCGAGTCCGCTCCGCCCGCGGTTTCCTCCTGCAAGGATCCCTCGACGACCAGCAGGTGACGCGGCTGACGCGCGCCCTGCTCGCCGACTTCGTCGTGGAGACGCCCCTCTCCGCCCCGGTGGGCGATCCGCTGCTGGCCGCGGCGCCGGCCGACGGCGAGGCGGCGGCCGACTGGCACCTGCTCCATGTCCTTCCCAAGCCGGGCGTGACCGATCCGGTGGCCGAGAGCGTGCTGGCCACGGCGGCCGACCTGGCAATCCCCGTCGAGGCCGTCCGCACGCTGAAGAAATACTGGATCGCCGGCGTGCCCGAGGAGCGGCTCCCCGCACTGGCGGCCAAGGTATTGGCCAACGACGCCATCGAGGAGGTCGTCGCCGGTCCCCTGGCCTTCGACCGCCTCGAGTTCGGCACACCCTACCGGTTCCAGCGCGTCTCGGTCCCCATCGGGTCGATGGACGACGAAGCCTTGATGCAGCTTTCCCGCCAGGGGCAGCTCTTCCTTTCCCTGGCCGAGATGGCAGCCATCCGCGAGCACTTCCGCGCCGCCGGCCGCGACCCGACGGACGTCGAGCTGGAGACGCTCGCCCAGACGTGGAGCGAGCACTGCAGCCACAAGACCCTCGCCGGGCGGATCCGCTACCGCGACGAGCACGGCACCCGCGAGTTCGCCAACATGCTCCGCGAGACGATCTTCGCCGCCACGGAGACGATCCGCAGGCGGGCCGGCGAGGACGACTGGTGCGTGAGCGTCTTCGCCGACAATGCCGGGGTGGTCCGCTTCGACGACCGGTACAACGTCTGCTTCAAGGTGGAGACCCACAACCACCCTTCGGCCCTGGAGCCCTACGGCGGGGCCAATACGGGCATCGGCGGCGTGATCCGCGATCCGATGGGCACGGGCATGGGGGCGAAGCCGATCTGCAACACGGACGTCTTCTGCTTCGCCCCCCCCGACACCCCGGCCGACGCGCTGCCGGCCGGCGCGCTCCACCCCCGGCGGGTGATGCGGGGCGTGGTGGCCGGAGTCCGCGACTACGGCAACCGCATGGGCATCCCCACCGTCAACGGCGCCGTCTACTTCGACTCCCGCTATCTCGGCAATCCCCTGGTCTACTGCGGCAACGTGGGACTGCTCCCCCGCAACATGTCCTTCAAGCGCCCGCAGCCGGGCGACCTGATCGTGGCCGTGGGCGGCCGCACGGGGCGCGACGGCATCCACGGGGCCACCTTCAGCTCCGCCGAACTGACCCACGAAAGCGACGCGATTTCCGGCGGGGCCGTGCAGATCGGCAACGCCATCACGGAGAAGATGCTCCTCGACGTGCTCCTGACGGCCCGCGACCGCGGCCTGTACAACGCCGTAACCGACTGCGGCGCCGGCGGCTTCTCCAGCGCCGTGGGCGAGATGGGCGAGAAGATCGGCGCCGAGGTCGACCTCGAGCAAGTGCCGCTGAAATACGAGGGTCTCTCCTACACGGAGATCTGGATCTCCGAGGCCCAGGAGCGGATGGTCCTCGCCGTGCCGCCGGAAAAGTGGGAGGCGCTCGCCGCGCTGTGCGGGGCCGAGGGAGTCGAGGTCACGGTGATCGGCCGCTTCGTGCCCACCGGCCGCCTCGTGCTGCGTTACGAAGGGCACCAGGTGGCCGATCTGGCCATGGACTTCCTCCATGGCGGTCGCCCCCCCGTGGTCCGCGAGGCCGCTTACACGCCCCCGCCGGCCGTCGAGATGCCCTTGCCCGAGCCGGCCGCCACCGGCTACACCACCGACCTGCACGCGATCCTCGGCGCGCTGAACGTGGCCAGTAAGGAATGGATCGTCCGCCAGTACGACCACGAGGTCCAGGGGGGAAGCGTCGTCAAGCCCCTGGTGGGCGTCGAGAACGACGGGCCCGGCGACGCCGCCGTGCTCCGCCCCCGGCTCGAGAGTTACCGGGGTATCGCCGTCGCCTGCGGGATGAATCCCCGCTACGGTGATCTGGATACCTATTGGATGGCCGCCTCGGCCATCGACGAGGCGGTGCGGAACTGCATCGCCTTGGGGGCCGATCCCAAGCGGATCGCCATCCTCGACAACTTCTGCTGGGGAAACACCGAACGTCCCGAAACGCTCGGCTCGCTGGTCCGGGCGGCCCTGGCCTGCCACGACCTGGCCGTGGCCTTGGGAACGCCCTTCATCAGCGGCAAGGACAGCCTCAACAACGAGTTCCGCCCCCAGGGCGCCGAGGAGCCGATTGCCATCCCGCCCTCGCTGCTGATCAGTGCCATGGGGATTGTCGAGGACGTCCGCCGCTGCGTCACCATGGACCTGAAGGCCGCCGGTAATGCGCTCTACCTGGTGGGGCTGACGCGTTGCGAGATGGGCGGATCGCACTTCGGGCTGGTCCGCGGCCTGGCCGGCGGCCGCGTCCCCAAGGTCGACGCCGAAGGGGCCCGCCAGACGTTCGCCGCCCTCCACACGGCCATTCGCCAAGGCACGGTGCGGGTCTTCGGCCAACCGCTCGGCGTCGCTGCCGACGCGCCGCTGCCCGCGGCCGCCCCCCAGGGGATGGTGCGGGCCTGCCACGACCTGAGCGAAGGGGGGCTGGCCGTAGCCGCCGCCGAGATGGCCTTTGCCGGCGGGCTGGGAGCGCGCATCGAGCTGAACCGCATCCCGCACACCGATGCGGCGGCCCATCCCGCGGCCCTCCTCTTCAGCGAGTCGAACACGCGGTTCCTCTGCGAGGTTCCGCCGGAGCAGGCAGCCGATTTCGAGGCCGCCCTCGAAGGGTTGCCCGCGGCGCGGATCGGCCATGTCGAGGAGACGAGCCGGCTGACGATCACCCACCACGGCACGGCGGTCATCGACGCGGCCATCGACGCCCTGAAGGAATCCTGGCAGGCGCCGCTGCGCTGGTGAATCCGGAGCGTTGTGAAGCAACGTTTCTCGGAGCGGTGCGCCAAGATGGAGATTGGGAACGAGACAAGGGTGGGCAGATTCACCGCGCAGGGAGGACCGAGGCAGTCGTCGAGGGGATCTGAGGTGGTGCCGGGGCTCGGCGAAGCAAAGCTTCGCGAACGGGCGTTCCCCAAGCTGGAACTCGGGAACGAGTGGGAACTCTTTCTAAATCTATCAGGCAACGGAACCGATGCCCAAACCGGAAGTCCTCATCCTCCGCACCCCCGGCACGAACTGCGACCTGGAGACGGCCTTCGCCTTCGAGCGCGCCGGGGCCCGGGCGGAGCGACTGCACGTCAACCGTCTCATGGAGGCGCCCGCCCTGCTGGGGCGCTTCCAGATTCTGTGCATCCCCGGGGGCTTCAGCTTCGGCGACGACGTCGCCGCCGGCCGCATCCTCGCCAGCCGCCTCGAACACCACCTCGCCGACGCCCTCGAAGCCTTCCGGGCCGCCGACAAGCTGGTGCTGGGGATCTGCAACGGCTTTCAGGTGCTGATCAAGGCCGGCATGATCCTCCCGCCCGACCCTGAGGGCGTTCCCCCCGCCACATTGACCTGGAACGACTGCGGCCGCTTCGAGGACCGCTGGGTCCGCCTGGCCGCCGAAGGCGACCACTGCGTCTTCCTCAAGGGGATCGACTCCATGTACCTCCCCGTGGCCCACGCCGAGGGCAAATTCGTGGCACGCGACCGGCAGACCTTTGCCGCCCTCCAAGCCGCCGGGCAACTCGTCCTCCGCTATCGGCCGCTCCGCGGCGAAGGCGCCGCGGACGCCGGGGCGGCGCCGACGGTCCCCTATCCGGCCAACCCCAACGGCTCCTGGGGCGATGTCGCCGGGGCATGCGACGCCACGGGCCGCGCCTTCGGCCTCATGCCGCACCCCGAGCGGCACATCGATCCCACGCACCACCCCCGCTGGACCCGCGGGGAGGCCGGGGAGACCGGAGACGGGCTGGCCGTCTTCCGGAATGCCGTGCAGTATTTCGGGTAGACTTTCCGGGAAGGTACAATAGCCGGTTGGCGGCTCACGTACCCGTGCCGCCCGAATCCCCGCCAGCCCACCGAAGCCGAACTGCCGATGCGTCTCTTCCGACTGCTGCTGGGCGTCTATGCCGTGCTGTTGACGCTGCTGCTGCTCCACCCCAGCCCGTTCAGCCTCTTCGGGGCGAGTACGGCGGCCAAGCTGGCCCCTCCCGTCGGGCACCATTTCCTGGCCTTTTCGGTGCTCGGATTCCTGGTCGCCGCCAGCCGCCCTCCACTGCCCGCCTGGGCCTGGACCGCCGCGCTCGTGGCGTACGCCGCGGGAACGGAAGCGCTCCAGGCACTCGTCCCCCCCCGAACCCCCTCCCTCCTCGACTTCATCGAGAACATCCTGGGGATTGCCTGCGGCACCACGGCCTGGCTTGCCCTGTCGTGGGTATGGGGGTTGTACAAGGGGCTCCGCCGTCCGGCGAGCCCGCCGGGCACCCCCCGAAACGAACCTGCGGAATCATGCCTTCCGGCGGGGTCGCGCCGTTGAGGCCCGCAACCCCCTCTTTCAGGCTATGCCTCTAGCGGCCAGAGCGTACGCACGCGGGGCCGCACAACGTGCCGGCAATTCACTTAAGCCCCCATTTCACCCACGCTTCCCGTTCCGAAGACACACCGCAGGCGAAAAAGGCTGCACTTTCCGCCGAAGCCGCCAAAAATCTGGAGAAATGGGCAGAGTCTTCCGATTGTAACGCCTGTAACGCCGATGCATGGAGCAGAGGCAGGGCGGGAGACTTGTCATCTGCTATTCGACGGAACGGACGGGCTCGATGGACATGAGTTGCCGGATCCCCGTGTGGCGGTCGTCGCCCCGGGCATGCGCCGTCTTGGGAATACTGGTCGCCCTTCTGTGGCTCTCGGCGGTGTCCCGGGCCGCTGGGGAGACGGTCTCGGGCTCGCGGGGCTCCGGAGAGGCGAATCCCGTCCGCTGGGTCGACCGTACCGCGGAGCCGGGAGCCCGGGGCTACGGTGTCCAGCAGGCGGCCATGCCGGCCGCCGAGGATGCCCCTCCCGATCCGCAGCTCCGTGCCTATCCCTGCCAGCCCGGGGCAGAGCAGGCGACCGCCGCCCGCCTCCAGGCGCAGCTCGGCCAATTCCCGGACGTCCGAGTTGTGGCGGATGGCCGCGGCGCCCAGATTCTTGTGCTGGCCCCGCCCGAGATTCACCACCTGGTCGAGGGAATGATCAATCCGCAGGGTCGGGTCTCAGTGCCCCGGCCGGCTCCGGCCGGCACGGCCGACACCACCCCGCCACCGGGGGCGCTTCCCGGCAACGGCGGGCAGCCCGGCGAAAGCGGTGAACCGTCCATGCGGTCGCAGAGCCTGCAGCTCCGCCAAACGAATCCGCAGATCCTCGAGAGCCAACTGGTGGGTATGCTCGCCGGGCGGCTGGAGTCGCTTACCGGGATCGAAGGTCCCACCGGCTCCTACCGCCTGGCCACAGCTCACGGGGTGCTGGGGGTGAACGTCGATCGCCGATCGGGCGAGATAGCTCTGCAGGGTCCCGGCGCTGCGGTGGATGCCGCCGTCCGTCTCATCCGCGCCCTCGACGTCCCGCAGACGGCGGATCAGCAGACGCGGGTGGTCCCCGTCGGCGCCGCACGTCCGCGGGACCTGTCGCGAGTCATCGAAGCCATCCATTCCGTGAACCTCCCCCGCGCCGCGGCCCTGAGCCGCACGGCAGGCAACCCCCTCATGGCCACGCTCTTCCAGCCCAACGGTGAGAACGGGCAGCCGGCCACCGGCGGCGCCCAGCCGGTCGCCGTGCAGCAGCCCGAGCCGGCGGACCAGGCGGTGCAGCCCGAACTCGAAGAGGCCACGGGCCTGATCGGGCCGGTGCAGATCGAGATGCTCGAAGGGCTCGACACCCTCGTCATCCGCGGCCACCAGCGGGACGTGCAGCGGGTTCTGGAGATCATCGAGCAGCTCGAGGAACTCGCCGTGGTCACCGAGCCGCAGATCGCGCTTTACCAATTGGAGCACGTCGACAGCGAGGCGCTCGCGGCCCTGGTGGACCAGCTTTACGGAACCGTTTACGCGCCGCGGCAGGGGACGGTGAGCATCACGGCCCTGGTCAAGCCCAATGCCATCCTGCTCATCGGCCGCGAGGAGAACGTGGAGACGGTGACCGACCTCATCGAGCGGCTCGACCAGCCCGTCGATCCGCTGACGCAGTTCCGCATGTTCCGCCTGCGGCACGCCGCCGCGGCCACGGCGGCAGCCACGGTGCAGGAGTTCTTCATCGAGCGCGAGGCACTGGGGACCAGAGTGCGGGTGGTGACCGACGCCCGCTCCAACTCGCTGATCGTGCAGGCGCCCCCCCGCGACATGGCCGAAGCGGCCGCCCTGATCGCCCGCATCGACACGCCCACCGGTGAGGCGTTGAACGTCATCCGCATCTTCAAGCTCGAGCATACGCTGGCCGAGGACCTGGCACCCATCCTCCAGGAGGCGGTTACCGGGGAGATCGACGAGAAGTCGCTCATGCTCCGCTTCATCACCGTTGCCCCGGAGGGGCACGAACAGATCGACTCGGGCATCCTCACCGGGATCCGCGTCACGCCCGATCCCCGTACCAACGCCCTGATCGTGGCCGCCCCGGAAGAGAGCATGGGGCTGATCGCGGCCCTCGTCCGCGAGCTGGATCAGCTCCCCACCGCCGAGGCCCAGATCAAGGTCTTCACCATCATGCATTCCGACGCCCAGGCGCTGGCCGACATGCTCCAGAACCTCTTCGCCCCCCTGGTGGCCGCCCCCCCCGGTGTCCAGACGGCGGCCCTCCCCGGAGAAAGCTCGCTGATCCCCCTGCGGTTCGGCGTCGACGTGCGGACCAACAGCATCATCGCCACCGGCTCCCGCGGGGAGCTCACCGTGGTGGAGGCCATCCTGCTGCGGCTCGACGACCCCGACATCCGCCGGCGGCGGACCGTGGTCTACCGGCTCATGAACGCGCCGGCCACCGACGTGGCCGCCACGATCAACCAGTTCCTCACCAGCGAGCGGCAGGTGCAGCAGATCGCCCCGGGGCTGGTAAGCCCCTACGAGCAGATCGAGCGCGAAGTGGTGATCGTCGCCGAACCGGTGACCAACAGCCTCATCGTGAGCACCACGGAGCGGTTCTTCGACGAGGTCGCCGAGCTCGTCGAGCAGCTCGACGAGCGCCCGCCCATGGTGATGATCCAGGTGCTCATCGCCGAGGTCGTGCTGGACGACCTCTACGAGTTCGGCGTCGAGCTGGGCCTGCAGGACTCGATCCTCTTCGATCGCTCGGCCGTCGTTGACGGGGCGATGGATCCCGGCTTCGCCTTCAACAACCGCCCCCTCGGAAATGTCCTCCGCGATGCCGGCCGCCGCGACCGCATCGGCACCCAGGGGCTATCGCACTTCGCCCTGGGGCGGAGCAACCCGGGGCTGGGCTACGGCGGCTTCGTCTTCTCCGCCTCCAGCGAGAGCGTGAGCGTGCTCATCCGCGCCCTCCAGGACGCGCGGCGCCTGGAGATCCTCAGCCGCCCGCAGGTGATGACGCTCGACAACCAGACGGCCTTCATCCAAGTCGGCCAGGACGTGCCCACCATCACGGGCACGCAACTGACGCAGTTCGGCCAGCAGAATATCATCACCTTCCGAGAGGTGGGCCTCATCCTCCTCGTCACGCCGCGGATCAGTCCCGACGGCCTCGTGGTCATGGAGCTCAACGCCGAAAAGTCCGACGTCGGTCCGGAGGCCGAAGGCATCCCCATCTCCGTCTCCTTCGAGGGGCAGGTGGTCCGCGCTCCGCGGATCAATACCACCCGCGCCCAGACCACCGTCAGCGCCTTGGACGGGCAGACGATCGTCCTGGGCGGCTTGATCACCAAGTCGAAGTCGGAATTCCAGCGCAAGGTCCCCATCCTCGGCGACATCCCCGTGGTGGGGCGCCTGTTCAGCTACGAAGGCACGGACGAGAACCGGTCCGAACTGCTGATCATCATGACCCCGAAAATCGTCCACGACGAGGCCGACGCCGACCGCCTCAAGCAGATCGAGGCGGCGCGGATGAACTGGTGCCTGGCCGACGTGGTCGCCCTGCACGGCGACGGAGGCCTTCGCGGGCGCGCCGACGAGTGGTCCAGCAGCGAGACGCCGGTGATCTACCCCTTCTACGACCCCACCGCCGAAGAGATTCATCTCCCCGCAGAACCCCAGTTGGCTCCGCCCTTGCAGGAGGGCTTCCCCGCAGGCACGCAGCGGCCACTTGCTCCGCCGGAGGAAGAGGGGGCCTTCCTGCCCGCGCCGCGGCCGCCCGGCCGGGAACCCCTCCGTGAGCGGATCCGCGATGCGCTCCGCGGTCCGCGACTCGACGGAGGCGGCACCGCCAGTCAGCCGCCATCCACTTACGAAGAACCCTCCTGGAGAGATGGAGGACGCCCGGGGGTGCATTCCGTCTACGCGGCCGAGCCGATCGAGCCGACCTCGCAGTACAACACCCGCGTCGGCTACCTCGCCCCCGGTGAGGCCGCTGCCAGCCATCAGCCGGCCGGCTCCGCACAGACCGAGGCCCGCTGGGTTCAAGGGAGGCAGCCATGATCCGCGCGCACCGATCGCTCTCTTTCGCCTTGGCCTTGCTTCCTGCCCTAGCAGCGGGCTGCACGCCGCTGAACGTGACGCAGCCGTTCCGCTGGCCGTTGTTCGACGAGAAGCCGGTGGCCCCCGCGCGCCTTACCGCCGTTTGGACGGACAGCGTCTACTACACCGCCGGACGGCCCCCCACGCGGGGCTTCGGGGGACGGCTGATGTTCTACGGCCCCGGCAAGAACCGCCCCGTCAGGGTCGAAGGCGACCTGGTGATCTATGCGTTCCTGGAAGATGGCCGCGATCCGAGCAACGTCCGCCCCGATCGCAAGTACGTCATCACCGCCGAACAATTGGAGCGCCAATACAGCCGGTCGGAGGTCGGGCACTCGTACAGCGTTTGGGTGCCCTGGGGACCGGCCGAGGGTCCGCAACACGAGATCAGCCTCATCGCCCGCTTCACGCCCGTTAACGGCCACGTCGTCGTGAGCGAGCAAACCCGCCTGCTCTTGCCCGGCCCCCGCGAGACGGCGGCTTCCCCCGAACCCAATGCGCAAAAAGCCCCCCGCGTTGCGGCGACCGAGATTGCCACGGCCGACTACGCACCCACCGGAGCAGTCCACCGCGCTTCGCACGAGGAACCGGCTCCGCCCGCCGAAGCACAACTGGCCACCACCACGATCGATGTCCCCCCCCGCTTCGGCCGCACGAACTGGTCCAGCCCCATTCCCACGAGGCCGAGACACCACGGTTTCACGCGGCCTACCGCGGCCACCGCGCCTGGGGCGCCGTCCGCTGCTGGGGCATCGGATCCGCAAAACCATCATCAAACCCCCACGCATCACCCTCAGGCTCAGGCGCCGTGGGATCCGGCATGGGCGCCGGCGGCAGCACCCGGCCTTGCCCCGCAGGCGCCGGCGCATCGCGACGCGGCTGGGGCGAGCGTGCCGTGGGGACCGGGGGCCTATCCGGCACAAACGGCGACTGATCTCCCCGCAGCCAATCCGTCGAGCCACCGGGCGGAATCACATCCGGCTGCTCCCGGAACGGTTGCGGGCTGGGGCGCGCCAACGGTTGTGCCTCCCTCGGGTCCTCCTCAACTGCAAGCTGGTTATTCACTGCCCAGACCCCAGGTTCCAGACGGACCAACTGCTCGGCAAGCCGCCGCTGCTCCTCGCTTCGAACGAACCCCCGCAATGTTGCCGTCCCGTCCTGCACCGTCGCCTCAACGGGCGTGGGCATCCGCATCCGGAGCATCTGCGACAGCCGGTTGGTGAGAATCTGGTCGGCCTGGGGGGCCCCTGCCCGCGGGTGCTCGAAACCGGGCCGGAGCGTTGCCGGAGCCTCGCCCGTTGCCTGAGTACCGGCAATCTGCGTGCGGCCGCGCTGCGCGCCGGCCTGCCCGATGGCCGTCCGCTGCGCACCTGCTTGACCGAAGGCAGTCCGCTGCGGTCGCTGGTCCAGGTTCATGCTCCGAGGTGTCGCAGCCTGAGGGAGCCCACCGCCGGGGCCGGCGCGGCCGATGAAGTCCCCTGCGGTCGCGGCATCGGTGCCCACAAAGCCGGTTCCCTGCTGCCCGATGTTCATCCCCGTGCCGATCTGTCCCGTCCCCATCTGCCCAAAGCCGGCGCCCAATTGCTGCGTGCCCGTCATCGTCCGCCCCGTCATAATCCCAGCGCCGCCACCGATGGTTCGTGAACCGAACGTCCCTTGCTGGGTAACCCCCCCCTGGATCGAACCGGCCGTCCGTCCCGTAGTCCCCCCAGTCCATTGCCCAAGCGAATTCTGAGTAACGGCCGCGATGGCCACCACCGCAACCGCCCCGATGATCGTGTGCCTACGCATGGCCTTCACCTCCTCGCTGGTGGCGTCGTATCCTGGCCCTCATACTACTATATCGTATAGCATCGACGGCGAATTGCCAATTCCGCGACCGGGCGGTATTTCTTGCCGCCGCGCCGCAGCACGGCTTTCTCGCTCGGGAATCCCCCCCGGCGTCAACATAGATAAAATGGGGTAATTAAACGAACTGCCGGACATCTTGTCGTGTCCACGAGCCCGAACGGGCTCCCCAACGCCGGTGATTCGGTCTCAAGGTGGCCGCTGGGGCGCTCCGATGCCACTGACGTCTTCCCCTTCGCATTGCGAAACGCCGAATCGATGCCGCATGCCCCCCAGGTCCAAATCGATGCGAGTCGTCGGCCCCGCCCGCAGCGCCGCTGGCTGCTGCTCGCCACCGTCTTTCTCGCGACGTTCGTCGGCGGCTTGGTCCTCGCGGGCCGGCATGTCTCGGAGGCCGTCCCCCTGCCGGCAACCGCGCGGGTCGTCCTTTCGGGGATAGGCGACGAGCCCGTACCCGATCCGGCCCACCTCCGCGCGCAGCTCGACATCACGTCGCCCGCAGAGGACTCGGCCGTCACGATCGAATGCCTTCGCGATGCTTCCGCGGGGAGGTGGCAGGCGGTGGTTGGTTATGCAGCCGCCGAAGGCGCGCCCGGGGCAGCCGAGCGGGTCAACTCCCTAGCCGAGCGGATCGCCCGCGAAACGGCTGCCGCGATCACGGAATCGCGGCGTGCTTCAGCCGAAGAGGCCGCCTCGGCCACGCAGGCGCTTCGGAATCGGCTCGCGATGGCCCGTGCCGCGCTGGAAGAGGCGATCGCTGCCGAACTGGCAGAGACCCACACGGCCCTGGTCGCAGCCCGCAACACCCCGCCGCCACCGCCTCCCACACCTCCCGAGCCCCTCGAGAGCCACGCACCGGCGGCCAACCCCCAGCAAGTCGAGTTGGAACACCGGCTCGCCGAAGCGGAGCGGCTCCGCGAGTCGCTCCTGGTCCACCGCACGAGCGCCCATCCCGAGGTCCGCAGTGCCGAGGAGCGGATCGCTCGCCTCCGGGCGGAGCACGAAAACGCCCTTCTACACCTCTCCGAGCCGCCCCTCGCGGAACCTCCTCCGGCGACGCCCCCGCCGGAACCAGCCCTTGCTGTACCCGCCGTGCCGCCCAACTCCTCCTGGCCGCGCGATTCCGCCTCCCCGCTCCGCGCCGAGGTCGACCGGCTGGCAGGCAACTACCAGGATGCGCTGCGGCAGGAACGGGCAGCGTGGCGGAGAGCCGCCGACGCTCCCACCGTCCGGGTCGATTTCGCCGCGCCAGAAATCCCGGCGGCCGGCGCGGCCTTCGATGCGGCGCTGCTGATCGCCCTGGCCGCCGCCTTTGGGACCACGGCGTTCGTCTCGTTGGCGCTGGCCGCCCGCGACCGTTCGGCAGCTTACCGCTGCGCCCTCGAAGTGCAAGCCGCCCTTCCGGTCCCGGTCATCGGCGTCGTCCGTCCGGCTCGGTAAGCCGGCGAAAAAGAGAAGAAAAGGGCTGGCTTCGTCCCTTATCCCTCGGCGGCCGAGCCCACGGCGCTGCGGGCCCCTTGAGCGAGGACTTCTTCGGCCAGTGCGTGGTAATCTTCCGCCCCGGGAGAGTTCGGTGCGTACTGGAAAATCGGCTGGCCGAAGCTGGGAGCCTCGGCCAGACGGATATTCCGCCGGATACGAGTGTGAAGAACCTCCGCCGACGCCCAGGCCGTCTTGCTATCCTTGATCCCCTCGAAGAAGGCCTCCACGTCCTGACTCACCTCGTGAGCCAGGCGGGTGGCGGCGTCGAACATGCAGAGGACCACGCCGCTGAGCCGCAGGCGGCCGTTGATGCGTCGCGCCACCAGGTCGATCGTCTCGAGCAGGCGGCTCAGCCCGTGCAGCGCCAGGAAGTGGGGCTGCAAGGGAATGAAGACCTCCTCGACGGCAGCCAGGGCGTTGAGCGTGAGCACGCCCAGCGACGGCGGGCAATCGATCAGCAGGTAGTCGGGGGCGAGATCGTCCTGGTGCAGCCGGTCGCGGAGGATGATCTCGCGGCCCACGACCCCGGCCAGCTCGACTTCGGCCCCTGCCAGATCGAGCTGCGAGCCGACGAGAAACAGGTTCCCTTCCACCTGGCGGCGGACGGCGGCCAACGGCGCCTCGCGCGCCAACACGTCGTAGACCGAGGGAAGTTCGGGAAGCGGCTCCACGCCCAGGTGCAGCGTGGCATGGGCCTGGGGATCGATGTCGATTACGCAGACCCGCTGCCCCAGCCGGGCCAGGGCAGCAGCGAGGTTCACGGTGGTGGTTGTCTTGCCCACACCACCCTTCTGGTTCATGACGGCGATCGATCGCAAAGCGTGCCTCCCTTCCGTGCCAGGCTGTTCTCGGCCGGGAACCTCGACGAACAGCCGCCGATTATACGGGCCACCCCGAACCACTCCTAGCCCGAACGCCGCCGGCTCCTCGGCGGCGGCAGCTCGGCAGCCCTGGCGGAAGGAGTGCCAGGAACCGAGGCATTGCGGCATCTGCCACAGGCCGCGCAATCGGCCGACGACCCTCGGGACCGGCGAGTGGAGGGTCGCCCAACCCCGACGAGTTGACTATGTTTGGAAAGATGGTTATAATTTCGACGATCGTCGATCGATCACGAGCACTCGCGCGAGGGCGCCGGGGGTAGTTTTCTCGCAACGGCTAGAATTATTTCCGCGTGCGCTTTACGCTGCCGCTGGGATCGCGCCGGCGCGCCCGGCATGCCCGCTCACGTCGCGGCGGATCCTTTCCGCCCGCATTACCACGAACGGCCAGTCGAGATCGAGGAGAAGTCCATCATGGCTGCTGTCGGCACCGCTACCAGGATGCACGAATCGATTCCCGAAGCCATCGGCAACACCCCAATCGTCCGGTTGAAGCGGGTCAGCGAGGGTTGCCTGGCTACCATCTTTGGAAAACTGGAGAATTTCAATCCCCTCTGGAGCGTCAAGGACCGCATCTCCCGTGCGATGATCGACGCGGCCGAACGGGACGGGAAGATCGGCGAGGAGACGGTCATCATCGAGCCGACCAGCGGCAATACCGGCATCGGCCTGGCGTTTGTGTGCGCTGCTCGGGGTTACCGCTTGATGGTGACCATGCCGGAAAGCATGACGCTCGAGCGGCGACGCCTCTTGAAGGCATTTGGGGCTGAGCTGGTGCTCACTCCGGCCGCCGAAGGCATGCCCGGCGCCGTCCGCCGCGCCGAGGCCCTCGTTGCCGAGAACGACAAGTACTACATGCCCCAGCAGTTCAAGAACCCGGCCAATCCGGAGATCCACCGCAAGACCACGGCGGAAGAAATCTGGCGCGATACGGGGGGGGCGGTGGACATCGTGGTCTCCGGCGTCGGGACCGGGGGAACGATCACCGGCGTGGGGGAGGTGCTCAAGTCCCGCAAACCCTCCGTGAAGATGATCGCCGTCGAACCGGCGAACAGCCCTGTCATCAGTCAGCGAATGGGGGGCGAGGAGATCAAGCCCGGAAAGCACACGATTCAGGGGATCGGCGCCGGCTTCATTCCGGACGTGCTCAACCTGGGAATCATCGACGAGGTGATCCAGGTCCACGACGACGACGCCGCGGAGACCGCCCGCCGTCTGGCGAAGGAGGAAGGGATGCTCTGTGGGATCAGCAGCGGGGCGGCGGCCTGGGCGGCGCTCCAAGTGGCCCGTCAGGAGGAGCACGCGGGCAAGCTGATCGTGGTGGTCCTCCCCGATCTGGGAGAACGCTACCTCTCCACGCGGCTCTTCCC
>SLBP01000136.1:0-18724 GCA_007126245.1 Planctomycetales bacterium
GACCCCTGACCCCTGACCTCTGACCCCTGGCCCTCACCATGAGCATTCAAGCCCTTCAGTCCGCTGCCACCGGCATGTCCGGCATGGAGACCAAGCTCGACGTGATCGCCAACAACCTGGCGAACGTGGAGACCACCGGTTTCAAGCGCGGCCGCGCCAATTTCGAAGACCTCTTCTACCGGCACTACAAGATGCCCGGCGCCGAGGACACGGCGGGGCAGTTCACGCCGACGGGCATCTCCGTGGGGCTGGGAAGCCGGGTCTCCAGCACACAGACGAGCTTCGAGCAGGGGGCCTTCAAGCAGACCGGCGGCGAGCTCGACCTCGTGATCGAGGGGACCGGCTTCTTCCAGGTGGCCGATCCCAACGGCGAGATCTACTACACCCGGGCCGGCAATTTCTCCCTGAACGCCAACGGCGAGATCGTCATGGGCTCGGCCAACACCGGCCGCCTCCTCGAGCCGCCCATCGCCGTTCCCCAGGATACGCTGGCGATCTCCATCAGCTCCGAGGGGATCGTCTCGGTGAAGCAGCCCGGGAACGCCCAGCTGGCCCAGATCGGGCAGATCGAGCTGGCGTCCTTCGTCAATCCCGAGGGGCTCCTCAAGCTGGGCGAGAACCTCTATTCGGAAACCGACTCTTCGGGGGCGCCCATCGTGAGCCCACCGGGTCTCGACGGCCTGGGGCGGATCCGCCAGGGGGCGCTCGAGGCCTCGAACGTCGAGCCCGTCCAGGAACTGATCGACCTGATCACGACGCAGCGGGCCTTCGAGCTCAACAGCCAGTGCGTCCAAGTCGGCGACCAGATCATGCAGGTGGTCTCGAACCTGAAGCGATTCTAGGCGAAAGACCCGCCGCCCGCAGGAGATCCTCGTGATGCATGACCGACGGATGCGAAGGAAGGAGCTTTCGAGCCGGTCGCCGGCGCGCCGGGAGTGGAGGCGCCACGTGCGGACGGCGCTGGAGATCGCGGTGTGCCTGGCCGCGGCCGCGTGGGGGCGGGGAGCGACGGCCGCGGAGCTCCATCTGCGGAGCCAGGCCACGGCCGGCGGCGCCCTGGTCACGCTGGGCGACGTGGCGGAAATCCGGGCGGCCGACGCGGCGACGGGCGACGCCCTGGCGGCGATCGAGCTCTTCCCTGCGCCGGCCCCCGGGAGCCAGCGGTTCCTCCGCGTCCGCGAGCTGCAGGACTTGCTCGTCCTGCGGGGAGTGGACCTCGCGGCGCACCGGCTCACCGGGGCAGCGCAAGTGGCGATCCACGGGGCGGAGACGGCGCGGGCCGCCGAGCGTCTGGGGGCTGCCGCAGTCCGCAGGGCACACCGCGAGCTGAACGAGGCCCTCGTCCAACACCTTTCCGCGCAGGTGCCGGGCAGCAGCGGCTGGCAGGTCGAGGTGGCCCTCGGCGAAGAGCAATGGCATGCCCTCTCCCGTGGACCGATGGTGGTCCGCGGCGGCCAGCCGCCCTGGGTGGGCCGGCAGCAGTTCGAGGTAACCGCCGGGGCGGGAGGCGAGCAGGCCCCTTTGCCGGTGGAAGCCCACGTGACCCTTTCCCCGACTACGGTGGTCACCACGCGGGCCTTGCCGCGGGGAGCGATCGTGCGGGGCGACGACGTCGTGCTCACCCGCGCAACGGCCGGCGAGGGGAGCGCCGAACCGATCCGCTCCGTCGAGGAGGTGGTCGGCCAGGAGGTCACCCGCGCCGTGGCCTCCGGGGCCACGCTCGACCGCCGCGCCGTACGGCCGCCCCAGCTGGTCCGCCGCGGCGAGGTGGTCACCGTCTACGCGCGCGCCGCGGGCATCCAAGTCCGCACCCATGCGCGGGCCCGCGAGGACGGGGCCGAGGGCGACCTCATCCACGTCGAGTCGATCACCGAGCGCAGCACCTTCCTGGCGCGGGTCAGCGGCGTGCGCGAAGTCGAAGTCTACGCCCGCGCCCCCCGCGCCCATTGACCTCTCACAAGCAGGAACGTTCGCACAACGGCTTTTTTTGACAGGAGGAAACGGAGCGAACCGAGAGGGATGAAGTAAGGACGGAAGGGTTGAACGATTCATCGCTCCACGCGTTTTCCATCAATGGCTTCGCACTACTCATTTTCTCTCCCTCGGTTCCCTCCGTTTCCTCATGTTCGAGACAAGGAGCGACGAAAACCATGTTCACGAAGCGACGCTGGAGCGCGCTGGTCTCGTTCATGACGGCGGCGACGCTGGCAAATATCGCCGCCGGGCACGAAATGCCCAGCGGCAGCCTCTTGGGCAATCCCGGCAACCGGCGCCCGCTCAGCATGCGCGACGTCTCCCTCATCTGGCAGTCGGTGGAGGAGCCGCAGCCGATCCGCCTGCACGACCTCGTCACCGTGGTGGTTGACGAGACGGCCCAGGTCATCAGCGAAGGGGGCATGGACCGCCGCCGCCAGGCGAACCTGCAATTGGGCCTTAAGGACTGGATCCTCCTGGACGGCCTGCGCCTGCGGCCCGACCCGCAAGACGAAGGCGACCCCACCGTGGCCGGCGACTTCAACCAGCAGTACAAGACCGAGGCCGATCTCGAGACCCGTGACGCGATGAAGTTCCGCATCGCCTGCCGGGTGGTCGACATCCGCCCCAATGGCACGCTGGTCCTCGAGGGGCGGAGGACGATCCAGAACAACGAGGAGGTCTGGGAGCAGTCGCTCACCGGCGTGGTGCGGCCCGAGGACATCCTCCCGAACAACTCGGTGCTCAGCGAGAACGTGGCCGACCTGCGGATTTTCAAGCGCGAGATCGGCCACGTCCGCGACGGCTACCGCCGCGGCTGGGTGCAACTCTGGCTGGACCGCGTGAATCCGTTTTAGGGGCGCCTCCATGACCGGGAACGAAGCGATGCGATATGCCGTCCTGCTTCTCCTGCTCGTCGTGCTCGCCGCGCCCGCGTCCGCGCAGACGCCGCTGAAAAGCATCTGCCGCGTCAAGGGGCAGGAAGACAATACGCTTCAGGGACTGGGGATCGTGGTGGGGCTCAACGGCACGGGAGACGGCGGGAACTACCTGCCCACGATCCGCAGTTTGGCGATGACCATGCAGGCCATGGGCAGCCCCCTGGGGCGCGGGGGACCGGCGGAGCTTCGCGATGCGAAGAACGTGGCCCTGGTGATGGTCACCGCCACGGTGCCCGCCACGGGAGCCCTGCAAGGCGACCGCATCGACTGCACCGTCAGCTCCATCGGCGCAGCGAAGAGCCTCGCGGGCGGGCGGCTCCTGATGACCTTTCTATCCGGACCCGAGGACCCGCAAAACCCCCGCGTCTACGCCACGGCCGAAGGACCGGTCACCCTGGACGACCCCGATACCCCCACCAACGCGCGGATCCACCGCGGCTGCCGACTCGAGGAGAGCTTCTTCACCCCCTTCGTCCACGAGGGGAGGATCACGCTGGTGCTCCGCGACCACTACGCCGACTTCGCCGTGGCCCAGGACGTGGCCGAGGTGATCAACAGCCAACTCAGCTTCCAGACCGAAGGCGAGGAGCTGGCGCGGGCGCAGAGCGCCAACGCCGTGGAAGTTGCGGTGCCGCCACAGTACCTGGACCACCCCGTGCTCTTCGTCTCCCAGGTGCTCGCCCTGCCGCTGGTCGAGGTGCAGACGGGCCCGCGGGTGGTGATCAACGAACGGGCCGGCAGCGTGGTGATCAGCGGGGAGGTGCAGATCGGACCCGTGGTCGTCACGCACCAGAACCTGGTGATCGAGGCGGGGGGCAACGCCGCCGCCGCGGCACGCTTCGTACCCCTCGATTCGCAGGAGCCGCCGGCAGCGACTCTGCAGTCGCTGGTCGAGGCCCTCAACGCGCTGCACGTGCCCACCGAGGACGTTATCGAGATCATCAAGGGCCTGGAACGCAACGGCAAGCTGCACGCACAACTGATCATTCAATGAGTGGCGAGGGGTGAGTGGGGAGGGGTGAAAGGTCAGTGACTACTCCTTCTCGGTGCTCCCCTCTTCAACACGCTATCCCCAACTACCGGTTCGGCAAGCAAACCCTCCGCGAGAGCAGCCATGTCCGTTGCACCCGTTTCTCTGAACCATGCCGCAAGCCCGCTCTCCGCAACGGTGGGTGCCGGGCGGCAAGCCGATTTTGCGGGAGCGCTGGCTGCGGCAGCCTCGGCGGGCGGCAAGGAGGCCGCGGCGGCGGGCGACGAGGCGGCGCTGCGCGATGCCTTCCAGTCGTTCGTCGGCCAGACCCTCTTCGGCGAAATGCTCAAGGCCATGCGCTCCACGGTGCCCAAGGGGGCCTATTTCCACGGGGGTACGGCGGAGGAAGTCTTCCGCGGGCAGCTCGACCAGGTGCTCGCCGAGCGCCTCGCCGAGAACAGCGGAGAGATGCTCGCCGGGCCGATGTTCGAGCTCTTCAGCCTGAGGCGGCAATAGGGGGCGCGGAGTGCCGCCTGGGCTGAGGTTCGCGCGCCTGCCGGGCACGGCTCGCGAGAGAAGATGCGGCTGGCAGTTGGGGGGCGGGGAACCGGGTATTTCGACCCGCGAGTAGAGATCCAGGGGGGCGGGCGGCAGAATCGGGTTCTCCGTCGCGCCGACGATGAACGACGTTCCGGCCTCCTCGGACTCTCCTGTTTTCTTCTGCTCCTGCTCACGGAACCTATCAGCAGTTCGGGGGACGGACGATCGATGAGTACCGCTTGGGATCGGGAATTGGCCGCGCTGCTCGAGGAGCTGCTCGCCGTCCAAGACGATTCGTTGGAGGTCATCTCGCGGAAATGCCGGCTCCTGGGGGCGGCGGATACCGAGGGGCTGGCCCTCCTGGGACGGGAGGAGGAGCGGCTGATCGAGCGCCTCGGCGAATGCCTGCGGCGACGCGAGGACCTGCTCCGCCGCGCCGCTGCCGAAGGGATGCCCGCCGAGAACCTCGGCGCCCTGGCGCGGACGCTGCCGAAGACGGAGCTCGGCAACCTCCCGCAACAGGTCGAGGTGGCGCGCGCCAAGGCGCGGCTGCTGCAGCACCAGAACCTCACCAACTGGGTGATCGCCCAGAAAAGCGTCATTCACCTTTCCCAGTTGCTGGAGATTATCGCGACCGGAGGGCGCTTGCAGCCGACATATGGAAATGAGGGAGGCGTTGCCGCTACCGGTGCGCTGGTGGATCGGGCAGGATAGGCAGAACGGCGAAGAGGCCGAAGCGGCAGGTCGGACACTGCGGTCCGAGCCGAGGCATACGTTGTGCAGCGGGCAGGCGCGACGGACAAGGATGTCCGTGCTGCGGAATGGATATGAGGGGAGGGGGGAAGCAGGGAATGCTGGATCATGTCGCTCTATAGCTCGATCCGCCTGGCCTCGAACGCCCTGAGGGCCAACGAAATCGGCCTGGCGGTCGTCGGCCAGAACATCGCCAACGCCAATACCCCGGGCTACATCCGCGAGGAGGCGGTCTTTGCCCCGGCAGGGACGGAGCGCCGCGGAAACCTGATCCTCGGCCTGGGGGTCCGCGTCGAGGCGGTGATCCAGAAGATCGACCATTTCCTCGAAGAGCGGCTGCGCGGGGCGGTGAGCGAGCGGGCCGGGGGCGAGGCCCTCGAGCAGATGTACGCGCAGCTCGAAGGGATCGTCGGCGAGCTGAGCGATACCGACCTGAGCACGGCGCTGAACGACTTCTTCTCGAGCATCGCCGAGGTGCTCAACCAGCCGGAGAGCGTTTCCGTCCGCAACCTGGCGATGCTGCAAGGAAAGACGCTGGCCCAGGACGTGTCCCGGATGAGCCAGCGGGTGCGGACCCTGCGGGCCGATGCCAACAAGCGGATCGGCGACATGGCGGAGGACATCAACCGCCTTGTCGAGGAGATCCGCGTGTTGAACGTCCGCATCGCCGAAACGGAGGGGGGAGACCTCTCCAACAGCGACGCCGTGGGGCTCCGCGACCAGCGGCTGGTGGCCCTGGAGAACCTCTCCCGGCTGATCGACATCCGCGTCGTCGAGCAGGAGAGCGGGGGGGTGACGGTCTACACGGGAGGCGACTTCCTCGTCTTCGACGGGGTCTCCCGTGAGGTGGAGGTGGTTCTGGAGACGGACCGCGGGCTGAACACGGCCCACATCCACCTCTCCGAAACCGACTCGCGCCTCATGCCGGCTGCGGGAGAGCTCCGCGGGCTGATCGACGCCCGCGATACCGTGCTCGGCGGATTCCTCGACGAACTGGACGACTTCGCCCGGACGCTCATCTGGGAGTTCAATCGCCTCCACTCCGGCGGGCAGGGGCTCAAGGGCTACACGTCCCTCACCGGCGAGCACGCCGTGGACGGCGCACGCCTCCCCCTGGACGAGGCGGGGCTGCCCTTCATCCCAGAGAACGGCTCCTTCCAGGTGCTGGTCCGCAACAGGAATACGGGGATGACGCGGACCACGGACATCCGCGTCGATCTCAGCGGGACGCGCGAGAAGACCACCCTCGAGGGCCTGGCGGCCGCGCTCGACGCCATCGACGGCCTCTCCGCCACGATCACCGCCGACGGCAAGCTCCACGTGCAGAGCGACTCGCCCGACCACGATTTCTCCTTCGCCCACGATACGAGCGGCGCGTTGGCGGCCCTGGGAATCAACACCTTCTTCACCGGCAGCTCGGCGGTGGACATGGGGATCAACAGCGCCATCGCGCGCGATCCGGAGCTGTTTGCCGCCAGCCGCGGGGGGATCGGCGCCGACACGGACAACGCCGTCGACCTGGCCCGCTTCCTCGACCTCCCCCTGGCGACGCGGGACGGCGCCACGCTCGCCGTGCTCTACGACCGCATGGTCGGGGAGATGGCGCAGGGCTCCACCGTCGCCCAGGCGGTGGCCGAGGGCGCCAAAGTGTTCGAGGTCACCCTCCGGGGCCAGAAAATGGCCACCAGCGGCGTGAGCCTCGACGAGGAGGCGGTGAAGATGATGGCCTACCAGCATGCCTTCCAGGCGTCGTCCCGCTTCATCGCCACCATCAACGAGCTCTTCGGCATCCTCGTCAACCTCTGAAGCGCGCAGCGCCGCCACCCCAGCCGGTCGAAGACCCATGGCCCCGATCATCGGCATCCCCACCACGCGGATCAGCGACATCTTCCTCCGCGAACGGCTGCTCAGCCAGGTGCAGCACGACCAGTTGCAGATCTACAAGTCGCAGCTCCAGTTGAGCACGGGTCAGCGTTTCCAAGCGCCCAGCGAAGACCCCGTGGCGGCCATGCGGGTGATCAGCTTGCAGCGGCTCCTGGAGCGAAAGGCCCAGGTGCAGACAAACCTGGTGACCAACCAGTCGTACTTGAGCGCCACGGATACCGCCCTCTCGAACGTCTCGGCCATCGTGGCCGAGGTGCGGGGGGTCGCGCTGGAGGCGCTGGGGACGACGAACACGCCGGAGCAGCGGATGGCGGCCGCGCAGCAGGTGGACCAGGCGCTGCGGCAGCTTTTCGATACGGGAAACGAGCGCTTTCGCGGCCGCCACCTCTTTGCCGGGGCCAACACGCAGCTTCGGCCCTTCCTCATGGCGGACGACCGCGTCGAGTACCTCGGCGACGAAAAGCGGCTGGCCAGCTACGCGGATATCGACCTCTTGTTCGACTCCAACGTGAACGGCCACGAGGTCTTCGGCGGCCTCTCCGCGGCGGTCCGCGGCAGCGTGGACCTGAACCCCGTGATGACCGCGGAGACGCGCCTCTGGGAGCTCCACGGCGGCCAGGGGATCAGCCGCGGTTCGCTGGCCATCTCCGACGGCGTCTCCACGAGCATCGTGGACCTCAGCGGCGCCGAGACCATCGGCGACGTCGCCGCCCTCATCCGCGCCCGTCCGCCCGACGGGCGCCGCGTGGACGTGGAGATCACTCCCGTCGGGCTTAAGATCGCCCTCGACGACGCGGAGGGCAACCTCACGATCCGCGAAGTGAGCGCGGGAACCACGGCCAAGGACCTGGGGATCCTCCGCGAGGTGGGCATCGGCAACGTCCCCGTCGAAGGGACGGACCTCAACCCCGTCCTCCGCAACACGACGCTGCTCGACGACTGCTTCGGCGTCCGCGCGCGGACCGTGGTCCGCTCCGCGGGCCCCGACAGCGACTTCATCGTCGAAGCGCAGCTTCGCGGCGGCGAATGGAACGGCTTCTCCGTGCAGTTTGCCGTCGACGATCCGCCCATCGCGCCCGGCAACGAGTACGTCAGCTACGATGAAGACGCCCGTTCGATTACCGTCCACGTCGCCGCCGGCCAGACCCGCGCCCGCGACGTCGTGGCGGCGATCAACGACGCCGGCATCCCCTTCACGGCCCGGCTCGATCCCCTCGACGCCGTCGACGACGGCCGCGGTTTCATCGATCCGGCGGCCCACGGCGAGACCGCCTGGGGCGCGGGCGAGGAATTCGACCAGGACTCCGGCGTCAGCGTGCAGAACGCCGGCGGCTGGCAGACGGTGAGCTTCGCCGCGGCGGAACGCGTCGAAGATCTGCTGAACCTCCTCAACGACGCCGGAATCGGCCTCAAGGCCAAGATCAACGATCAAGGCAACGGCATCGACGTTCGCTCGCGGGCCAGCGGCGTCGACTTCTCCGTCGGCGAGAACGGCGGCACCACCGCGGCGCAGCTCGGCCTGCGGACCTTCACCGAGGAGACCCTGCTGGCCGACCTCGACTACGGCCGCGGCGTCCCCGACTACGCCGAGGGGACCGACTTCACCATCACCCGCAGCGACGGCGTTTCCTTCGAGATCGACGTCAGCGGCGCCCGCACCGTCGGCGACGTCATCCGGCGGATCGACGAGCACCCCGTGAACAACGAGCCCGGCGGCGTCCCCCTGTCGGCCCGCCTGGCCGTTGCGGGCAACGGCATCGAACTGGTCGACGAGAGCGGCGGACCGGGCGAGGTCACCGTCACCCGCCACATGTTGAGTACGGCGGCCATCGCCTTGGGGCTGATCGCCCCCGGGGAGGAGACCAGCGCGCCGCACCATCCGGGCGCCGTCGCCCAGGCCACCGTCCCTTCTGCCGGGGAGAACAACGATCTGATCTTCCGCGCCCTCGGGCACGGCACCGAATGGAACGGCGTGCAGATTGTCTTCGAGGACGCCGAGGGGGGCGAAGAGTCCAGCCTCTTCGATCAAGGGGCCGGGCGGCTGGTCTTCCGCTTCGACGCCCCCAAGACGGCCAACGAGATCATCGACATGCTGGCCTCAAGCGGCGCCGGCGCCCATTTCACCGCCGAGCTGGACCCCACCCACGCCAACGACGGCACCGGAGAGGTGGACTTCGGCGACCCCAAGGGTACCATGGCCGGCGGCGCGCCTGCCGTTCTCACCGGCCGCGACGTCAACCCCCAAGAGGTCGACGGCGTCTTCACGGCTTTACTGCGACTGCGAGCGGCGCTCCAGCAGGAGGACGTCCGCGAGATCCAGCGGGCCATCGACCTGCTCGATGACGCGGCACTGAATCTCACCTTCGTCCGCGCCGAGGTCGGCTCCCGGCAACAGGGGCTCGACGTGATGCAGCGCCGCCTGGAAGACGAAGAGCTCGTCCTCCGCGAGGTCCTCTCCGTGGAATTCGACGCCGATCTCGTCAAGGTGGTCTCCGACCTGGCGGGGCGGCAGGCGGCCTACGAGGCCTCGCTCCGCGCCTCGGCGACGATCTTCCAGATGACGCTGCTGAACTACTTGTAGCACCGGGTGGGAGCAGAGGACGGGGTCGATCGATGGAAGCGCTGCGGGAACGGCTGCTGCAATGTCTGGGAGGCCCCTGGCCGGCCGCGGGGCTGCTGCGATCGGCGGTTCACCGCGTCATCGATCGGGGCGGCTGCCGCCTCGAGGCGGTAAGCTATGAGTCGGAGCCGGGCGACCGCGTCCCCGCCTGGCTGCTGATCCCCGAAGGCGTCTCGCCGTCTCGCCCCGCCCCGGCGGTGGCCGTCTGGCACCAGCACAACGGCCAGTGGCACCTGGGGAAGGGCGAGCCCGCCGGACTCGCGGGCGATACCATGCACCATACCGGCCTGGCGCTCGCCCAGGAGGGCTACGTGGTCCTCTGCCCCGATGCCCTGGGCTTCGAAGCACGGCAGAGCCCGCACCTGGCGGGCGGGGACTACGAGCGCTTCGCCTTCCTCCAGTACGTGGTGGCGGGCAAGTGCCTGGCGTGGAAGAACATCCTCGACATGCGGCGGGCCCTCGACTACCTGGTGAGCCGGCCCGAGGTGATCGGCGATCGGATCGGCTGCTACGGCCACTCCATGGGGGCCACCCACACCTGGCTCGTCGGCCCCTTCGAGCCGCGGCTGCGGTGCCTGGCGGCCAACTGCTGCCTACCCACCTATGCCGCCATCGCCCGCAAGCACCTGCTCCACTGCTTCCCCAACTTCATTCCCGGGTGGGGGCGATACGGCGACACGCCCGACATCGCCGCCCTCGCGGCGCCGCGGCCGCTGACGATGAACTTCGGCGAGCTCGACGCGGGCAGCCCCATCGAGGAGGTCCGCGAGGGGATGGCGACGATCGCCCGCGCCTACGCCGCCGCCGGGGCGGCGGAAAAGTTCACCTCGCATATCGAGCCCGGCGCCGGCCACGTCCTCTCGCCCGCCATGTGGGCCAGGGTCCGCGACTTCTTCGCCCGCCACCTCGCCCCACCCGCGGAAGGCGGCCGCTAGCCGACCAGGAGCACGATCAGCCGCTTGGGCCCGTGGACGCCCAGGATCAAAATCTTCTCGATGTCCGCAGTGCGGCTGGGGCCGGTGATGACGACGTACTCGCCGCGGCGGTCGGCCTCGGCGGCGCCGCGGACGACCTCGCCCCAGGCGGCCGGCAGGTGCTCGGCGAGCTGCGCGCGGCCGGCCAGGACCACGCACGCCGGCGGCAGATAGCACAGCAGCCGCTCCACGCCCGTGCGGCACTCGACCAGGCAGGAGCCGGTGTCGGCCAGCAGGCGGGCGGCCGGGACGATGCCGGCGGCCAGGTCGGCCATGGCCGGGGCGTCCCGTTCCTCCGCGGCCCAGGCAACGCGTTCGGGGGGTAGGGCGGCCGCGACCTCGCGCATCTCCGGCGAGTCCACGGCGGCAACCCGCTGCCAGCCCCCCTCGTCGGCAAGCTCGGCCAGCCGCCCTGCCGCCTCCTCCATCGAAGCGGCGGCAACGACCTCGCCGTGGACCGCCTCGAGCTCCTCGATGAACCGGGCCGCCAGCGCGGCCCCGTCGGCCTCGGTGGTGGGCCAGACCTGGGGAGTCGGGGGCATCGGCACTTCGGGGTCGCTGGCCAGCGCCGAGCGAATGCGGCCCAGAATCGTCTCGCGGCTGTTGCTCATCGTGTGGCCTCGGGGCATCGGCATCCCGGTTCGGCCGTGGACGACCCCCCGGGCGCGCAGGGAGAAACCACCCCATTGTCGCCGATGCCGTGCCGCCGGTGAAGGGAGTGGGTCAAGGGCTGAGCCGACGTATCCATGATGCCAGCGGTGAGGCGGCCCGGCTCTTTCGGGGGGGGGCTGGCGGCCCCGGGGCGGGTCTGCCCGTCGTATCCGGCGCGCTGCTATGCTTGGCAGGAGAGCGATAATTCTTACCATACAGCAGGGCGCCTCGCGGCGAGAAGCTGCCCCCGGGAATCGCCCCCGTTCGTGCTCGTGCCGCAGCCCCGGCGCGCAAGAGGCCGTTCCGGCTGCCGTTTTGCTTTTCGGAGACCGACGCTCGTGTGCGAAGTCCGTATCCTGTCCGCCGAGCACTGGGGCCAGTGCTTCGTGCCTGCGGAGTATCTCCCCGCCGGCCGCGACGAGTTCTACCTGCGCAACGCCCAGGCCCCCAAGCCGCCGGGGTATTGGCGAAACCTCAAGGCCGGGGAGATCGAGGTCCTGGTCAAGAACGGCGTCACCGCCCAGGACTGGGACCAGGTCCTGGTCACCGACCCGTTCAACCCCCACCTGGTGAAGAACACCGAGTTCGTGGGGCTGGTGCGCATCGGGCGCCTGGAAGGCGCGGTGCTCGAGCACCACGATCTCCGGCAGCGGGCGGGTATCACCAACAGCCTGGTGATCTCTTGCGACGTGGGGGACGACTGCGCCGTCCACAACGTCCGCTACCTGGCCCACTACCTGCTGGGCAGCCGGGTGATGCTGCTGAACATCGACGAGATGCACACCTCGAACCACGCCAAGTTCGGCAACGGCATCGTCAAGGACGGCGAGCCGGAAGAGGTCCGCATCCTCCTCGACCTGGTCAACGAGGCCGGCGGCCGGGGAGTGATGCCCTTCGACGGCATGCGGGCCGCCGACGCCTACCTCGGGGCCCGCTACCGGGACGACGGCGCCTTGCAGGCGAAGCTCGCCGAGATCACCCAGGCGCAGTTCGACCCCCGCCGCGGCTACTACGGGACGGTGGGCGACGGCTCCGTCGTGAAGAACTCGCAGATCATCAAGGACGTGAAGATCGGGCCGGCCTGCTACATCAAGGGCGCCAACAAGCTGAAGAACCTCACCATCAACTCCAGCCCCGAGGAGCCGACGCAGATCGGCGAGGGGGTCGAGCTGGTCAACGGCATCATGGGGCTGGGTTGCCACGTCTTCTACGGCTGCAAGGCGGTCCGCTTCGTGATGGGCAACCACGCGAGCCTCAAGTACGGGGCCCGCCTGATCCACTCCTACCTGGGGAACAACTCCACGGTCTCCTGCTGCGAACTGCTCAACAGCCTCATCTTCCCCGCGCACGAGCAGCACCACAACAACTCCTTCCTCGTGGCCACGCTGGTCATGGGGCAGAGCAACATCGCCGCGGGGGCCACGATCGGCTCGAACCACAACAGCCGCGCCAACGACGGCGAGATCGTCGCCGGGCGGGGCTTCTGGCCGGGCTTGTGCACGACGCTGAAGCACTCCTCGCGCTTCGCCTCCTTCGTCCTGCTGGCGAAGGGGCACTATCCGTACGAGCTGGACGTCCCCCTTCCCTTTGCCCTGGTGAGCGACGACGGCGCCCGCGACCGGCTCCTGGTGATGCCCGCCTACTGGTGGACGCACAACCTCTACGCCCTGGCCCGCAACGCCTGGAAATTCCGCGTCCGCGACAAGAGCAAGACGACGACCCAGCACGTCGAGTTCGACTACCTCGCGCCGGATACCGTCGAGGAGATCCGCCGCGCGCGGCGGATCCTGGAGATCGCCACGGCCGAGGCCCACCTCCGCGCGGCGGGCGCCTCCGACGGGCAGGAGCGTGGCGAGAAGGACCGCGCCGCCCTGGGCCGCGCGCTGCTCGAGGGCGCCCCGGAGGAGACGGCCGGCCTGGAGATTCTGGGCCGAGATATCGAGAACTCGGCACGGAAGGTGGTGTTCCTGAAGGTCCGCCGCGGCTATCAGGCCTACCGCGAGATGCTCCACCACTACGCCGTCGAGAACCTCATGGGCTACCTGGAGGCCTGCCCCGAGGCGCCCGTGGCGGAGATGGTCGAAGCCCTGGCGGCACCTCCCGTCCGCGAGTGGACCAACCTCGGCGGCCAGATCACCCCCACCCAGGCAGTCGATGCCCTGCGGGCCGACGTCTGCAGCGGGCGGCTCAACTGCTGGCCGGCGATCCACGAGGCCTACGATCGGCTCTGGGCCGCCTATCCCGTGCAGAAGCAGCGCCATGCCATGGCCGTGCTCCGAGAGCTGCTCGGCAGCGACACCCTCTCGGCCGAGGCCTGGCAGACCGTCCTGGACGAGGCGCTGCGGATCCGCCGGTACATCGCCGAGCAGGTGTTGAGCACCCGCCGCAAGGACCACCAGTCCCCCTTCCGCCGCATCACGTATCGCAACGAGGCCGAAATGCGGGCCGTCCTGGGCACCGCCGAAGAGAACCCCTTTATCCGCCGCACCCGGGAGCTGGCCGCCGACTTCGAACGCCGCGTCCAGCTCCTCCGCCGCCGCCTGGAAAGCCCATCGGCGGCTTGCGGCAGCAGCCCGCATCAGACTCCGTAGAGGCCCGTAAACGGGAGGGCGGCACGCTACGCAACCGAGAGAACACAGAGAAGGATGATGAGAAGCCTCGTGAGGATTCGTTCGCGGTTGCGAGGAATCGATCTTGACGGCGGCGGGGAAGTTGCGATGATTCTCGCGCACCGTTTCCTCCGGGACCGTTCTGCCCATGCCCGCTTCCATGACCCGCCCGATTCACGTTCCCGTGATGCTCGAGGAGGTCCTCGCCACGCTGGAGCCCCGTCCCGGCGGGGTCTACGTCGATGCCACAATTGGGGGCGGAGGACACGCCGCGGCAATTGCTGCCCGCATGGCCGGTGAAGGCCTTCTGATCGGGTTGGACCGAGACCCCGCCGCGATCGAGGCGACCGACGCGATGGAGCTGGGCGTCCCCCGGCGGCTGGCCCAGGCCAACTACTGCGACCTGCCGGAGGTCCTCGAAGAGCTGGGAATCACCGCGGTCGACGGCGTCCTCCTCGACCTGGGGCTCTCGAGCGACCAACTGGCCGACGCCACGCGAGGTTTCAGCTTTTCGGCCGACGGACCGCTCGACCTGCGATTCGATCCTACCGAAGGCGAACCGGCCTGGCGGCTGGTCAACCGTCTGAGTGCCAAGAGCCTGGCCGACTTGATCTTCCAGTACGGCGAGGAGCGGCATAGCCGGAGGATCGCGGAGGCGATCGTAACCCGCCGGCGGCGGCAGCCGATCCGCACCAGCGGCGAGTTGGCCGAGCTGATCCGCCGCACCGTTCGGCCCTCGGCCGACACGCGGCGGATTCATCCGGCCACGCGGACCTTTCAGGCCCTGCGGATGGCCGTCAAGAAGGAGCCCAAGTCGTTGCGCCTGGCCCTCGCGCGGCTGCCCGAGTGCCTCCGTAGCGGTGGGCGGCTGGCGATCATCAGCTTCCACTCGCTGGAAGACCGTCTCGTCAAGGAGGCCTTCCGCGACGATGAGCGACTGGTGGAAGTCGCGCGGCGGCCTCTGCGGCCCGCGCCCGAGGAAGTAGATCGCAACCCGCGGGCGCGGAGCGCCCGGCTGCGCGCCGCTCAGCGGCGCTGACTGCCGGCAACACGGCCCCCGGCCGTGCGTTGAACAACCCCTCGAACAGGCGAGCAACGGATTGCCGCGAGAGACTCTCGGCCCCTCGGTATCCGGCCGCCACAAGTCCCTGGGAGATCGATCATGGGCAAGGAAGCCAGGATCGGAATCGGCATCATCGGCACCCTCTTGGTCGTGCTCGTGGCGGCACTGGCCTGGAAGATGGCGCGGCCCGATGAACCCGCCACATCGCGGGAGTCCGAGGCGTCCGCAGGCACGACCGATGCCGCCGACACCGAACCCGCCGCGGAGCGCGACTCGCCCACCGTTCTGGTCGCCGCGGCCGGCACGGCGCCCCCGCCGAATGAAGGTCCCCGCACCGCCGACTACTGGACCGCGCCGTCGAGCAGCGAGCACGACGCACCATCGGCCCCGATGTACCCCGACGGGGGCGCGCCGCAGGATCACCAGTCCCCCCTCTCGGAGAGTGGCGAACCGCTATGGGCCAGCGGCGCCGCGGCGGCGAGAGACGACGAGGTCCCCGACGGGCCCGAGACGGGCGTCGCGTATTCCCCTGCGACCGCGTTTCCCCCGCGTTACGGCGACCAGTACATGCCCCCTGAAACGATCCCCGCGAACGCCTACGACTACGATTACGAAGACAACGAGGCCGGCGACCCCTACGGAGAGGGCCGCGGCGAGGGGCGGGCCGCTGCCCAGGAGCATCCGTTGCGGGAGGCGTCCGGCGGCGCGTCCGCCGGCTTCGCCGGCGCCGCCTCGGCCGAACCGGATCACCGCCATGACACCCCGTGGGGTGGACAGAGGCAGGAGGTCGACGAACCGTACACACCCGGAACGACCGGCCGCTACGGTCAGCCCGCTGCCACACCGTCGAGGGACGAATCCCCCTATGCGGACCCCTCCCATCCGAACCCCTCCTACGCCAGCCCTTCGTACGCCTCCCCTTCCTATACGGGCCCATCCGCGCAAAGCCCTCCTGGCTCGCCGCTCTCCTCGAGCCCGTCCTATACGACACCCTCGGGGCTGGGCCAGGCAGCGGCCGTTCCCGCGTCGCGAGGACCGGCGGGCGAAAACCTCCGCAGCGCCGACGGGACGTACGAAGTCCGGCCCAACGACAGCTACTGGACCATTTCCCAGCGGCTCTACGGCACGGGGGCGTTCTTCAAGGCCCTGGCCCAGCACAACCGGCTGAAGCACCCCCACGCCGACCGCCTGCGGGTGGGCGACACGATCCTGGCCCCCACGGAGGAAGAACTCACCGACTGGTATCCCGACCTCTGCCCCCGGCCCGAACACCGCGAGGCCATGGAGCGGCGCGCCACGGCGGCGAGCACTTCGGGCGGTTATGCCGGCGGGCGGGTCTACGTGGTCGAACAGGGAGACACGCTCTTCGACATTGCCCGCTACGAGTTGGGCCGCGCCTCGCGTTGGGTGGACATCTATCAGCTCAACCGCCAGCAGCTCGGCCCCAGTTTCGACTACCTGACACCCGGCATGCGGCTGGTCCTCCCCGAAGATGGAGGCGGTGATAACGTCGCCAGCCGGCCCGACGCCTTGACCCCCCGTTGAACGATCGGCAGTTGCCCGGCAAACCGGGGTTGCGTGGTGCCCGCCGGCTCGGTAACCTCCTGCCCCGTGGTAGAGCCCGCCTTCTCTGGTGGCGGGGGGGGTGATTCGGATAGACGGCGCAGCGTGTGGTGTTCCTCTCGGCGAGGCTTCAGGGACGTGTCGACGACCGTAGATGCGAAACGCGTGCGGTGTGCCGCCCCCGGGGCGCTGGCCTGCCTGGCGGCCGCGGCCTGCCTGGCGGCGTCGGGCTGCGGACGATTGGCGGCCCACGGGCTCAACGCCGAGGGGGTCCGCCTCTTCGAACAGGCCAGGTACGATGAGGCGATCCAGCACTTCGACCGCGCCGTGTACCGCGACCCCGCGAATGCCGACGCCTATTACAACCTCGCCTCGGCCTACCACCGCAAGGGCATCCAGGCCGGCGATCCCGGCACCCTGCGGCAGGCCGAACGCTACTACCACATGGCCCGCGACCGCGATCCCGACCACCGGGAGTCCCACCGTGGCCTGGCCGTCCTCCTCGCAGAGCAGGGACGGAGCGAGGAGGCCTTCCGGCTCTTGCAGGGGTGGGCCGACCGCCGTCCGGCCTCGCCCGAGCCGAAAGTCGAGCTCGCCCGTCTCATGGAGGAGCACGGCGACCGCCGCGCCGCGGAAGAGCACTTGCTCTCCGCCCTCGCCATGGATTCGGGACACACACGCGCCCTGGTGGCCCTGGGGCGGCTGCGTGAGGAGTCGGGCTCTTACGGTCAGGCCCTGGAAAACTACCAGCGGGCCCTGGCCGCCGATCGCTTCCAACCGGCGGTGGCTGCGCGGGTGGGGGCGCTCCAGTCGACGGTCGGTCCGCAGCGGACCCTGACGGCCCCGCCCAGCAACGGCAACACGCGCATCGTCGGGGGGGCCTCGGCCACCCTCCGCTGACCGCCCCGTTCCCAAGCCGGGGGGTGCCAACGATAATCGGTTCGTGGACCGGCGGCGCCGCCCGCCGGCGGGCAGACCGGTTGCCCGCGCCCTCCCACGCCGCCTTCCCCCGCTCGTTTTCCCACCGATGCCCAAGACGCGACTGCTCACGCCCGGCCCGACCCCCCTGCCGGAGGCGGCCCGCCTCGCCATGGCCCGGGAACTGATCCATCACCGCACCGCCGGCTTCCGCCGCCTGCTGGCCGAAGTGCTCGAGGGGCTCAGGTACGTCTTCCAAACCGAGAACGAGGTCCTCGTCCTGACTTCCTCTGGAAGCGGAGCCATGGAGGCGGCAGTGACCAACGTGGTGCCGCGGGGCGGCAAGGCGCTGGTCCTGGAATCGGGCAAGTTTGCCGAGCGCTGGCGAAAGATCGCCGAGACGTTCGGCATCGAGGTCGTTCGCCATGAAGTGGCTTGGGGCGAGCCCTTCGAGGCCGCCGACGTGGCCCGGCTGCTCGACGTCCATCCCGACGCGGTCGCCGTCTACGCCACGCTCAGCGAGACGAGCACCGCAGTGGGGCACGATATCGAGGCCATCGGCCGCGTGGTGGCCCGGCGGCCGGCACTGCTGGTCGTCGACGGGATCAGCGGCGTAGGGGCGATGGAGTGCCGCACCGACGCCTGGGGAATCGACGTGCTGGTCGTCGGAGGCCAGAAGGCGCTCATGACGCCCCCGGGACTGGCCTTCCTGGCGGTCAGTCCCGCCGCCTGGCGGCGGATCGAATCGATCGAGCGGCAGGCCTTCTATTTCGACCTGCTCTCGTACCGCGCGTCTCTTACCGGCCCCGACACCCCCTTCACGCCAGCCACTCCCCTGATCGTGGCCCTCGCCGAGAGCCTGGGGCAGATCCGCCGCGAGGGAATCGAGGCCGTCTGGAACCGCACGGCGCTGCTCTCGCGGGCGACGCAGGCAGCGGTCGCGGCGATGGGGTTGTCGCTGGTGGCCAGGCGGCCTGCCGCCGGACTGACGGCCGCCTACCTGCCGCCGGGGATCGACGGCAAGGCCTTCCTCGAGCGCCTCGAAACCGGCTACGGCGTCAAGCTTGCCGGCGGGCAGGGCCCCTTGAAGGGCCGCATCTTCCGCATCGCCCACATGGGTGAGATCGACACTGCCGATCTCCTGGCGGCGATCGCCGCGGTCGAGCTGGTCCTCGCCGAGATGGGAAGCCGCCGCCGGACCGCCGCTGGGGTCGCTGCGGCGATGGAGGTGCTCCTGAACGAGGGCCCTGAGGCGGCCGATCGA
>SLBP01000177.1:0-18670 GCA_007126245.1 Planctomycetales bacterium
AAATCGACGCCGTTGACGGCCAGGTGCTCGCGGAAGCCCTCGAAGACCTCCACCGCCTCGCTCCCCCGCTCCTGGACCGCTTCGCGGGCGGCGTCGACGCTCTGGGGGCTGCCGAGCCGGTAGGAGATGTTCGCCATGTGCACCATGGCGCTGGAGAGGTGGCCCTCGATCAGCGGCGCCCTCAGGTCGCCGGTCCTCCGGCTGCGGACCGCGGAAAGGAAGTTGAAGAGGTGTCCCTTGTGGGCGGAGAAGCCGCCCCGCTCGCCCTCAGGGCCGGTCGTGCCCGGCAGCCCCGCATCGCCCCTTTCGTAGCGGGCGCGGGTGGGGAAGGTTCGCGGCCCTTCTTCCGAGGGAAAATTGCGGACCTCGAGGATCAGCAGCGGCCCAGGGTCGAATTGGAAGAGGGCGATCTGCGTGTTGGGCGTCTCGCCGTCGTCGTCGAAGAGGAACCGCCCGCCGAGACTCATCACCCGCCGGGGGAGGACGTTCTGACCGAGGCGGAGCCGGGCGGCATCGATCTGGTAGATGCCGTTGTTGCCGATCTCGCCGGAACCGGTGGGCCAGACCCAGTGCCAATCGTAGTGCAGGTTCCGCCGCCGCAGCGGCTCCAAGGGGGCGGGGCCGCTCCAGAGGTCGTAGTCGACCGACTCGGGCACCTCTTGCGGCCCGTCCACCTTGCCGATGCCCTGCCGCATCCGGTTCAGCGACGACCAGACGACGCGGATCTTCCCCAGATTCTCCCGCTCCAAGTGCAGGGGACTGGTGCGATGGCCCCGTTGCTGGTTGCCCCACTGGACGATGCGGTCGTACTTGTCCGCCGCCTCGACCGCCTTGCGGCCCTCGAAGATGTTCTGCGAGAGGGGTTTTTCCACGTACACGTCCTTGCCCGCCTGGCATCCCCAGACCGTGACCAGCACGTGCCAATGGTTGGGGGTGGCGGTGGTGATGGCGTCGATCCGGTCGTTCTCCAGCAGCTTGCGAAGGTCGACATAACCCTCCACCGGCTGGCCCAACTCCTCCGCTTGGCGCATGCCGCGCTCGAGGACGGCCCGGTCGGCATCGCACAGCGCCACCACGCGCACCCCCGGCAGCTCGCGGAGGAGGCGGATGTGCAGACCGCCGTGGCCGCGGAACCCGACCGTCGCCAGGCGGAGGTCGTCGTTGGCCCCCAGCACGCGGGCGTGCGGTGCGAGCGCCGTGGCGGCGCCGATGGCAAGGGTGGTTCCTTTCAGAAAGGAGCGGCGGGCGAGGCGTTTCATAGCGGGGCTCCTGCTGGCGCGTGGTATGGGGACTGCTGGGCTGCCGCGCGGCGGCGCCCCGATTGTCGGTACGGTCGATCCCGCCGTCAACTCGCAGAGCCGCCTTCGAAGAGCGCTTTCAGGCGGTCCACCTCAGCCTCGCTCCAGCCCTCCGGCTCCGCCAGCGCCAGCCAGGCGTCGATGTAGTCCCTTGCTGCATATTCGTGGCCGTAGCCCGGCGGGGCGGTCCCCACCATCATGTCGGCCGCGAGTTGCAGCATGGTCACCAGCGGGAACCAGCGCAGGTCGGGCGAGACATCCGGGCCGCGCGGCTCGCGCATCCAGGCCGGCTCGCGCCAGGCGGCCTGGGGGCTGAAGAAAGTGACCGGATCGCTGGCGTACTGGAGAAAGGCGATGCGGAACGCCCCCCACTCGACATCCGCCCGCTCCAGGCCGCGCGTCTGGTTCGTGAATCGCACCACCGACCCGTCGCGGAACTGGGGCAGCCAAGCCGGCGAACCCGGTGCGCGCTGTTCCGTCATGCGCCGCCAGCTCTCGTGGCAAAACGGCGGACCGCTCCACAAGGCACCGTCAAAGGGGTCGTCGATGATGTCGTAGAGGTCGAAAGACCGATCGGAATTCATCGCGCCCAGGCTCAATCCGCTCAGAAACAGGCGCGGCCGGGATTCCGCAGGCAGCGCGCGCCAGTATCCATAGATTTCATTGAAGAGCGCACGCGCCATCTCCTCGCCGTAAGCGCCTTCGGTCAAGAGCGCCAAGGGGCTGTTCAAATACGAATACTGCGCCGCCACCGTGGCAATGTCGCCGCGGAACAGGTACTCCACCGGATTCTGCCCGGCCGGATCCACCCAGCCGGTTCCCGTGGGGGTAACCAGCAGCAGCACGGAACGCTCGAAACCGCCGGCACGTTTGAGCTCCTCCAGCGCCAGCCGCGCCCTTTCCTCGGCCGTCTCCGCCGAGTTCTTGCCCACGTACACGCGGACGGGCCTGGGCAGGGGGGTGCCGAAGAACTCGCTCAAGTCTGCGGCACTGGGGCCGCCGGTCACGAAATGCCGCCCCTGCCGGCCCAGGTCCTGCCAACCGATCAGCGAATCGGGGCTGCCGGCCTGCTCGGGAGCGGTCGGGCGCGGCAAGTCATCGTCGATCAGGGCATCGAGCTGCTGAAAGGAGTTGTCCATGGTCCGCAGCAGGAAGCTGACGAGAACGCCGTCGATCACCGACCAGAAGAGCATCACTGAGGCAACAGCGCCCACCAGGTGCGATATCCGTGGCGGCACAAGGCGGCGCGACCAGGCGGAGAGCCCCTGAAAGACCCAGCGAAAGAGACGCGCCGTCCCCAGAATGAGGAAGAACACGAGGGCGGCGACGACCGCCAGCATGGCCGGGCGCGCCCCCGCAGCGGCCTCCATGCCCATCAACTCTCGGATCGAGTTCTGCCAGTTCGACGACTGCCACAAGAAACTCGCCGCGGTCAGCGCGCAGAGGACCCCGGCAACGCACTTGATGATGCGCCCCGTCCGCGCGGCGGCCACGGGTAGCTGGAGATAGTTCCACAGCCATAGCCCCGCCACCCCCAGGCCGTAGCCCGCGGCGAACGACACCCCGGAGAGTACGCCCTGGACAAGAAAGGGGCGTGGCAACAACGATGGCGTCAGCGAGAAGGCAAAGAACACCGTGCCGACAAGCAGCCCCACAACGCTCAGATACATCTTCCGTCACGCCACTCCGTACAGAGTTGCAAAGGCGCCCTGCTCGAGGCTCGTCTCGATTATTATTCTGCGCCGTATTTGTTCCGTGTACCGGTGGTAACCGTGCGCCAGTTCGGCCCCTTTTTTCGGCTTCTGCCTTCTTTCCCGACCGCGCCCCTGAGTGCCGAACTGCCAACACGAGCTAGCCTGTCCCGCTAGCCCGTACAGTGCACCGAGATCCCCTGTCCCCCGCCCTCCCCTTTTTTGGGGGTGGAGGGGGCCGAAGAACCATTGCATTGCCCGTCGTAGCCGATTATCGGGCAATTCACGACCCGCGAAGCCCCTTGCCGGGATCGGGCACGGTGTGCTGCGGCCACCCTTCCATATATTACTGCCCCCTTCGGCGCCACGCCAATGGGCACGTCACGTTGGAGCCGCGGCGCCGCAGGGGAACGGCTGCGACGAGCGCGGCCCGGACGCTGCGAAGCGGAGCTTCGCCGAGCGGCGTTCCCACGCTGGAGTTCGGGAGCCAGGAGAAGAGGGACGAGGAGGAGCCCGCGCGGATTGCCCAGCCCCCCACATCGCCCGAGCCTGCGGGAATGGCATAGAAGCCGCGGTCGATCCCGATTAAACTGAATCGGCATCGCATCCTGGTCTTCGGCCGTACAAGGACGTGGGAGAATGGCAGATTGGCTCCTCCGCTTCGTGCAGGCGGGCGACTTTCATCTCGAACTGCCGCTGAGCGGCCTGGCGGAGATCCCACCCCAGCTTCGCGATGTGCTGGTGGACGCCCCCTTCCAGGCTGCGGAGGGGGTCTTCCATGCGGCGCTGAGCGAGGGCGTGGACTTCCTGGTCCTCTGCGGCGACCTGCTCGATGCCGTTCGGACGGGGCCCCGGGGGCCGCGGTTCCTGCAGGAGCAGTTCGAGCGGCTGGCCGAGCGGGAGATCGCCGTCTACTGGGCGGGCGGGCCGGTCGATCCGGTCGAGGCCTGGCCCGAGGTGGTGCCCCTGCCGGAGAACGTCCACCGCTTTCCCACCGCGGAGGTCGCGGAGTTCCTCTTCGACCGGGGCGCGCGGCCGCCGGTCCGCCTGCTCGGCCGCGGGCGCGGCGAGGAGGCGCGACTCCGGCCCGGCGAGTTCCGCCCCCCGGACGATGCCCATTTCACCATCGCTGTGGCCCACGGCAAGGCACCTGCCGCAGCCCTGGAACGCGCGGGTGTCGACGCCTGGGCGCTCGGCGGGCGGCACACGGCGAAGACGCTGCGGACCGAGCCGGCGTTCATTCACTACGCGGGCAGCCCGCAGGGCCGGAAGCCCACCGAGACGGGGCCCCACGGTGGCACCCTCGTCGAAGTGGACGGCCACGGCCGGGTCCGCCAGCGGATGCTGCCCACCAACACCGTCCGCTGGTGCGACGAGCGGATCGTTCTCCCCGCCGATGCCCGTCGCAGCGATCTGGAGCACGAAATCGACGAACGGACGGCCCGGCTTACGGCGGCCGCCGGCGAGACCGAGCTCCTGATCCGATGGACGATCCTTGCCGAAGGCCCTCTGCTGACCGACCTGCGCCGGGGCACGCTGGCGGTGGAATTGGTCAATGCGCACCGCACTCGCTCCGCGGGCCGGCCGGGGGCCTGGAGCGTAGACCTCGTGGCCGGGCCGGCGGGTGGGATCCCCGATGCCTGGTACCGGCAGGAGTCGGTCCGCGGCGACTTCCTCCGCAGCCTCGCCGCCCTGGCGGAATCCGGTGCTCCGCCGATCGGAGAGGACGACCTGCCGGAGGGGATCGACGCCGAGCTGGCCGAAGCGCTCCTGTGCTGCCAGGGGGCCGCCCGCAGCCGACTGCTCGAGGAGGCGGCGCAGTGGGGCGCCGATCGCCTCACTGCCGAGGGGGGAACGCCATGAGAATCACCGCGATCGAGGTCGAGGGGTTCGGCGTCCTCAGCGGGCTTTCGCTCCGCGAACTCTCGGAGGAGCTGAACGTCTTCTTCGGTCCCAACGAGGCGGGCAAGACCACGCTCCTCGAGTTCCTCCGGGCCACGCTCTACGGTTATTCCGAGGCCCGCCGCCGTTACCTCCCTCCGCTCCGCGGCGGTCGCCCCGGCGGCTCGATCGAGGTTCACGACGGCCGCCAGTCGCTGATCGTTTCGCGCTACTGCGAGCGGCCCGATGCCCAGGGGCACGATCGTGCAGCGGTCGCTTCCGCCGACGGCACGCTCCACGACGAGACGCTCCTCGCCGCGCTGCTCAGCGGGCTCGACGAAGAGGTCTTTGCCAACGTCTTCGCCGTGGGCCTCGAGGAGATTCAGCAACTGGCCACGCTCCGCGACACCGACGCCGCCGCCGCCCTCTACGAGCTGAGCCTGGGGCACGACCGCGTCTCGCTCATCGAGGTCTTCCGCGAGGTGCAGCGGTCGCGGGCGGCACTGATCGACCGCGGGGGGCGGAGTGGTGAGATCGCGCAGCTTGCAGCGGAACGGGCCCGGCTCGCCGCCCGGCTCGGCGAACTGCGCGAAGGGGCGGAGCAGTACCAGCGGCTGGCCATCCGCCGCCGGCAGTCCGAGGAGGAAGCCGGCCGCCTCCAGGGCGAGCGGGAGCAGCTTGCCGGCGAAGTGCGGCTGATCGAGGCGGCCCTGACGGTGGCGCAGCGGTGGCGGGAGCGCGAGGCCCTCGACGAGCGGCTGCAATCGTTCGCCGACCTGGCCGACCTCCCCGCCGGCGCCGTGGAGCGGCTGGAAGCCGTCGAGGCGCAGCTCCAGAAGTGCCGCCGCCAGGCGGCGCGGGTGAAGCGGCTCGGTGCCGCACTCCGTCGCCGCGTCGCGGCACTGAAGATCAACGATGCCCTCGAGCGGCAGGCGGGCCGCATCGAGGCCCTCCGCGAGCAGGGGCCCTGGCTCGCGGCCCTGCGGCAGCAGATCGCCGAGCTCGAGGCGGAGAACGCTTCGGCCGGCCGCCTGCTCGACACCGAATACCAGCAGCTCGGGATCGCGGGGGACGTGGGGTCGGCCGGCTCGGCGGGTCTCACCGAGCGGGCCCTGACCGCCTTGCGGCGCCCCGCGCAGGCCATCGCCCGCGGCACCCGCCAGCTCGACGAGGCCCGCCAGAGACAGCGCCGGGCCGAGACGCAGCGCGAACGGATCGCCGCCGAACTCGAAGACGCCCTGGAGTCCCGCGGCGAGGCCGACCTGGCCGAGGCCATCGATCGCGTCAGCGGGGAGATCGCCCAGCTCCGCCGCCACCAGCAGCTCGACGAGCGGATCGAGCGGCTGGAACGCCATTACGGGGAGCTGCAGCTTCAAAGCCGCGGCCTGCTGGACCAGCAGATGCTGCCCGCGGGCAAACTGTTTGCCGTGGGGCTGCTCGTCGTTTCGGGCGTGGCGATGCTCCTCACAGGGCTCTTCCACCCGGCCGTGGCGGGGAACCTCGCCTGGATCATGGCGGGCGGCGGGGCCGTGGTGGCCGTCGGCGGCGCCGGCAGCAAGCTGATCATGGAGCGTGCCAACCGCCGCCGCCTGGCGGGGTGCCGCCAGCAGATGGCGATGCTCGAGGCGCAGATCGAGCAGGCCCGCCGGCAGCGCGAGGCCTTGCATCGCGAGTCTCCCACCGGAGACGAGCCGCCCGAGACGCGGCTGGCGGCCGCTGAAGAGGAGCTGGCCGCGCTGCAGCGCCTCCTGCCCCTCGAGGACGAGCGGCGCTCGGCCGAGGAGGAGCTGGCCGAGGCGGCGGAAGGGGTCGCCGATATCGAGGCCCAGGTCGAGTCGGCCCGCCGCCAATGGCGCGAGGGGCTCGCCGCCGCCGGCCTTCCCCGCGACGTCACGCCGAAACAGGTCCGCGCCCTGCTCGACCGCTGGGATCACCTGGCCGACCACCGTCGCCGGCAGAATCGCAACCAGGAAGAGCTGGAACAGCGGCGCCGTGAGCTGGAGGGGCTCACGCAGCGCATCGCCCACCTCGTCGACGACGTGGGACTGAGCGGTGCGGGCGAGGCCCCCGCCGACCAGCTGGCCGCCCTGGTGGCCGCGTTGGAGGGCCAGCAGAGCCGCCTCGGCGAGCGGCACGCGCTTCGGCAGAAGATGCGGCGGCTGGCGATTCGACTCAAGCGGTTGGGGCGCTCCCTCCGCCGGCTGCGCCGCCGCCGCTTGGCGCTGCTGCGCCGGGCGGGCGCGAAGAGCGGCAGCGAGCTCCGCCGCCGCGCCGCCGAACTGGCCCGCCGCGATACGCTCCGCCGCCAGCGGCAGGGGATCGACGCCGAGATCGCCGCCGCTTTGGGAACGAACTACCGCGAGGAGGACGTCGCCGCACTGCTGGCCGAGCAGCGTCCCGAGCAGCTCGCGCGCCGCCGCGACGCCGCCCGGGACCGGCTGGCGGCCGTGGAGACGCAACTGGCCGCGGCCTTCGAATCGCGCGGACAGCTCCAGCACGAGCTGCGGCAGCTCGCCGAGGACCGCCGTCCGGCCGAGCTCCACCTCGAACAGGCCACCGCCGAGACGCGGCTGGAGGCCGCCATCTTCCGCTGGCAGACGCTCTCGGTCGTGGCCCGCTTGCTGGAGGGGATCCGCGCCGGTTACGAACGGGACCGACAGCCGGAGACGCTCCGCGAGGCCTCCGGCTACCTGGCACAATTCACCCAGGGACGCTACCAACGGGTCTGGACCCCGTTGGGACGCGAGGGGCTGCTCGTCGACGACGACCGCCGCCAGGCCGTCCCGGTCGACCTGCTCAGCCGGGGGGCGCGGGAGCAGTTGCTGATTTGCCTGCGGATGGCGCTGGTCGACTGGTATGCCCGCCGCGGGGTCGACCTACCCATGGTGCTCGACGACGTGCTGGTGAACTTCGACGCCGACCGCGCCCGCGCGGCGGCGGCGGCGCTCCGCGACTTCGCGGCGGCGGGCCGCCAGGTCTTCGTCTTCACCTGCCACGAGCACATCGCCGAGCTCTTCGCCGACCTGGGCGTTGCCGTGCAGGCACTGCCCGACCATGCGGGCCGGCTGCGCTCCTTCGCGCCGCGGCGGGAGGCGGCGCCGGCGGTACCTGCGCCGCCACCAGAGCCGGTCGAAGAGCAACGTTCCGAACCGGCCCATCCCCCTCCGACCGACGAGCGATCGACCCGCACGCGCCGCAAGCGGACCGGCCGCCGCCGCGCGCAGCCCTCAGGGCGGCAGCCGCCCGAGCCGCGAAAAGAGGAGCCAACTCGCGAGGCGGTGCCTGCGCCAGCACCCCCTGACGAAGACATGACTGAAGTGGAGCCGCTTCGCAAGAGAGCACTTGAGGAACCTCCTCGCGAAGAGACACCGCAGGCCCAGCCGGTCGAGTCCGAGCCGCCACCACCACCGGTGATCCGGCGGCGCCCCGCACGCCGCCGCTACCCCTACGACGAGGCGGAGGTCGAGCTCATCGAGGACGAGGGGTAGCCCCCACCTGCCCCCTCGTTCCCAAGCTCCGGCTTGGGAACGCACTTCCCCGAAGCTTTGCTTCGGCCGAACTGCCATGACCCGTTCGCGCTATCGGATCCTCGAGCCCGAGTGCCCCCACTTCATGACTTGGACCATCGTGGGCTGGCTCCCGGTCTTCACTCGTCCGGAAGCAACCGAAATCATCTACGATTCCTGGCGCCATCTCCAACGCGAGCGAGACTTCAAGCCCTTCAGCTTCCCGGCACCCAGAGGCCGGGCTTCTCGCCGCTGGGGGTGCCGCTGTCGGGGGTCCATAGCTTGGAGGTCTCCTCGGCAGGGGCCGCGGGCGGTTGCTGGCCCTCGGGGCCGCGGGGCATGGCGGCGGCGAGCTGCTCGAGCACGGAGCCGTAGCGCTGGATGAAGCCGTTGAGTGCCTCGGCAACGCCGCTTTCGTGGCGGTGGCTGGTGTACAGGCGGTTGAAGACGCGGGCGAAGTCCATCCAAGAGCCGCTCTGGGCGTGGACTTCGGCCTCGAGGATGAGCACGGTGGAGGGAGGCAGGCGCAGGGCCTCGACTTCCTCGCGGGCCTGCTTGAGGTACTCGAACGACTTCGGGCCCGCTTCCCAGACGGCGAGGAAGGAGAGGGCCGCCAGACGCGCGCGGCGGTCCTCGTCGCTCAGGGTGGAGGTGGGGCGGGCTATCAGCTCGATGGCAAAGCGGTAGGCGGCCAGCCGCTGCCGGCAGAGCTGCGCCCGACCGAAGGCCACGGCCAGCGCGCGAAACGAAAGCGGTGCCGGATCGACGCGCCGCAAGTGCGCCGGGAAGAGCCGGGAGACCGCCTGTTCGGCAGGTTCGGTCAACTCGACGGGAGGCGCCGGCGGCAGGTCGAAGCGTTCGCGGACGGCGGCCATGTCGAAGCGGGAGTCGAGCCGTTCGATCCAGTGGCCGAGGAAGTGAAGCGCTGCCAGGGCCTTGACGCGCCAGGCCTCGGCGCCGGCGACCTCGGCGAACGACTTGCCGTCGAAATAGGGGAGGGGCATCTGCGCCCATGACTCGATGACGGCTTCGAAGAGGGCCTGGGTATCCCGGCCGTCTCCGCCTCCGCGGAGCATGGCCGCACGCCAGTGCCGCTCGATGAGCCGCTCGCTCGTTGCCAACTGGCCGACCGCGATCGAGGCCGTCTTCTCGCCCAGTCCGCTCTCCGCAAAATCCCCGAGCACGGTCTCGATGACCGATCGGTTGGCGTCGCACACCCCTTGGAGGACGAGCCGCGCCTCGCGATCGGTCTGGCGCCCGTAGAGGAGGACCTCGGCTTCTCCCCATGCCAGTGGATTCGGCTCCTCGGCCGATTCGTCCGCCCCCTCGCGACGCCGCGGCTCGGCGAGGATCACGAAGACTCCCTTGGGAGGCACACCCGTTTCATCGCGGGGAAGCGATCCCCCCTCTGGCTGGATCGCCATCACCTGGGCGTGGCTGGCCAGGGCTTCCATCAGGCGGTCGGCGTCGGCGACCTGGTATTCGGCCATTTCGACGGGCATGACGTCGCCCAGGCCTTCGCCGGCGAGATGGATGGCCGCCGCCTCGGCTTCCGCAGCCGTTTCGAGGGGAATATCGGTGGCGGCGAGGCTCTGCATCGCCTCGGCACAACCGGCCTCATCGGCCAACCGCCCGCGGACCACTGCCAGCTCCCGCCAGATGGCCGGCTCGCCGGGGAACTCGCGGCTCAATGCAGCCAGGATCGGCTCGGCGGAGAGCCACCGCCCCCGCCCGACGAGGTGGCTCGCCGCGTCGAAGCGTTCGCGCCAGGGCCCCTCGGAGACCGGAAGCTCGGGGAAGTCGGCGGCAAGGAGCAGCGGGACCGAGGGGTCGGCGAGCATCGAACGGTAGAGCCGCAGGGCATGTTCGTTGGAGCCGTCCACGCGGATGAGTATCTCCAGGAGGGGCCGGGCTGCGAGTACGTGCCCCTCCATGAGCAGCAGTTGCGCGATGACGGCCATCGCCTCGAGGGAGCGGCCCACCAGTTCGTCGCCCGACGATTCGATGGCCTCGAGCAGCCGCCGCAGGCCGGCGACGCCCCCCTCGCGGGCTCCGGTGAGGATGGCGCGCTCCGAGAGGGCAATGGGGTTGTCCGGGTGGTGCTTCAGGAACGTCTCCGCCACCTGGAAAGCCTCGTCGAAGCGTTCGAGATGGCGGAGCAGACGCGTCTGGATGGCCAGCAGGCACGCCCGGTCGGGGTGCTTGGCGAGCAGGCTCCCGGCCAGCTCCAGGGCCGCCACGTACTGCTCCCCCTGGAACATGCGGTCGAGCTGTTGGAGGTCGGCGAGCAGGTCGTGGCAGCAGAACTTGATCTTCTTGCCTGTCCCCCCGGGACAAAGCGAATAGGTGTCCAGGGACATCGTCGATGGAATCCCTTCTGTCAAACGGCTTCTCGGGAGTCGGCGGCAACGGTAGCCCGGCCACGGGCAACCCCCCAGGCGGGCGGGAAAAGGCTGCGAACAAGTCCCCAATCCTAACAGATTCCCCCGCCGCTGACCAGCGCGGCCTGTGGACATCGACAATCCCATTTTCCCCAGCGCCACTTGCTTCTTCCGACCGCACGTGGCAAGATCGGGCAAGATCGGGGCCGTGAAATAGTCCAAAATGGCCCACGTGGATCGGACTGCTTACCCTGGGATCTGTCGAAGCAATGTCCACGAAGACCAAGGCCCCCCGGAATCGGACCTTGTCGCTAACAGAAAGCGACCGACGGCGCCTCCGCCGCCAGCTGATTCGAGAGCTCCCCTCGGAATCGTACCGCGGCCTGCCTACCGCTGTGGCCTTGGGAGACTGGCGTCAATGGGTCTCGTTCCTTCCGGCGGCATCGGTGGACCTGCTGTTCGTGGATCCGCCCTACAACCTCACGAAGTCCTTCAACGGCTTGAAGTTCTCCCGGCGAGAAGTGGCCGACTACACTGCATGGTTCGAGGCACTCTTACGAGAGTTGTTGCCATGCCTGAAGCCCACCGCAACAGTCTATCTCTGCGGCGACTGGCGGACCTCACATTCTCTGTTCGAGGTAGTGGCCGAGCACCTGATCGTTCGCAACCGAATCACCTGGGAGAGGGAAAAGGGCCGTGGCGCCAAGGGCAATTGGAAGAACGCCAGTGAGGATATCTGGTTCTGTACGGTCTCCGATACGTACCACTTCGACGTGGAGAATGTCAAGCTACGGCGACGAGTGATCGCCCCTTACACGCATTCTGATGGAACCCCTAAGGATTGGGTCGCCACCGCTACAGGTAACCTGCGCGATACCTATCCTTCAAATCTGTGGACTGACATTTCAGTTCCCTTCTGGTCCATGCCCGAGAACACCGACCACCCCACCCAAAAGAGTGAGAAGCTTCTGGCCAAACTGCTCTTGGCGAGCACTCGCGAAGGTGACTACGTGCTCGACCCCTTCCTGGGAAGCGGGACGACCGCGGTGGTGGCGAAGAAACTGGGTCGTCGGTACTTCGGCATCGAAATCGACGAAGAATACTGCCTTTGGGCGTTACGGCGGCTGGAACTGGCGGAGAACGACAAGAGCATTCAAGGGTATGCGGATCGCGTCTTCTGGGAAAGAAACACTCTGTCCCAGCAAAGGGAGTTTCAAGGCCCGCCAGATCGATCAACACGAAAACCGCGCGAGGACACGGAGGCACCGACTCTCTTTCAGTGAGCGTTTTTCACAGATCAAGCAGCCTGCCCAGGAATTCCTGGCCCTTGGAGACGTCGATGACTTCCTGGTAGTCGGGCGAGAAAAGTGGGGTCAGGTTGCCGGTCAACTGTGTGACGCCGCGTGAATTGCGACCCGCCCAGTGGTGCTGGATGCGTGTTGCGTCGAGGACGGTGGTATCGAAAACCGACACTGTCGCACAGACCACGCACTCGGAATGGCGGTCGATTCCCACAAAGAGGAAGGCCACTGCGGTCGTTCCGGTGCTGAGTACTTCCAACAGCTTGTCGATGTTGTAGGCCTTCGGGCTGGAGGCTCGGTCCAGAAGCTTCGTCTTGATTTCGAGTTGCAGCTCGATGCGTCCCACGAACCGTACCATGTCGGCCAGGCCGTGTTCATTGATGCCGCCGGTGATCAGCTGTTCGATCGTATTCCCCCGTACGTTGACATTGTCGATGTGGGCGGCTTCGAGGATATCGGCGGACTGCTCGGCGACGAGCGCCGCCAGTTGATGCTTCAACTGCCGGTACTCAGTACTGCCGACGAACCGGTCTGCCAATTGGGGGGAGTCAAGAACTGCTGCAACTTCGGATTCCCCGGCTGTAAACCTCTTTCCCCTTGCGGCAATCGCGTTTGTGGCTTCAACCAACCGCTCGATATTCTCCTCCCAGGTGAACTCTTGATGGATTGCGAATAGTGTCTCGAAGTTCTCGGGGCGATTGGCAATGCCCTCGTACTCCCGCAGGATGTCGTGGCCCAGAAAGCTTCCCCGGATGTTGTCAACCGCAAGCCGATGAGAGCTGTGGCTGACCTTTTTCATGAGGGTGGCATTGGCCAAGAGAAAGTCTGTCGAATTGGGTCGGACCACGACGACGACCACGGGAACGGAGTCGACTTTGCGCAACGCGGAAAGCGAAAGGACCCAGTTGGAGAACGGCTTCCCCGTTGCCGCGGCAAATCTCACGGCGTAGGCTTCGCACGCGTATACCGAGCGGTGCTTCGTCAGATTGAGCGCGCCCGCCGTTGCTGCGGCAATCTGCTGCTTCGTAGCGGCGGGATGGTCGCGCCGGTAGGCAAGGACGAACTCGATTAGGGCGCTGCATCCCATCAACCAGACTCCAGTTTGCGCACTGCATCAGCCGGGGCGCTGCGAAGCTCGCCAGCTTCGCTCCACCACAGTCCACCCCGCGGTGTGGAAGACTCAATCCCGCCCCGCTTTTCCCCAGCACGCGGCGCACGGCCGGTCTTCCACAGCCGTGCAATCTCACCCCGCTTCGCGCTGCCGGCCCACCGCCAGCTCGCAGATGTGCCGGCGGACGAGCTCGAACTCGGCGTGGTTGCGGAAGGAGACGACCAGCCTGCCGCGGCCCCGGCTGGACTGGGTGAGCTTCACCTTGACGCCCAATGCGGCGCGGAACTCCTGCTCGAGGGCGGCGAGCTGCTCGTTCTGCGGTTCGCGCCGGCGGGTGCCCTGGCGGTCGACGATGGCCAGCGGCTCGGCGTCGGCCGTCTGGATGGCCTCCTGGACCATGGCCTCGGTCTGGCGGACCGAGAGCGCCTCCTCCTGGATCCGCTCGCAGAAGGCGTTCTGCTCGCGCTCCTCGCCCAGGGGCAGGAGTGCGCGGGCGTGGCCCTGGGTGATCCGCCCGCCGCGGAGGGCCTCCTGGACGAACTCCGGGAGCTCGAGAAGGCGGATGAGATTGGCGATCGTCGAGCGGTCGAGCTTCAACCGCGAAGCGAGCTCCTCCTGCGTGCAGCCGTACTGCCTGAGATACTGCTGGAACGAGACCGCCTTCTCCAGGGGACCAAGGTCCTTCCGCTGCACGTTCTCGACGATGGCCAGCTCGGCCGCCTGCCGGTCGTCGGCCTCGACGACCTGGACGGGGACCTCGGACCAGCCGGCCCGCTGCGCCGCCCGCAGACGCCGCTCGCCGGCCACGAGCTGGTAGCCTTCGCCGATGCGCCGCACGAGGATCGGCTGCAGGAGGCCGTGGGCCGAGAGGCTCTCGGCGAGCGAGCCGATCTCCGCTTCGTCGAACTCCGCGCGCGGCTGGTAGGGGTTGCTTTCGATGCGGTCCACGGCTAGCCGCGGCGGGGCCGCCGAGGCCTGGGCCGCAGTTGCGGGCGCCGCGTCGCCCTCGACCGTCTCTGCTGCGGGCCCGGGAACCGCGGCTGGTTCGTGGTCACCGCGCGCGGGTTCCCCAACGGGCGCGGCCCCCGGCACTCGAATCGGCGGCGCCACCGGCTCCGGCGTCCGCCCCAGGAGTGCCTCCAGCCCGCGTCCCAAACGTCGTTCCTTAGTCACGTTCCAGTACCTCCATGCACAGTTCCACGTAGGCCCGCGCGCCGCGGGTCCGGGGGGCGTAGTCGATGACGGAAAGGCCGTGGCTGGGCGCCTCGGCCACCGCCACGTCGCGGGGGATTACCGAACGGTAGACGATCTCGCCGAAGAATTCCCGCACCTCGGCATCCACCTCGCGGGTCAGCTCCAGGGCGTGGTCGTACATCGTGAGCACGATGCCGCCGAACTGGAGCTGATGGGCGCGGGTGGTGATCACCTGCCGGATGACCTCGATCATCTGGGCCAGGCCTTCCATGGCAAAATACTCGCACTGGATGGGCATGAGCACTTCGCTCGAGCTCGCCAGGGCGGTGCGCGTGAGTTGGCCGAGCGAGGGAGGGCAGTCGATGAGCACGAAGTCGTAACCGGTCAGGCCGGCGGTCAAATGGTGCTCCAGCCGCCGCGAGCGGGCCTCGTCGTCGCGGGTCAGGGCCTCCACGTCGTGAAAGCTGCGGCTCCCCGGGAGCACGTCCAATCGGGGCACGTCGCTCGCCACCACGGCCTGGCACAAGGGCAGCTCGGCGACCAGGGGGTGGCGGGTCGTGGGCTCCAGCCCCAGGCCCGTGGTGGCATTGCACTGGGGATCGAGATCCACCAGCAGCGTCTGGTGGCCCGCCTTCGCCAGGCCGACCGCCAGGTTCACTGCGGTGGTCGTCTTACCGACGCCCCCCTTCTGATTTGCCACGCAGAGAGTGCGACCCACACCAGGCCTCCTTGCCCAGACCGCCCATCCAATCCAGGGCGGCAGGCCGAATTGTAACACTCCCGGGCAATCGCGGGGAATGCCAGTTTGGTTCCTGCGGGGTGACCGGGGGGGCGGAGTGGCCTGGGCCCGAGCGTCCCCTAGAGTCCGTCCCCCTCGCCCGTTCCACGTGAAACCCCGCGTCCCCCCGCGAAGAAAGTCTTTCCCAGACCTGTTCCACGTGAAACTCGGGCCTCGCGCACCAAGCCCCCTCGCACCCGGTTTTACGTGGAACGCCCCCCTTCGCTCCGCCGCATGGCCGTCACCGGCGGAAGCTTCGGCAGAATCTTGCATTACTGCAAGGGGTTGATCACCAGCCCACAGAGAAGCTTCGGATAGAAGTAGGTGCTCTTTGCCGGCATCCGCTCGCCCTGGAGGCTGAGCTGCCGGACGTGGTCGACCGTGGCGGGCATCACCAGGGCAGCCAAAGGGAACTCCCCGCTTTCCAGGCCGGCGACCACCTCGTCGACGAGATGGACGTATTCCGGCTTGGCGGTTTCGCGGCAGCCGAGCAGCTCCTCGAGAACCAATCGGTGGAGGACACTCACGCCCAGTTCCCGCCACGGCTCGTTGTGCTCAGCGGCCAGCTCGTCCATCTTGGCCCGCCCCGCCTCGGTGATCTCCGCCAGCGACCACCGCTGGTCGCGGGGGGTGAAGAAGGCGAGCGTTCCCTGGTTCCCGACCGTCTCCAGCTCCGCCCACAGGTCGCGGGCCCGGCCGGGGCCCTCGCCGGCCGCCCGCACGGAAAAGTACTTGTCCAGGGCGGCGGCCAGCCGGTCGGCGGAGAGTTCGGGGGCACCGCGGAAGAGCCGGTGCGTGGGCAGCACGACGAGCCCCGGATCCTCCATGGCCACGAACATCATGAGGACGAAGTTCGCCGGGTGCTCGTCGTGGAGCACGCCGCTGTCGAAGACCTGGCCGCGGTACTGGCAGGCGGTCTCGTAGCGGTGGTGGCCGTCGGCGATGAAGACCGGTCGCGGACCCATGGCAGCCGCCACCTGAGAGATGACCCCCACGTCGTTGACCGCCCACATGCGGTGGCGGACGCCGAGGTGATCGACGGCCTCCACCGGCGGGTTGTCGCCCGCGGCCGCGTCGAGGAGCCCTTGGACCTCGCAGGTGTCGTCGGGGTACAGGCCGAAGATCTGGCTGAGGTTCGCTTTGCAGACGGCCGTCAGCATGAGGCGATCGAGCTTCGGCCCGGGCATCGTCTCTTCATGAGGGAAGACCAGTCCCTGCCCGAAAGGCGAGAGCCTCATGCGGGCCATGAACCCCCGACGGGTGTGACGCCGGCCGGCCGCTTCGAACTCCTGGTGGTAGACGTAGACGGCCGGCTCGCCGTCGGCGCGCAGCACCCCCTGCGACTGCCAGGTGCGGAGGAACTTGGCGGCCCGCGTATAGCGGTTGTTAGCCTCGTCGTCGCCCGGCTCCATACGGTTCAGTTCCAGCCGAACGACGTTGCAGGGGTGCTTGCGGTAGAGATCCTCCTGCAACTCGGGGGAGATGACGTCGTAGGGCGGCGCCACCACGTCGCTGAGCGACCCCACGTGCCCCAGGTCGTAGCGGAGGGCGGAGAAGGCGCGGATTTCGGGCATGGGAGCGAGGTGGTCGGGGGTCACGCGGCGCGCCGCCCCTGGCCGGTCGCAGCCGGCATCCGGCCCGCGGAGGGTATCAAGCATGCGGCGTGTGCCGTACGGCGGGGAATCAGTAGCGGTAGTAATCCGGTTTGAAAGGGCCCTCGATGGGAATGCCCAGGTACTGGGCCTGCGCCGGCGTGAGCCGCTCGAGCCTGACGCCGAGCTGCTCCAGGTGCAGGCGGGCAACCTCCTCATCGAGCGTCTTGGCGAGCACGTGGACCCCCAGCGGATACTCCTCCGGCTCGGTCCAGAGGGCGATCTGCGCCAGGACCTGATTGGTGAAGGAGTTCGACATCACGAAGGAGGGATGCCCCGTGGCGCAGCCGAGGTTCACCAGCCGCCCCTCGGCCAGGAGGATCACCGAATGGCCGTCGGGGAAGGTGTAGCGGTCCACCTGGGGCTTGATGTTGACCTTCTCGATTCCCTCGCGGGCCTCGACGGCGGCCACGTCGATCTCCAGGTCGAAATGGCCGATGTTGCAGATGATCGCGTCGTTGCGCATCCGCTCCATGTGCTCGAGGCGGACCACGTCGCGGCAGCCGGTGGCAGTGACGAAGATCTGGCCCCGCGAGGCCGCCTCGTCCAGCGTCGTCACCTCGAACCCCTCCATGGCCGCCTGCAAGGCGCAGATGGGGTCGATCTCGGTGACGAGCACCCGGGCACCGTAGGACCGCATCGACTGGGCGCATCCCTTGCCCACGTCGCCGTAGCCGCAGACGACCACCACCTTGCCGGCGACCATCACGTCGGTGGCCCGCTTGATGCCGTCGGCCAGCGACTCGCGGCAGCCGTAGAGGTTGTCGAACTTGCTCTTGGTGACCGAGTCGTTGACGTTGATCGCGGGCATCCCCAACTCGCCCCGCTCGTGCATCTGGTAGAGGCGGTGGACGCCGGTCGTCGTCTCCTCGGAAAGCCCGCGGATGCCGGGGAGGAGATGGCGGTACTTCTCGGCGTGGACCATGGCCGTCAAGTCGCCGCCGTCGTCCACGATGAGGTCGAGCTGCTTGCCGTCCGGGAAGATGAGGGTCTGCTCGATGCACCAGTCGTACTCTTCGAGCGTCTCCCCTTTCCAGGCGTAGACGGGAATGCCGGCCGCCGCCATGGCCGCCGCCGCGTGGTCCTGCGTAGAGAAGATGTTGCAACTGCTCCACTGCACCTGGGCTCCCAGCTCGGCGAGCGTTTCGATGAGCACCGCCGTCTGGATGGTCATGTGCAGGCAGCCGGCGATATGGGCGCCGGCCAGGGGCTTGCTCGGCCCATACTTCCGCCGCAGGGCCATGAGGCCCGGCATCTCGTTCTCGGCAAGCGAGATCTCCTTGCGGCCCCATTCGGCCAGCGCCATGTCGCGGACCTTGTAGGGGAGCTTGTTTTCGGCCGTGGCCTCGGTCTCGAGTCGGGACACAGGAGCCTCCTTCGACGTGCAGAGAGTTGTCTGAAGCGAGCTCTGCAAGCCCCACAAAGTGTGGGGTGGACAGCTCGCCGATTTGGTTCTCACATTGGTTCTCACATCGCCCCCATCACTCACCGGCTTCGCTCCGGGGGTGTTTTCAAACACCCCATGATATCGGCGTACCACCAACAGTGGCAAGGCCCCGGGCGGCGTAACCGTTCACGGGGGACCGTCCCGATTTTCGCGGCCATAGAGAGACTTCATCGCGTTGGAGGGCGGGACAGACTGAAACCGACCCAAACTCCTGAGGCTCAAAGCCATAATTCGTGATGCTTTTGGTTTCACCCGAGCCAGCGCTGCGAAAAAATCGACGGATTGAACTGCCTGTTGAACTGCCTGGCGGCAATAACCACATTGGCGTGGATCAGTCGGGCTCGCATTATCGTACTCCGAAACGGAAAACATCGTGCTGGCCCACAAATATATTCTGCTGTTGGTGGAGCCGCTCCAACACCTGCGGGAG
>SLBP01000171.1:0-18569 GCA_007126245.1 Planctomycetales bacterium
AAGCCGAGCGTCTGCAGCGTGGCCAGCTCGCGGATGCGGCCCAAGGCCGCGGCAAACATGGTATTGAGGGCCGCGAACACTCCCGCCCCGGCGACGAGCCCTGCCATCGCCCAACCGAGGGCCCGTACGGGACGGTAATGTTCGGCGAGGGCCGCGTAGTAGTCGGTCTCGCGGAGGGCCTCGAGCTCCAAGTCCAGCCGCTGCTTGGTGAACATGTCCACTTCGGAGAATTGGGCCCCTGGCCCCAACTGCAAAGCCACGAGGCTCAGGTCCTGCCGCTGCTGCGCCCGCTGCAAGTCTTCCAAACGGCACCAGATCTCCGACTCGAAGATCGCCCCCACTGCGGTGAAGCGACCGCTCACGCGCCAGCGGCGTCCCTCGAACTCCAGCGTCCGGCCCACGGCAACCTCCTCGTCCGCGGCGCCGAGTTGAGCTGCGGCCAGGCGGCCGACAAGCACCTCGCCCGCCTCCGGCCACCGCCCTTCGACGATCTCCACGGAGCGACGCACCCAGAGTGCCGCCGGCGTCACCCCGCGGACCAACCCCGTACCCGTTCCCATGGTGCCGGGAGGCGGAGCCGCCCCCTTCGGCGCGTCGCCCGGGCTCGCCGAGGCCCGCGTCGCCAGGTAGATCTCCGGCGAGAGGTATGCCTGCCCGAAGCGGCGTTTCACGCCCGCGAGGTTGGCCCCCAACACCTCGGCCGTGGCCGGCGGCACGGCGGAGTATTCCAACGATTCGGAGGTCCCCAGCGTGAAGACCAGTACGACCCTTTCGTCACCACTGGCGGCCAACGACTGCTCGAGGCCGCGGATGAACCCCACCACGACCAACACCAGCAGAATCACCGTGCTCAGCGCCGCAAGCGTGAGCGCAGTCCGCCACGGCCGGCGGAGGAGGTTTCGGACACCATAATCCCAAGGCAACATCGAAGCGGGCTTTCTGTACGACGGATCGCCTGATCCGCCCGGAGTGAGATTTCCGTTTTCGGTCCTAAGGTATGCCGCACAGGCCTCTGTGCGGTGCAACGGTCGGGTGAAACGTACTACGGGTAACGCCGTCTGGGGCGCCGAGTGGCACCCGCTTGACCGGTTCCTCTTGAAGACGCGCGGCAAGAGGGCCTGTGCCGCCTGCCAGGGGGAGCCTCGGGCACTTCGTCCACTGCCCCCGTGTCGCCGTCTCCTATTCTCCGTGCTTCCCTGTCGCATGACAGGGAAGTGGAGCGCGTGCTCCGGCCCGCGAGGGCGCGCAGCAACGCACGGATCCTGGATCCTGACGGAGGGATCGGAACCGGTGCGCAGCGGCGAGCGGCCCGATTCGATGAGAGAAAGAAAGATTAGTGGAGAAGCGACGCCAGGAGCGTGCGGATCTGCCGCCCGCTCGCCAGCGGCGGAGGCTGGCCTGAAAGCGGATCCATCGGTGGCAGCGGCAGGCCCGCCGCTGCGGAAGACACCGCGGCTTCCTCCGCGACATCTGTCAGAGGGACGATTTCGTCCTCTTCCAACCTGGGGCTGATCGAGGGGAGCGCCCCGCTGCAGAAACAGGGGCACTCACATGGGCGATGGGGATCGGGCGGCGGAGCCTGAGAATGGTCCGCCGACCGGGCGAGGTCATCCCCACACGTCGAGGAGCTGCACTCGTGACGCTCCAGGGGAGCCGGACCGTGGGCAGCTCCCCCTCCGCCATGTGCCGCGCATCCGCACAACGCCTCGCCCCAGGCCACCTCCCCCGGCGGCTTGCCGCAGCCCGCATGGCAGTGCAGCGGGCAGAGCAGCACCAGCACGGCCAAGCCGTGGAGCAAGAGGGCGTGAAGCTTGTATGCGCACATGAGCACCACCGGAAAACTGCCCCTCCCAGTAGCGGTGCATTGTACCCCGGAATCTGCCCGCAAACAAGCGCATAGAACCAGCCCGCCCTGGGCCGGCGCCTCGCCACCGGCTCGGGTCCGCCGGAAGTGGGGGCGGCCCTCATGCTCACTGCAAACCGTTGCCGCAGGTTCAGCTCAGCCGCTCCCAGTCGATCGCCGTGCGGCGGAGGGCGTAGCCCGCCTCCCGCAGGTAATTCCCGTAACCGAGCATCCAGTGGAAGCCCCGCATCTTCTCGGCCAGCATGGCGGTGTCGACGGGGAAGCGGACCTCGATCTGCGTGCGGCAGATGGGCATGAAGGGGTTCTCAATGATCTCCCCGGAGACCCCCTGCCACTTCTCCGCGGCGAAGTCGGTGATCAGGCAGGTCAACTCCTGCCCCAGCTTCAGGTCGATCTTCGGCGCGGCGCCGTAGTCCGACTCGAAGTGGGTCATGATCCGCACGGGCTCGTAGTTCTTGCCGTCCATCTTCCGCGGACCGGCGCAGTGGGCCAGCGTCATAATCCCCTGGTGCGGGAAGTTCGGGTTGCACAGGAAGGGGGGCAGCCCGCTGATGTTTCCCAGCAGCAGACCGGCGGGGATGGCCACGAAGTCCGACTCGCAGAAGGCCAGATACCCATCGTCCAGGAGCGTCGTCAGCGTCAGGCAGGCGGTGGTGTCCGAGGCGGGCATGATCGTGCCCATGCAGTGATGGACGGTGATCGCCCCGCAGTCGGCCTCCTTCATCAAGGCGCGGAAGATCTCGTCGAGGAGGAAGCAACCCTCGACGAACGCCATGTCCGTCTCCAGCGTGGTGCCGGGGATGGTGAGGTATTCCTCGGCACGGTGCTTGGCGCGGGCTACGGCGGCCTCGTCGGCGCGGGCCTGGCGGATCAGCTCGCTCAAGTCCTCATAGGTAACCGTCTGGATATCGAGCTTCCAGCGGTCGCGGGCCAGGTCGGGAACCACGCCCGCCGGCTGCGCCCAGCCTCCCGGCCCGCCGATCGCCAGGATGCGGCTGCCGACGGTGTTCTTCAGTCCGCAGAGGGCCCGCAGCCGCCAGAGCACCTCGTCGGGCTCGTCGACGACCACGTCGTCGAACTGCACCCGCTCCAGCGCCAGCTCATCGGTATGCTGGCGGAGGTAGCGGGGGATGATAATCTCGTACCAGAGGTAGATGGGCCCCGAGCGGTGGCGGACGAAAAAGATGAGATCCGCGTCGGGAGCGGCCTTCTTGATCTGATCGAAGATGTCCTGGCCGCCGCCGGCGGCATAGATGACGAAGACGTCGGGCTCGGTCAGGTCACCGGCGCTGGGCAGCTCGCCGGTGCCGCGAATGGCCGTGATCGGGAGAAACTCCACGGGGAAGTCAGCCTTGGCGGCGATGCCGTCGAGCTCCTCGCGGATGCGGCCCACCTCCTCTTCGGCGGCCGCCTGCCCGTGGACACCGCCCCAGCCCCGCCAGCTCGTCTGGGGGCGCGGCTGGGGGTCGTCGTAGGTGAGGATGGGCTTGACAACGAGCTTCTTCCGCGCCGGCGCCGCCGGAATGTCGTTCCCCCCGGACGCCAGGGCCGACCAGGAGAGGCCGCCCAGGACCGCGCCGCCCATCGCCGCACCGCCGAGGAAGAGCCGCCGGGTGAGACCGGCCGTGGAGGCCGCGTGGCCGCCGCAGGAACAACACGAAGGAACGCGCCGACAATCGTGCTCGTATGCCGACATGGTGGAGGCCTCCGAATGCTAGGGACCCGAGAAATTGTCGATAAACCTGTCGATCGTCGGCAACGCGCCTCGCTGCGGGAATCGGGAGGTGGCGCTTCGCCGCCGGGGACGTTCCCCGCGCAAATCCGACCGGGAGGAATCACGCCGGGTATCCGTAGGATACCCAGAGCCGGGCGCCGCTGCAACAACGAGGCGACTAGGCCGGCGGCGAGGTGATCTGGTCGATGATCCAGCGATCGATATCGCGGAGCATCTGCGGCGAAAGCTCGTGCCCGCAGGGATATTGCCGGAGTGTTACCGAGAGGCCGGCGGTGTGAAACAGGCGCAGATCTTCACAGAACGACTCCGGGGGGTAGCGGACGCTGTCGCGGCCCACGGCCAGGAGGATGGGCATCCGCCGAGCCTCGATGATGTGCCGGAAGGGAAGCATGCCGTGGGGGAAGGCCCCGCAAAGGGAGATGGCGCCGCCGAACTCCACGGGGCGGTTCAGCGCCACGCGAAGGGCCATGGTGCCACCGGCATCGAATCCGGCCAGAAAGACCCGCCGGGGGGCCACGTGGTAGCGGTTGGCGGCGGCAGCGATGGCACCGGCTACCGCTGCCTCGGCCCAATGAATGGAGTCCCGGGTCTGCGGCCAGCATGGGGCGGCGGAATCGCCCGCCGACGCCGGGGCCGCGGCGACGTAGTTCCGCATGCTCACCAAGGGCATGATGCGGCGGAGTTGCTGGGGGTCGCCGCCCGGACCGTGGAGCCAGACGATCAAGGGATAGGCGTAGCGGGGCTCGTAGTGGAGCGGGCCGAAGAGGGCACATCCGCCCGGCTCACCCGTTGTCGATAGAAGACCCGCGTCCAGCTCGTGGGTCGGTTTCGGCGATTCTGAAAGAGCCGGCGGGGTGGAACGCCTCGTGGGATTCATGAATGCCTCAAGGGCAGGGGGTATCGCGTAATCACCGCAACCGGCACGCGAAAGCGGCCGGATCGATAAGCCTCCGCCCTCGGGGGCGGCACGGGTCCGACTTTACTCAAGCCCGCCCGCGCTTGTCAACGCCAGCCGGCGAGCAGTTTGCCGAAGGGGGAAATCCCGTGCCAGCTCCTCTCGACACCGCGACGCGTCGGAGGTATGCTTGCGCGGTTGGCTGTGGCGACGCGCCGCGGCTTCAAACGTCTGCTCCCTTCCCCCACCGGCTCTCCTGGGAGTCGCGTCATGCACGAAAGGCACTTGATTTTGGGCATCCACGTCACGGACCGCGTGGCCCGCGCGGCGGCGGTGCAGGAAGTGCTCACCGAATACGGCGACTCCATCAAGACGCGGGTGGGACTGCACCACGTCGACGAGGACGTCTGCTCGCCGCGGGGCCTCATCCTGCTGGAGATGTTCGGCGACGAAGGGCGGTGCCAGGAAATGGCGGATCAACTGGCGGCCATCGGGGGCGTCGAGGTGCAGCGGATGGTCTTCGACCATCCGGCGCCCTGACGGCCGGGGGAAAGGGAACTCCGGCAAGATGACGCGTCGGGAGGCCGAACTTCGGCATCCCGGACGATTCCGTCGATCGTTTCCGGAATCCGGTGCGTAGCAAGACGGAGAGGCATTTCGGCCGATTGCGGACTCGTGTCACCCCGCCGCTCTCCCCTTACCGCGGCGGGCGCGGTCCGCAGCGGGTGCGTCGCGCGACGGCGCAACGGCATCCGCCCGTGGCTGCCCTGGGAGCGGCCGCCGCGGGCTTGCCCTCGGGACCCGTTCCGACCTGGCTGTTCCGGTCGCCGGGCCACCCGCCCGCGCTCGATCAGGGTCAGGTCGAGGGGGTGGTGATCGGGTTCTGAAGGGTCCCCAATGAAAGGCGCGCGCGGAGATCTCCGCGCCATGACTGCCGACGGCGCCGCCTCGAGCATCATGGTGGGCGTGGGCGAAACGTACCTGCCGGCGTTCGTACTGGCGATCTCGGCGAGCCAACTGGCCTCCGGGTTAGTCGCCACCGTGCCGCTCCTGGCGGGTGCCGTGCTACAGCTTGTGGCCCCTGTGGCGATCGTCCGGCTAGGCTCTTACCGGCGCTGGGTAATCCTCTGCGCGGCGGTCCAGGTGGGCGTCTTCTTCGGCCTGGCCGGTGCGGCCCTCAGGGGGATGGTCCCCGCGGCCGTTGTGTTCGTGCTCGCCGCGGTCTACTGGGCGGCGACCATGGCCACGATCCCGGCATGGAACGCCTGGGTGGCAACGCTCGTTCCCGGGCGGGTGCGGGCTCGGTATTTCGCCCGCCGCACCCGGCTGGCCCAACTCGGTGTGCTGGGCGGCGTCGTCGCCGGAGCGGTGCTCCTGCAATGGGGCGAAGTGCGGGGCGGCTCGCTGACGGTCTTTGCCGGAGTCTTCCTCATCGCCGGTCTGGCCCGCCTGATTTCCACCCGTTTCCTCGCCCGGCATCGGGAGCCGGTGCCGCCGGGCGACGAACTCCGCCACGTCCGGCCCGCAGCCCTGTTCCGCGCCCTCCACCGCGATGCCGACGGCAGCGCCCTCCTCTACCTCTTGGCGGCGCAGACCGCCGTTCAACTCGCCGGCCCCTTCTTCACGCCGTACATGCTCTGGCACCTGGAATTCACCTACATCGAGTACATGGTGCTCATTTCGGCGGCCTTCCTAACCAAAGTCGCCTGCCTCCCCGCCCTGGGCCGCCTCGTGGACCGCATCGGCGTCGATCGGCTCCTCTGGCTGGGCGGTGTGGCGATCGTGCCGGTCCCGGCGCTCTGGTACTTCTCCAGCAACCTCTACTTCCTCTTGGCTGCCCAGATCCTTTCCGGGGCGGCTTGGGCCGCCTACGAACTGGCCCTGCTGCTCTTGTTCGTCGACGCCATCCCGCGGGAGCGGCGGGTCAGTGTGCTCACGGTCTTCAACCTGGCCAATGCCGTGGCGATCGTCGGCGGCTCGCTCCTGGGTGGGACCTTGTTGGGATTGATGGGAGTCACCCGCAACGCCTACCTGACTCTCTTCGTACTTTCGGCACTGGCACGGGCCGCCGCCCTGCTCCTCTTACAACCGGCTCCGGCGACACGTCCGCAGTCGGCAACCGTGGCGGCCGTGCCCGTCTCCGTGCAGCCCTCCCTGGGGCTGGTCCGCCGTGCCGTGCTTACCGCCCCACCACTTGCGGCAGAACAGGTCGAGACCACGTCCCAGGCGATCGAATTGCCCGCCGTCATCCCGGCGGGAAACTTGATGGAGATGGGTGTGCGCGAGGCCGTCGCCGGGGGGGCACCGCTGTCCGGGGCGTCTGCCCCTGCCAACGGCGACGGCGAGGAGTTCGAACCGGCCATGCCCGCCGCGGCGGTTGCGGAATTGGCGGACTCCGTGGCCGCTGAATACACCCTGGAGAACTCGCCCTAGACGCGGCCGCCCCGGTTCCGTAATCGCCCCGGGGCCCTATACTTGGAGAAAGCCCCAGGGAACGGTCTCGCTTTCGGCCGAGGATGCCCCTATGCCGCAGTTTTTCGATTCTTCCCCGGACCGTGTTCGCACGGCCATTCGGCAACGCCTGGAGAGCCTCCAGCGCGCCGGCCTCACCCACCTCCCCCGCCGGCGCGCCAGCAGCAGTCTGCCCGCCGCCGACCAACCGCGGCCCGCCGGAAAAGAGCCGGCGTCCCCTTCGGTGCCCCCCGCCGGAGCAGCCGGCGAACCCGCCCGCGAGGAACCCGCAGATAGCGGATCGCTCGGTCCGCTGGGTACGGCACCGATGCCGACGGGTCTCTCGGCCGAGGCCAAGGCGGAATACGTTCGTCGGTGCGTGGCCCTCAACGAGGTCGCCGAGCGTGTGAAGAACTGCCCCCGATGTCCGGACCTGGTGGCCACGCGGACGCAAACCGTTTTCGGCACGGGGAGTCCGCTGGCGCGGCTGGCCTTTCTGGGCGAGGCCCCCGGGGCCGATGAAGACCGCCAGGGAATCCCCTTTGTCGGCCGGGCAGGGAAGCTCCTTACGGACATGATCGAACGGGGGATGAAGATCCGCCGCGAGGACGTCTACATCCTCAATATCGTCCGCTGCCGCCCCCCGGGAAACCGCACGCCCCTCCCTCCAGAAGCCGCCTCTTGCCGTGAATACCTCGATGCCCAATTGGCCATCGTCCGCCCCGAATTCCTATGCTGTCTCGGAGCCTGCGCGGCGCAGAGCCTCCTGGGAACCAGCAGCCCGCTCGGCCGGCTCCGGGGCCGTGTCCACGATTATGAAGGAATCAAGGTCGTGTGCACCTATCACCCCGCCTATCTGCTGCGGGCGCCGAACATGAAGCGGGCCGCCTGGGAAGACCTGCAGCTACTGATGCGCGAGATGGGCCTGCCGGTGCCTTCGGGACCGTCGCCGAAGTAAAAGAGACAGGCTTCAATACCGCAAGACGCGGCGAATCAGCCAAGCACCCCACAGGAGTAGGGCCAGGTTGCCTACCCAGACGGACGCCGGCGGCAGCGTGCCCGCCTTGGCACTGTTGATGCTGGCAGCCAGCAGGGGGTAGTAGACCACGAGGATGGGAGCGAAGCAGAGAAAGAACTTGGTGAGCCCGCCACGGTTCCTCAGGGTTATGGCCATCGGCGCCCCGACAATGGCGAAGAACAGACAACTGAAGCCGGCCGACCATCGCCTATGCGGTTCGGTCCTCAAGCGGCCGATCAGCTCGCGGCGGTGTTCGAGTCGGGCGGCTTGACTTCGCCATTCCCCGGCCGAAAGCCCGTCAAAGTCGCCGGCGAGCATCTGGTAGGCGGCGCGGGCGGCGATCGTTTGGCGATGGCGGAGATCCTCGTCTTCAGCAGCGGCAAGGTGATGCGGGATATCCCGCAGGGCGATCTCGGAGGGCCGCTGGGCCAACATGCCGCCGCGGCTCGCCTCGCGGAGGGGAATCTCCTGCTCGTGGGTGTCGAGAAACCGCATTTGCACGCGGCCTTCCACGTCGAGCGTGCCGTTGCGGAGGAGGATCTTCAGCAGCGAGTTGTCCAGGTCGCTCTCCAGCTCCGCCTCTTCCGCCGTGATGGTAATCGTCGGCGTGCTGCCGCCGCCGCGGATGGTCAGCCGCGGCTGGAGCAGACGCCGGCCGTCGACGTCCTTGACGTTGATGGCGAATCCCGCCGCCTGATAGCCCCGCTGCGTGCGGAGCATACTGTAGGCGATCTCCTCGACGGCCTCGATCACTACCCGCTGCACCCCCGCCCGTCCCCATGAGACCGCCAGATCGTTGAGCCAGACAGTACCCAGACTGAGGAAGAAAGAAACCACCAGTACAGGGTGAATCACGGTCATCGGCGATATCCCGAGTGACTTCAGGGCGACGATCTCGTTGCCGTCGGAGAGGCGGCCGAAAACATTGGTGGTCGCCAGCAACAGGGCCACCGGAACGGCCACGCGAAGGGCCTCCGGGAGGATGTAGGGCACCATGCGCACCACCTGCGCAGGGGGGATGCTCTGCTTGAGCGCCTCGCTGGCCATGCCCACGAGGATCATCAGCAGTGTCAGTGCCGCCAGGCTAACGAGAAAGTGCTTGGCCAGTTCGGCGAGAACGTGTCGGGTCAGGATGGACATGGGCAGCTTAGTGTCCCCGGCTTGGGGCCGGCGGGTCAAGAGCAGTCGCTGGCATTCGGCGCTTCCGCATTCGCCGGTCTCCTCTTCGCCTTCCGCTCGCGTTCGCCGGAGGGGGCCTGCCATCGCCGCGGCGCTGAATTCGCCTCTGACGCGACGAGTAAGACTTGACAGCCACGCTTCGCAGAACGAGTCTATTGGGATATCGGGCGGTCGTGTTGCCGGCCGAGATGACCTTCGCCGCCACGTGCAAACCTGTGGGAGCACGCGTCACTCGGATGCCTTGGCCAAGCGTCCCCTGCCATGCCGGCGCGGCCCTTTCGCCCCCATTTCCGGGAGGAAACCAACAATGCCCTCGATGCGCAGACCCCGAACGGCTGTGTTTTCCTGGCTAACGATTCCGGCGGCCCTCGCCCTGGCCCTTATGGCGTGCTCGCGGGCGCCAGCCGCAGAGGAGCTGCCCAACATCCTCTGGCTGACCTGCGAGGACATCGGCCCGCACCTGGGCTGCTACGGCGACGACTACGCCTCCACCCCCAACCTCGACGCCCTGGCCGACCGCGGCCTGCGGTACACGACCGCCTGGTCGGACGCCCCGGTCTGTGCGCCGGCGCGGACGGCGATCATCACGGGCGTCTACCCCACGGCCACCGGCTCGGAGCACATGCGGAGCATGGTCGCCGTCCCCGAATTCCTGCGAATGTATCCCCAGATCCTTCGCGAGCGGGGGTACTACTGCACGAACAACGCCAAGACCGATTACAACGTGGCTACCGAGGGGCGCGTCTGGGATGAGTCGTCGAACCAGGCCCACTGGCGGAATCGCGAGGAGGGGCAGCCGTTCTTCGCCATTTTCAACTTCACCGTCTCACACGAGAGCCAGATCCGCAGCCGCCCCCACACCCTCAAGAGCGACCCTGCCGAGGCGCCCCTCCCGGCCTACCATCCTGATACCCCCGAGGTCCGCCACGACTGGGCCCAGTACTACGACAAGATCGCCGAGATGGACGCCCAGACCGGCCGGCGCCTTGCCGAACTCGAGGAGGCTGGGCTTACAGAGGAGACGATCATCTTCTTCTACAGCGACCATGGCTCGGGGATGCCGCGGCACAAGCGATGGCCCTACAACTCCGGCCTGCACGTACCGCTGATCATCTACGTCCCGGAGAAGTTCCGCCATCTAGCCCCGGCCGACTACCGCCCCGGCGGCACCACCGACCGCATGGTCGGCTTTGTCGACCTCGCCCCCACGCTCCTGAGTCTCGCGGGCCTCGAGCCGCCCGCATGGATGCAGGGCCACGCTTTCATGGGCCATTACGAGGCCGAGCCCCGGCGGCACCTTTTCGGCTTCCGCGGCCGGATGGACGAGCGGATCGACCTCGTCCGGTCGGTCCGCGACGGCCGTTACATCTACATCCGCAACTACATGCCCCACCTGATCTACGGGCAGTACCTCGACTACATGTTCCAGACGCCCACAACCCGCGTCTGGCGGGAACTCTACGACGCCGGTCAGCTCGACCCCCCGCAGACCTACTTCTGGGAGCCCAAGCCGGCCGAGGAGCTCTACGACCTGGTTGCCGATCCCGACGAGGTCGACAACCTCGTCGATGCGCCCGAGCACCGCGCTGCGCTCGTTGAACTGCGCGAAACTTTGGAGGAACACGCTCTGGCAATCCACGACGTGGGCCTGCTGCCCGAGGCGGAGATGCACCGCCGGGCCGCGGCGGGGGGCACGACGATCTACGAGACGGCGCGCGACCCGCAACACTACCCGCTGGAGCGGATCCGCAGCATGGCCGAGGTGGCCGCGGCTCGCGACCTGGAGGCCGTGGGCCGCCTCCGCGAAGGCCTCGCCGACGGTGACCCCGCGGTCCGCTACTGGGCCGCCACGGGGATTCTCGTTCGCGGCGGCGATGCCTTCCAGGAAACCTCCGAAGCCGTCCGCGCCGCCCTGGCCGATGAGAATCCCAGCGTCCGCGTCGTGGCCGCCGAAATCCTCGGCACCTTCGGCAGCGGCGAAGAGGTCGAGGCGGCCGTCGACGCCCTCGCCGAGCTGGCCCCGGCGGACGAGAACGGGGCCTACGTAGCCATCGCCGCGGTCAACGTCATCGACCGTCTCGGCGAGAGGGCGGCGCGGCTGTTGCCCCTGCTCGCCGAGATGGAGGTCGACGACCCCGACGCCCCCGGCCGCGCCAACGGCTACGTCAACCGCCTCGTGCAGCACCTGACAGGGGATGGGAATTGAGCCGATCCGAGATCGCCCGCCGCATGAGCGCTAGCGAACCGCGCGCCGGCCGCCGCCGGGCACGAAGGCCGCCATGCGGTCGAGGAGGGCCGCCGCTTCGGTCCCTTCGATGAGCAGGGTGCGGTGCTTGGGACGGAGGAAGCCCTCGGCGACGGCCGTGTCGAGCCACTGCTGCAGCGAGGCGAAGTAGCCGTTCACGTCGAGCAACCCGCACGGTTTGGCGTGCAGGCGCATCTGCAGGAAGGTGAGCATCTCGAAGAGCTCGTCGAGCGTCCCCATGCCGCCGGGCAGGGCGATGAAGCCGTCGGAGAGCTCGGCCATCTCCGCCTTGCGGCCGGCCATCGTGTCCACGATCCGCAGCTCGGAGAGGCCCAGGTGGGCCAGCTCCTTCTCGACGAGGCTGCGGGGGATGACGCCCACGCATTCGCCGCCGGCAGCGAGGACGGCGTCGGCGAGGACACCCATCAAGCCGATGTTCCCGCCACCGTAGACGACGCGGATGCCGCGGCGGACGAGCTCGCGGGCGAGTTCCTCGGTAGCGGCGGCATAGTGCGGGCCGCGGCCGCGGCCGGTGCCGCAGAAGACACAAATCGACTGCATGGGCAGGGAGACTACGGGGGAAGCGGCTGCTTACGAACGGATCATCACCAGGAGCATCTTGAAGGCCGAGGTGGCCTTGAGGGCATGGGGATGATTGGCCGGCATGAGGATCATCTCGCCGGCGGCCACGCGGTGTGGCTGGCCGTCGATGCTCACCTCGGCCTCGCCGTCGAGCACCTGGACCAGGGCGTCGAAGGGTGCCGTGTGCTCGCTGAGACCCTGGTCCTTATCGAAGGCGAAGAGGGTCAACGTACCCGTGGGCCGCTTCACCAGCGTGCGGCTTACAACCGCCTCGGTCTGGTAATCGAGGAGTGTCTCGGGGCGGAGGACCTGGGCAGCCAGAGGGTTTTCCGCGGCGGCGGGATCGTTGGACATGGCGATGTGTCTCTCCCGGGTTCTTCTTCGTGAAACGGGCGAAGGGGCAAGCCGGCGCCGACTGCCATGGAGCATTCTACCCCTCCACCGCGGCGCTGGGGAGGCGCTCCACCCCGTTGACCGGCGCGGAGGGGACTGATACCTTGATTGATCTTTTGCGGGATGCGCCGGGTGCGCCGTCACTTGAAGGGAGGCCTATGAGCTACGAAGTCACTTTGATCACCGGCGATGGCGTGGGCCCCGAACTGGCCGATGCGGCGCGGCGCTGCGTCGACGCTACGGGCGTTGCCATCGATTGGGACATGCAGGAAGCCGGCGTGGACGTCATGGCCCGCACCGGCTCGCCCCTGCCCGAGGCCACCATGGAGAGCATCCGCCGCACGCGCTGCGCCCTGAAGGCTCCCATCACCACCCCCGTAGGCACCGGCTTCCGGAGCATCAACGTCTACTTGCGGCAGGAGTTGGGGCTCTTTGCCTGCCTGCGACCATGCAAGTATTATTCCGGCGTGCGGAGTTTTTTCAGCGAAGTTCCCGTCGATCTGGTGATCGTCCGCGAGAATACGGAGGACCTCTACGCAGGCATCGAGTTCGAGAAGGGGCAGCCCGCCACCGCCAGACTGGTCGATACGATCAACGAGGTGTCCACCGACCGCAAGATCAAGACCGGCCGCGAGGAGACGGGGCTCTCGATCAAGCCGATCAGCATCTCCGGCACGGAGCGGATCGTCCGCTTCGCCCTCCAGTACGCCCAGGACAACGGCCGCCGGAAGGTCACGGCCGTCCACAAGGCGAACATCATGAAGTACACGGACGGCCTCTTCCTGGAGACGGCCAAGCGTGTGGCGGGGGAGGTCCCCGAGGTGGAATTCGAAGAGCGGATCGTCGATAACATGTGCATGCAGCTCGTGCAGAAGCCCGAGCTCTACGACGTCATCGTGCTCCCCAACCTCTACGGCGACATCGTCAGCGACCTGGCCGCCGGCCTGGTGGGGGGCCTGGGCGTAGCGCCCGGGGCAAACCTGGGACCCGACGGGGCCGTCTTCGAGGCCACCCACGGCAGCGCGCCGAAGTACACCGGTCAGAACAAGGTGAATCCTACGGCGCTGATCCTCTCGGCAATGCTCATGCTTCGCCACCTGGGCGAGCGCGAGGCCGCCGACCGCCTGGAGCGGGGCGTGGCCGCCGTGATCGCCGAGGGCAAGGACGTCACCTACGATATGAAGCCTCACCGCGATGACCCCACTGCGGTGGGTACGCGGGAGATGGCCGAGGCCATCTGCGCAAAGATCGCCTCCTAGCGGGGTTGCGGCTTTGCGGGGTGGCCGTCGACGGTGGAGGCGGCACGAGCGCCGGCCGGGTGTCCCCTGCCCGCGCCCCGTGCCCACGTTTGGGGACAACTCGTTTCTCCCGGCGGCACACACGGCACCTGCGGCATCTCCTCTCCGCCGGCCGTGATGCGCAGGCCGAACCGGACCACAGGGAGCTTGCCATGGAGAAAAAGACCGTCCGCACGGGGATCGTCGGCGCGGGCTTTTCCGCGACCTTCCACTTCGAAGCCCTCCGCAAGGTCTACGGCACGAACGTCGAGGTGGTGGGGGTCCACACCATCGACGAGCCGCAAGGGCGGGCCTACGCCGAAGAGCGCGGCATCCGCTACTTCGAGAAGCTCGAGCCCCTTATCGACGCCGTCGACGCGATCCACGTCTGCGTGCCCCCCATCGCCCACGAGCCGGTCTCCGTCGCCGGTCTTAAGGCCGACCGCTTCGTGATCTGCGAGAAGCCGCTCACCGGCTACTTCGGCGACGGCAGCGACGACTTCCACGGCGACCGCTTCCCCAAACAGGTCGCCCTCGATGCCGCCCTGGCCAGCGTCGACCGCATCCTCGAGGCGGAGGCGAATAGCCGGGGGCGGCTCCTCTACGCGGAGAACTGGGTCTACGCCCCGGCGATCCAAAAGGAACGGGGAATCCTCGAGAAGACCGGCGGCCAGATCCTCTGGATCCACGGCGAGGAGGCCCACAGCGGCTCCCACTCGCGGGAGTATGCCTATTGGAAGTTCTGCGGTGGGGGTGTGCTCATCGGCAAGGGCTGCCACCCGCTCACGGCGGCCCTCTACCTGAAACGGGTCGAGGGCCGCGTCCGCGACGGCAGGCCCATCCGGCCGGCCGCCATCTCCGCCCGCACCCACGCTCTGACCCGCATGCCCTCCTTCCGCGACGAAGGGCACATCCGCTGCAACTACCACGACATCGACGACTTCTCCGCCATGCACGTCGAGTTCGAAGACGGCACCATCGCCGACGTCTTCGCCTCGGACATCGTCCTCGGCGGCATCCACAACTGGCTCGAGGTCTGCGCCAACAACCACCGCGCCGTGTGCAACATCAACCCCAATACGGCGATGATGACCTACAACCCCCGCGAGGAGTACTTCCGCGACGTGTACGTCGTCGAGAAGATCGGCACCAAGCAGGGCTGGGCCATGACCTCGCCCGACGAGGACTGGTTCACCGGCTATCCCCAGGAGGTCGAGGCCTTCTACCGCACGATCGCTTACGGCGAGGAGCCGGAGAGCGACAGCTTCCTGGCCGCCGATACGATCTCCACCATCTACAGCGCCTACCTTTCCGCGGAGCGAAAGGGCGCCGCCGTGGACGTGAAGACCTACTGAAGCGCGGGGAGCGGTCATCCGCGAAGGCGTCCGGCGGGCGTCTCCGCGGCGAGCTCTTCGATCATGTCCCGCGTGGCTGCCTCGACGGCCTCCTGCCACCGCGCCGGGCCGAAGCGGTCGGCATAGGGCCGCCGCGCGTAGGCGAAGATGATCCCCCGGGAGTTGTTGATCACGGCACCGCCGCCGCCGGCGTCGAAGGCCGCCGCCACGTCGCGGGCGCCGGCGCCCTGGCTGCCGTAGCCGGGAACGAGCAGCCAGGCATGAGGCATCACTTCGCGGAGCCGGGCGAGCTGCTCCGGGTAGGTGGCTCCCACGACGCCGCCGACCAGCCCGTAGCCGCAGGAGCCCAAGCGGCGGACCGCGAACTGCTCGACGAGCTCGGCCACGTGCTCGAAGAGCGGTCTTCCCTCGGCCACCAGGTCCTGAAAGAGCCGCCCGCCGGGGTTGGAAGTCTTCACCAGGACGAAGAGCCCCGCCCCCCGGGCGGCGGCCGTCTCCACGAACGGCTGCAAGCTGTCGTCGCCCAAGTAGGGATTGACCGTGACGGCGTCGGCGCCCCAGGGGCTCACCGGCAACGGGCCCAGGAGCCCCTCGGCGTAGGCTGCTGCGGTGGAGCCGATGTCGCCCCGCTTGGCGTCGAGAATCACGAGCAATCCCTTGCGGCCCGCGTGGCGAATCACCTCGCCCAGCGCCGCGGCGCCCGCCGGACCGTGCTGCTCGAAGAACGCGGCTTGGGGCTTGACCGCCGGCACGAGCGGTGCCACCACGTCGATGACTCCACAGCAGAAGCGGCTGGCCGCCGCCGCCCGCGCCGCCGGATCGTCGCCGTCTGCCGACCGAAGCCCGGCGGGGAGCTGTTCCACGCGGGGGTCGAGCCCCACGAGAACCGCTGTCCCGCAGCGGCGAACCGCCTGGGCCAGCCGGTCGGAGAAGATCTGCACGGCGCTGCTCCCCTGGGCTAAGGTTCCGAACCGCCGGCCCGCGGCGCCACCGGCCGGCTGCGCGCTCAGTCTGGATGCCGGCGGACGAGGATGGCGGTTGCCTGCGCCTGCGGGGTGACGTTGACGTTGATAAAGTTCTCCCCGGCAGGGGTGTCGGCGTCGGTGACCACGGCTACGGGGCACTGCGGATCGGGCGTTTCGTAGTTCAGCGTGCGAAACAACCGCCCCTCGCGCAGCGCCAGCAGGCTGGCCACCACCTCCACCAGGCCGCAGCCTGCCGCGGCATTCCCCATGTAGCTCTTGGCCGCCACGACGGGAACCGGCTCGCGGCGGCTTCCGAAGACCTGGTCGATGGCCCAGGCTTCCTCGACGTCGGCCGAGCGGGTACTGAGGCCGTGGGCGTGGACGTGACCGATCTCTTCGGGGGCGTAACCGGCAGACGCCAGCGTCGCCGCCAGCACGTTCTTCATGGCCCGGTCGCGGCGGGCCGCAAGGTGCGGGTCGGCAACCGAGCTCGAGGCCCCGGCGACGACCTCGCCGTAGATCGTGGCCCCCCGTGCCTGGGCGGACTCGAGCTCCTCGAGGATCAGGGCCCCAGCCGCCTCGGCGAGGACCATCCCCGTCCGCTGCCGGTCGAACGGCCGGGATGCCCGCGCGGGATCGGCGTTGAACTGTGCCAGCTCGTCCTGCTTGGCGGCGTGGATCAACTTCATCAGTTGCAGGCGCGTCCCGGTGGCGCCGACGAGCATTACGTCGGCGTGCCCCCGGGCGATGATCTGCTGCGCCTCCAGCAGGGCGGCGTTGCCCGCCGCCTCGCGGAGCGTCAGCGAGTTGTTCGGTCCGCGGAAGTCGTTGTAGATGGCCACGTGGCTGGCGGGCATGTTGGGCAGGTACTTCAACAGCCAAAGGGGCGACATCTTCGGCAGCCCCTCCGCGGCCCACCGCGAGAACTCGAAGTCCCCGCTGGCGGTAAGGCAGTTGCGCACCCCCTCGATGAACTCCTCGGGCACGGTCAGCATGTAGTCGGCACCGAAGCTCACGCCTACCCGTTCCGGGTCGAACTGCCCCGCCTCGACCCTGGCGTCCGTCAGGGCACGCTGCGCCGCGGCAACGCCCATCTGGCATTCGCGACACATGACCTTAAGGCCCTTGCGGATCGTCTTCTGCAAGTCCTTGGACAGGGGGCCGAAGTCGCCGATCGATCCGCTGAACTGCTGCGCTTCGCCCCCGCAACGCACGGGGAAGTCCTCCGGCAAGGCGAAACTCAGCGGTCCTACGCCGCTCCGGCCGCTGGACAACCCCTCCCACAGCTCCTCCTTGCTGCTGCCTAAGGGGCTGAGGCCGGCGATCCCGGTTATGACCACGCGACGCACTCTCGATCTCATGCACGCACCGTAATGGTTATCCCAATTGGCGGGCTTCCAGAGCCCTTCCAGCCCGGTCGCACTATAGCCACAAGGGGGGCCGCCGTGGGTCGGCTGCCTTGCCGAAAACGTTACCGTCGGCAGCCTTTAGGCAAAGGCTGATATTCTAGTCGCCCTCCAGCGCTCCGTCGAGAGGAATGCCGATGCCCCCGGCGGCGGCGCGGCGGCGGTTATTGACGCGCCCGGCGCCCGAGCGAAGAATCCCCCAAAGCAAGGTCTCGACCCGCTCCTATCCGATGAGTCGGGTCCAGTGCCGGTTACCAGAACTACGAAACGAGTCTGCTCTGCTATGGAAATCCAATCCCTGCAGTCCCTAGCCGCGAAGCGGTGTGTCCCCTGTGAAGGGGGTGTCCCCAGATACACTCGCCCCGAGGCCGAAGAACAACTGGCCCAGCTCTCCGGCTGGGTTCTCAACGAGCCCGGGAGGCGGATCCGCAAGCACTGGAAGGCCCGCGACTTCATGGCCGCCATCGAGTTCTTCCGCCGCGTGGCCGATCTCGCGGAGAGCGAGGGGCACCACCCCGATCTCCACCTCGTCTCGTACCGCAACATTTCGGTGGAACTCTACACCCATGCCATCGGCGGGCTCTCCGAGAACGATTTCATCCTCGCCGCGAAGATCGACGCCCTGCCGATCGACCTGAAGGATTGACCGGGCCTTGGCGGGCCATGGCGGCAACTCGGGCGAGTGTCGGAGGTGTCCCGGCCGTAGCGTCCGAGGTTCGAAGCGATTTGCGGATCCGGATAGCTGCCTACAGGTACTCGCGGGGGTCGAGGTAGGCGAGCGTCAGAAGGGCGTAGGCCGTGGAGAGGTTCGGCTCGCCCTCGAGCCAGCGGATCTCCTCGTTGACCCAGGAGCCGTCCGGTTGCTGGCGGCGGAGGATCTCCTCGCGGAGCTCGCGGCGCCAGTCGCGCTCGACCCCCTCGCCGTCGACGACGACATCGACTCCCATCGCGTCGAGGGCCTTGGCGAAGGTGTGGTAATAGTAGTAGAGGCCGGCGTCGCCCATGCCGGGGTTGCTGGTGACGTCGAAATGTCGCCGGATCCAGTCGTAGGCCGCCTCGACCCGGGGATCGTCGGGGCCGACGCCGGCGTAGATCATGCTCTTCAGCCCGGTGTAGGTCATCGAGCCGTAGCTCCGCAGGCCGCCCTCGGGCGTAGTGCCGGCGTGGCTCTCGCCACCGGCGGCGGGTGTGTAGTAGAAGCCCC
>SLBP01000155.1:0-18567 GCA_007126245.1 Planctomycetales bacterium
CTGGACTGCCCGGGGTGCGGGCTGTCGCGGTCGTTTGTCGCCCTGGCCCGCGGGCGGCCGGGCGACGCCTGGCGGCTCAATCCGGCCGGCCTTCTGTTCTTCGCCTTTTTGCTCGCCCAGTTTCCCTACCGGCTCTGGCAGCTCCGCCGCCTGGCCCGCGGTCGTCCCGAGGCGAGGCTGCCGCTCCTGGGGTTGCTGCCCTGGCTGCTCCTCGGGGTCCTGCTCGTCCAATGGCTTCTCCGCAGCCTCCCGCGCCTCGCGTCGTAACGGTAGCGCCCCCGATTGTCTCAGCCGGTGGAAACGGGCTGCCGTCGCTATTCCGCGACACATGCGCCATCGTAGCGATGGCGCTACGCCCTGTTGCGGCCCCTGCCCCGGCTCGCCCATTCTTGCCGGAGCCCCAGAAAGCCCCGCACCGTAGAAGCGACAGCGCAGACGAACCGGTTCCGGCACGGGAACTGCACGATTCAACCCCGTCGGCGGCCAACCCCGACGCCGACCCGCTACACGCGGCAGTTGTTCCCGCACACCGTTTTTTCTGGAGGAGGCCATGAGACTCATGATCATCGCGCCGGTCGCCCTGGCGGTCGGTAGTCTTTTCGCTGCGGGCACGGCGGAGGCCCAATCGCCCGCGGCGGTTCGGGATGCCCAACTCCACATTGCCCACGGCGGCTCCGGCTATGCCGACGTGCTCCATGATGTGAGGCACACCTACAGGGGGCGCCATTCAGGCTACCATCCGCGCTCGCGGGGATATCACGGTGGCTACCACCATCGTCACCACCGGCATCACTACCGGCCGCCGGCCTACCACCTGCGGCCTCCCGTGGTCGTTCCCCCCCCGGTTCCCGTGTACCCGAGGCACCCCCATTACTATCACTGTCCCCATCGCGGTGGCTTCCATCGCCACGGCCGCGGCTTCGGCTTCTCGATCACTTTCTAACTCCTGATCAGGCAAGCCATGGCGCCTCGTTCCCAAGCTCGAAGCTTGGGAACGAAGGCCTGCCAAACGGACGTCCTGCTTCACGACTGTTTCGCTCCCTTCGCAGGCAGGAAGTTGGGTGCGCTCCACGCAAAGAGCCTCCCGGAGGCGGCGGAAATCGACTAGACTGAAGTCAGGGCGCGTCGCCGCTGCGGATTGTCTCTCGCAGCGACCCCGCCGCCCGCCCCTTCTTCCGTCACGCCTCCCCGGAGTCCGCCAGTGAGAGTGCAGCACCTGGTTCCGTGCCCGTGCGGCCGTAAGGTTCCCGTAGACCCATCGCAGGCGGGAGAACGCGTGACCTGTGCCTGCGGTGCCGGGATCGACGTGCCCACGCTCCTGGAGTTGAAACGTCTGGAGCGGGTCAAGGTGGACGAGCCCGCGCGCCCGGCGCGCCGCTGGGGAGTGCGGCAACGGGTGATGAGCGTCGGAGGACTGATCGCCGTCGCCGGGTTGCTCACCGCACTGGGCCTGCTTTTCACTCTCCCTCCCGGGGAGATCACCGACCAGGATCGGGTGGCGCTCCGCGAGCGGGTCGAGCGGATGACCCTCGCCGAGACGCTCAACGAGTGGGCGGCGCTCTATCGTCTTCCCCCGGAACAGCCCCCGCCCTATCAACAGGTCCGCTTCGCCCGCCGCCAAGAAAGGATTGCTTATGTATGGCTTGCCGCCGGCGTCTCCCTGCTGGGGATGGCGGTATTCGCCAGCGGTTTTCTGGTTTCCAACGTGTCCGATGGACGGAAGTCGCGGACGGGCCGCCCGCGTTCTCCCAGCCGAGGGCGCCAGGCTCCTCGGTGACCGGTTCGGCGGTCCGGCGGCGGTGAGCCGGCGGGTTGGACAGTCCGGAATAGCCGGCGCGCGAAACGCCTGGCCGTCTACCCGGGCATGTCGCAGGCAGGTGCCACTCGGGCGCGCCCGCTCTCAAGCGACCACTCTCAAGGGACCGCTCAGGTGGTCGTCTCGGTTGGGGCGCCTTCTCAGAGGACTCTCAGCGTTCTAGCTAATAAGGGTGGCAAGCAAATCACCAGAATGGGGCTATTTCCAAAAAAACGTATGCAACCTACCATATGATCGGTGTTTGTCTAATTGGCACACGGGCGGTCGCGGGTGGGGGCGCGGCGGGCCGGGGATTGGGGCGATGCTGACCCGGGTGTCGGCGTCTGCGGTTTTCTTGAGAGGAGGCAGACGTGTCCCGGTTCTGCGCGGCAGTCCGCACCGCCAAAGCGCCACGGGAAACGGGGGGGCGTGGTGTGGCTTTGTGGGGGGTGGCGGATGTCTGCCGCGGAGCGAGTCGCCTGCTGGCGGCGTCCCCACGTCCTCGATGAGTTCGTCCTATTCACCGGGAGCTGCGCCCATGGCCATCGAACTTATCAGCTCGGCCTTCGAGAACGGAGAGGCGATTCCCCGCCGCTATACGGGCGAGGGCGAAGACGTCTCACCCCCCCTCCATTGGTCCGGTATTCCTGAGGGGGCCAAGGAGCTCGTCCTGGTCTGCGACGACCCCGATGCCCCCACGCCCCAGCCCTGGGTCCATTGGGTGATCTACAAGATCCCCCCTACAGTCACCGAGCTGCCCGAGGGGGTGCCCCCCCATTCGCGGCTGAAACTCATACCCGGCGCGCTCCAGGGAAAGAACTCCTGGCACACCCTCGGGTACCGCGGACCCATGCCCCCGGCAGACCACGGCCCCCACCGCTACTTCTTTCGTATCTACGCGGTGAAGGCGAAGATGGTGATCGAGGCCGGCGCCGAGAAGACGGCGGTGCTCCGGGAGATCTCCAATCATGTCCTCGCCGAGGGGCAGCTCATGGGCACCTACTCGAGATAGACGGCAGCCGGGAAATCGGCCACATCGGCGCACGGCGCGGGAGTTCGGCGGGCGGCGCCACGGTGTGGGGGCTGGTTGCGTGGCGGGTTCGACCCGGTGATTCCGACGGACCCGGATCCAGGGAGTATCACGGGAGGAGTGCCAGGCGGAGCATGTTCAGCGCCGCCTTCGCGCAGTAGGCCCGCAAGATCGCCGGGTGGCTGGCCAGGGAGAAGGCTTTGCGTTCCACCCCGGCTTCGCTGGCCAGCGCCACCCATACCGGCGGCGGTTCGGCGGACCGCGGGTCGAGTGGTGGGAAGCGGCCCACTGCGAGGCCCCAATCAGTGCCCAGCCGGTGACGGCACGCTGCCGCCATCGCCTCGACCACGAGGCATTCGGCATGGGAGTTGCTAGGCACTTCGTCCGAGGGGATGTTGAGCAGGCGCCGCCGCGCTGCCTGGCTCGTGGCCACGACGCCGCCCAGGAAGGGATCGCGGAGGGCGGGCGAGCCCCCCAGCCACTCCCCGACCAGCCCCGCCGTCCCCCACTCGGCCACCGCCAGCGTGTCGCCTCGCCGGTGGAGCAGCCGCAGAACCACGTCCTGCAGATCGTCGTCCTCCTCGCCGAAGACGAGCGTTCCCAGATAGTCGTAGATCGTTTGCACCGTCGGCTCCATAGCCGCCAGGCACTCCTCCTCGCTGGCCCCCTCGGCCTGGATGCGCAAGACAATCGTCGCCTGTTGGGCACTGATGCCCACGCGAGGCACGCGGTCGCGGCGGATGAGGTCCGGGAGTATCGCCTCGATCTGGCTCTCGCCCGCTCCAAAGCACTTGATCCGCCGGTAGCGGACCATCCGGTCGTGTCCGAAGGGCCGCATGGCGGCGGCCACCGAATCGTGCCACATCTCCACCATCTCGGCGGGCACGCCCGGCAGGGCGACGACGCGGCAGGCGCCGCGCCCCGGGCGGGAAACGTCCACGAGGATACCCGGCGCCGTGCCGCTCGGGTTGCCGATCATCCGGCTGCCCGCGGGGAACAGCGCCTGCAGGCGGTTTCCTTCGGGCATCTCGCGGCGGCGGCGGGCGAAGATATCCCGGATGTGGGCCAGGGCCTCCTCGTTGAGGACCAACTCCCGGCCGGTGGCCTCGGCGAGCGCTTGGCGGGTCAGGTCGTCGGCCGTCGGACCCAGGCCCCCCGTGCTGACTACCACGTCGGCGCGTTCGATGGCTCGCTGGAAGGCGACCACGCAGTCGGCCAGGTCGTCTCCCACCACGGTGTGAAAGCGGGTGCGGAGCCCCACTTCGGCGAGCCGTCTTGCCAGCCACTGCGTGTTCGTGTCCAGCGTCTGCCCGCTGAGTATCTCATCGCCGACGGCAATCAGTTCGGCATGCATGGGGGAAACGTCCTGACGGGGTGCGCGGTAGCGGAAAAAAGAAGATGGCATTGTGCCGCGCCGCCATCCGCTTGCCAATGTCGCCCCCGCTTGACCGGCCGCCTGCGGGAGGCCACGATGAATGGGGGTCCCCCGGCGGTGGTGGGCCTTTCGCAAACCCCGGCCGCAATCTGCCCGATGCCACTGGAGAAGCCCGAGATCGCCGCGCGGTTCCAGGAGCGGTATGGAGCGCCGCCCCACTGGATCGTCCGCGCGCCCGGCCGTGTCAACCTCATCGGCGAGCATACCGACTACAACGACGGCTTCGTGCTCCCCATGGCCATCGACCGGGCTGTCTGGATCGCCCTGCGGTCCCGCGAGGACCGCAAGGTGGTGCTCCACGCGGCCGACTTCGGCCGTGGGGGGGAATTCTCCCTCGACGACCTGCGGCGTGGGCAGCCCGGTTGGCTGGAGTATCTCAAGGGTACGGCGTGGGCGCTCCGCGAGGCCGGCCGCCCCCTGGCCGGCTGGGAGGGAGTCCTGGCCGGCGACGTTCCCATCGGCGCCGGCCTCTCCTCGTCGGCGGCGCTGGAGGTGGCGGCGGCCCGGGCGTTTGCCGCCGTCGGCGGTCTGGGATGGGACCCGGTCGAGATGGCCATGCTCTGCCGGCGCGCCGAGAACGAGTGGGTGGGCGTACACTGCGGGATCATGGACCAGCTGATCGCCACGGAAGGCCGGGCGGGGCACGCGGTGCTCATCGACTGCCGCACACTCCAGTCCCGCCACGTGCCCATGCCGGCCGAGGTGGCGGTCGTCGTGCTCGATACGGGGACACGCCGGGGCCTCGCCGATTCGGCCTACAACGAGCGCCGGGCCCAGTGCCGCTCCGCCGCCGAGTTCTTCCAGCAGCCGGCGCTCCGCGACGTGGATCTGGATCTCTTCCAGCAGTTATCGGGCGGCCTCGACGACGTCATCCGCCGCCGCGCCCTGCACGTAATCACCGAGAACGACCGCACGTTGCAGGCGGTCGAGGCCATGAACCGCGGGGATATCGCGGCGCTGGGCGTGCTCATGCATAAGAGCCACGAATCGCTCCGCGACGATTACGAAGTCTCCAGCCCGGCGCTGGACGCCATCGTCGAGGCCGCCGGCGCCCACCCGGCGTGTTTCGGGGCGAGGATGACAGGTGGCGGTTTCGGCGGCTGTGCCGTGGCCCTGGTCCGCCAGACCGGTCTCGACGAATTCGTCCCCGCCGTGACCGAGGAGTATCGGAAGAAGGCCGACCTGGAGGCGACGGTCTATATCTGCTACCCCTCCCAGGGCGCCGAGGTCCTCCCCGGCGGTGAGTGAACGCCGCGGGCCGGCGGTCTCCCGCCGTTTTCATGGGGGGTGGGCCGTCGCCCCCTGCTCGCCGCCCGCCGGCCAGGCGACCGCTCCGGCGACGAGCGTCTGGAGTACCTCGAAGGTCGGCGTCTCCTCTTGATCGGCGGGGGGCACGATTCGGAAGAGGACCAGGTCGGCCGGCTCCCCGGGGGCCAGGCGAGCGATCGGTAGTCCGAGCAGGGCTGCCGGCCGTTCCGTGGCCATGGCGACGGCGGTGGACAGGTCCACCCCGGCGAAGTGCATCGCGTTGGCGATGCCCGCCGTAACCGGCGCCGCCGCCCCGGCGAGCAGCTCCCGCTGGCCGGCCACGACCAGCCGCCCGTCGTCGAGGACTTCCAGGTCGCAGAGCTGGCCCTCGTGGCGCCCCGCTGGGTGCCCCGCCATCCCTGAGAGGTCGCTCACCAGAAGGCACCGTTCGGGGGTTTTCGCCCGGATGAAGGTCTTGACCACCTCGGGCGGCAGATGGTGGCCGTCGACGATCAGGCTGGCCCAGAGTCGGTCTTCGGCCAACTGGTCCCAGAGATAGTTCGGATGGCGCGGCAATAGGAGGTGGGCGCCGTTGCCCAGATGCGTGCTCAGGCGGGCCCCGGCGTCGACGGCGGCGCGGATGGCGGCTCCGTCCGCGGCGGTGTGGCCGATGGCCACCACGACTCCCGTGGCGGCGACGCGGCGGATGAATTCCACCGCGCCATCCAACTCGGGGGCCAGCGTCAACAAACGGATGCGGCCCCCGGCGGCGAATTGCAGCTCCTGGAATTCGGCGAAATCGGGGTCGCGGCAGTGCTCGCGGGGATGGGCTCCGCGGGGCCCATTTTCCATGGAAAGATAAGGTCCCTCCAAGTGAATGCCGGCGATGCGGCCCGCCGTCTCCGGCGACGTCCGGCATGCCGTGTGGATGGTCGCCAACGCGTGGCTGAGGACCTCGAACGCGGCGGTGGTTACCGTGGGACAGAACCGGGTTACGCCGAAGGTCGCCTGGATGCGGGCAATGCCGACGACCGTCGAAGGGGTCAGCCGCGGCGAGCTGAACTCCTGGCCCCCGTAGCCGTTGACCTGGACGTCGAACAGTCCTGGGGCCACAAAGGGGAGCGGTTCGGCGGCAGGGGCCTCCGCCGCAGTGACTGCGGCGATGCGCCCCTCACGGCATTCGATGGCCACCGGTTCACCGGTATCGTAGCGGCAGGCCAGGAGCATCGGCACGGCTCGTGGAGGTGCGCCCCAAACAATGATCGATCGGGGGGTATCGTCGAAGATGGTCTGTTCCGAATCTGATCATTCTAACGCCTACGACCGCCCGCGCCACCGGCAGGGGAGTGGACCCGTGTGCCCCCCTGCCGCCGATCATGGCTCCCCTTACCCTGCCGCGGCGTGCCGGACGAAGGGGACAGTCCCATTTTCGCGGCCGAATAGTGTTGTCCAGGAGGAACACCGTCTACGGCCGCGAAAATCGGGACAGTCCCCCGTGAACGGTTACCACCAGGGACAGCAGGCGGCCCGGAACGGAAGCCGCAGGGGATTTCCCTATCGGATCCCTTCGTCAGCAGGTTGATCCGCCGGGAAATCGGCACGTTCAGACTCCTTTTCCGGAGCACGCCCGTCAGCAGCCGTCATGGACTCGATCTCCCCGACCAGGCCGCGAAGCCGCCGGCTGTACTGGTTGAACCAGCCACTGGACAGGAAGCTCGGGTCGCCCAGGTTCGCCGCCACCACCACTCGGCGGTCGAAGGGGAGCACCCAGTCGATCGCCTGGCCGAGGCGATCGGCCACGTCCCCCAGCGCCAGACTCCCGGGGACCTTGAGGTAGCGGTTGAGCACGATCCGCCGCCGCTCGCGCGTGATCCCCAGGCCGTCGAGCAGCTCGAGGATCTTGGCGGCGCCCACGAGCGTGGGGACGACGTTCTCCACGACCACGTAGGCGCGGTCGGAGAGGTCGAGGATGGCCACGTTGACGCGGTCGATCATGGGGAAGGTGTCCACCACGACGAAGTCGTAGGAACGCCGCGCCAGGGTGAGGATGCGGGCCATCGATTCATCGCCGATCTCCGAGGCCTCGACGGCATCCTCGGGCGCGGCCAAGAGGTGCAGTCCGCTACGGTGCGGCGTGGCCAACTGGCGGATCAGCGTCTCGTCGAGACGGTCTTCCTGGTGCACCGCGTCGAGGATCGTCGCCGGAGGGGCCAGGTCGAGCATCGAGGCGCACACGCCGAGCTGCAGCGAGGCATCGACGAGGAGCACCTGCTCGGGGTGCCGCGCCGCCAGGCCGCAGGCCGTGTTCACCGCCGTGGTCGACTTCCCCACACCCCCCTTGTTGCTGATGAAGGCCACGATCTGCCCCAAGCGGCGCGCGGCGTCGCGCCGGGGGCGGAGCACGCGGGCCAGGAGGCTCTCCAGCTCCTGGCTGGAGATGGGGCGGCGGAGGAAGTCCTTCACCCCGGCGCGGACGGCGGCCACGAAGATGGCCGATTCGGAGACGTCGGCCCCGAAGCTGTCCGGGCGGAATACGGCGGCCACCGTAGTCTCCGGCGAGACGAGGGCCACCTCGCGGGCGAAAGCCTCGAGCGTCCTCAGGTCGCCGCCCATCTCGATCACGGCCAAGGGGGGGCGGCGGCTGCGAGCCACCTCGATCCCCTGCCGGGGATCGGCGGCAAAGTGGAGCACGGCGCGGCGCTCCTCGACCGCCGCCAGCGCAGCCTCCAACTCAGCCCGCAGGTGGGCGTCGGAACTGACGACGAGAACGTTGGGAGTGATCGTCACAGGGGATGGCTCAAAAAGTCGTGGGGGCCGACCTGCGGCCACCGGTCAAGGAAGGGCCTTGGCATACCACGGCGAAATCAACATGCAGGGAGCGATGTGCGTGGAAGACCCCTCGCCTCACGTGGCCGCGAGCGGCGGTGATAGTTCCTCCGCAGCCACGGGAGTGAGACCATGTGTGCCCAAGACGTGGTTCAGGTCGCTCAGGGTCACGCGCGAAGGTGAAGGCATCTCGATGCCGATCGGGCGCCCGTCCTCGGTCCAGTCCACCAGGAAGCTCCCGCGCTGCTCGACCTGAACGGATCGATCCCCCGTCTGCCGGGGCAAGTACAGGTAAGCCGCCAGCGGCCTGCCGTTCCGGTAAGTGACTTCGAGGTAATGATGCGGCATGATGTATTGTTTCAAAAGCTCTTACCATAATGGCGCGTCGCCGGAAATCTCAACGCTCAGCGCCTAGGTGCCGGTTCACCAGCACGGGCGCGAAGAGGGGATTGTCGATCTGCCGGTGCCGGGCGAGGATCTCTTCCCATGCGGGCGGCGGCCAGTCGGGGCGAGGAGCGACGATCGCCGTAGCGTTCCCCTGGGCGACGAGACTGCTCGTTCGGGAAATCGTCAGCAGCAGGCCTCCTTCGCCCTCGTGAACGGACCAATCAGCCACCGCCCCAAAGCCGACCGCGGCCTCTCCAAAGCCTAGTTCGGCATAGAGGGGGACGTAGGCGTACAGGGGCCGCCAGGTTGGCGGGACGTCGAGCAAGTCGAGCACCGGGTCTTCGCTGCCGTTGGGCTCGTCGCCGGGCAACTCCTCGAAGAAGGGGGCGGCAATGGGGTCGCCCAGCGTCAGCCCGCGCGGCACCAGAATCCTGCCCACCGGCGTGTCACCGCCAACGAGGAACAACGCCGTGCCGCGGACCTCGAATTCCGTCGCCGAACCGTTCCAGGTCCCCGCCTCGAAGGCAAAGGGCGTCACGCCCGGCACACTCCCTGCCGGCAGCGTGCTGCCGAGCTCGAAGTCCAAGGGATCGTAGCGGGGGAACGGGGGCCCGGCCGACTTCACCCGGCCCACTTCCCCGTTCAAAGTCTCGCCGGCTGCCGCGATGCTTGTCGCCCGCACGGTAATCCCCTCCTGGCGGAGGCTGCGGCCGGTGGGCCCGGCAGCGTGGATCATGGCGCCGCGGCCGAAGAGCAGCGGCATCGGCGGCCCGTGCGAGCTCACGTCCGGCTCGGCATCCAGCCCGTGGCGGTCGTTCGTCCGCCGCATGCGGGCAAGGAAGGCCTCCTGGCCCGAGCCCTCGCTGGGCTCGCCGGGCAGGAAGTCGCGGCGGCGGTACTGCGAATCCTCGTCCGCCGTGAAGTCTTCGTCGTAGTCGGGGTTGGCCGACGTGTAGCGGCCCGCCACCAGGTCGCCGTGGGGGAGGTTTTCGAGATTCCACTCCAGCAAGGGCCGATAGATCGGTCCTTCGTCGGGAATCGAGAGCGTCTGGCCCGCAGCCAACTCCTCGGGGCCGATGCCCCCCTCGAAGTCGAGCATCCCGCCCGCGCCCAGGAGGAACTCGGGATCCCCCCCGGAGCCCGGGAGACGGTCTTCGTAAACCTGCCGCGCCGCCCGGCGGGCGGCATAGCGGCGGAGGAGCTCGCGCTGTTGTTCCGAGGGAGGCACGTCGAAGTCGGCTACGAGGAAGAGGTCGTTGAACTCGGGGTCATCCCACCAGACCTCGGGGATCGCTTCCCATCCGGCCGCGTCCCGCCACCGCAGCCCCTCGAGCGCGGCCGCCTCCGTGCCGGAGAGCATCTGCCGCCCGGCCAAGCGGACCAGGCCCAGATCGATCGCCAGAGCCGCCAGCCCCAGGAGGACAAAGAGCATCCCCGCCACAAGCACGAGGACATAGCCGGGGCGGCGGCTGCGGCGATGGTCCAAAAAGGGGGGCATGGGGTGTTGCGCGAGACGTACTACTTGCCGTACGGGCTGCCAGTCTGCTCGTGCCGCGGCAGGTGCGGCCATTCAAAAGAGGACTATCCTTTTGATCATACCTGCTCCGGGAGCCCCGGTCGACCTCGCGCTCCCGCTGTAGAGGGGCCGCTGCCCTAAATTTGCGTGCCGGCTGCTGGCATTTCCCCCCTTCCACGGAAGCCTTTTCCGCCCGATCCGCGACCGCGCATCACTGCCTCTGCAGCGGGGGTCAAGCCCCATGGCGGGATTACCTCGCCCGCAAGCTACGCGCAAGGTTGGCAGCCGCCTCCCGAACTGCAGGCACCGCATCAACCCGATCCACGATTTCCATGGGCAGCACGCCCGCACCGAAAGCAGCGCCGAAAATGTGCCCAAACATCGATGCGATGGTATCCGTGTCGCCGCCACATCGAACGATCTGCTCAATCGCCTCCATCACGTCCGAAGAGCGCATGGCCGCGACAATGGCCAGAGGGACAGAATCCACAACGTACCCGGACGACGCGAACCGCCTCACATACTCTTCGACGGAAGGCGACATCTGCTGCACATCCATGAGACGATCTCGCACTCGTGAATCCGGGATGGCCCGAATCAGACCCGACAGGAAGTCGTCACCGAACGGATGGCCAGCCATCGCATGACGGATGGACCGCACGATCGCCAGCGCGCCGATGTACGCCTCGTCGTTGCGGTGGGTGATACGGCATACGTCACGGATCGTCTGGCGATCGGCTGGTACGTCTGGGTCAAGGACGAACGCCAGCGGAGCGATCCGCATCGCAGCACCATTGCCTGCGGAACGTTCGCCCGTGGCGCCCACCAGCGCCCAGTGCCCGCCGGCGTCCAGTTCAGTGAGTGATTTCAGCGTACTGGCGCCCATTCCGGTGATGCGGCGGCCGCGAAACCATCGCACGAAATTGTTGGCAATGGAATCCGGATCCACGGAGCCATGTTCGACGATCGATTCGCAAGTTGCGATCGTTAGTTGCGTGTCGTCCGTCACGCGCAGCTCAGGAGGAATATGGAGATCAGCGGTCGGCGGATTGCCCTCGAAGTGGGCACCGATCGCGTCGCCGAGCGCGCCGGCGAGAAGGCAGCCATGGATGCGACTTTCCCGGGATGGTAGCGCCATCACTGTGAATTGGCTCCTATTGTCCAGCCTGCCGGCCATATCAAGTGACCCGCCCCGCCTTCCTCCCGCAGTCGGCGACCGAGCGCCACCACCGCCACAGCAGGCTGGCCGTTTTCTTTCCACGCCCTGCCGCATTACCGGCTCCTTACGGAGCAGCTATGGCTGCCTGTCCGCAGCGGCGGGCACGGGCGACTGTTCCGCAAGCAGATCCACGTAGGCTCCGGCTACCAGGTCGCTTCGCTCAAGGCCCAAAACCGACATGAGCTGTTCCGCAATGGCGATCCCCTCGGCCTCGGTCTGATCCGGCCGCAGCATCACCTCGAGCTCGACGAACTGCCCCAGCCCTGCCACCACGTCTAGGTGGATCCGGGTCCGGCCGGCCAGGAAGAGCGTCCGCGTCTTCTTCACCACCGCCTGCACCCCCAGCGCGCGGGCCAGCACCTCTTTGAGCGCGTGCGGCTCAGGCACGGGCGAGCGGACGAAGTCCGACGGCTTGGGACCGGCGGAGTCGGCCCGCGCGTACTGGATCAGCTCGCCCGCGCCGTCGCCGAACTCCCGCAGCTTGAGCCGCCCGCGGGGTACGTGGAAGAAGGTGTCCGTCTGCTCGAGCCGCACCGGCGGGCCGTCCGCAAGGCCGCCGGCTATTCCAGCCAGCGCCTCGGGGTCCGCCGCACGGGCCTTGATTTCGATGTTTCGTGCCACGTTGTCGATGCGTCCCATGGGTATCCACTCGATTGACCGTGATCACCCAGCACGGGCATGTGGCGCGACGGCCCTCCTATTAGGATCAATCTTCAGCCGCGTGTCCAGTTGGGCCATCACCGGGCATCAGGTGCCGGCTGACCCGGGCGACACTCCAGAAGGCAGTGCAGGGGCTGGTCGACCGCGGAAGCGGGCTGGATGGCGGCGACGTGGCACTCGCAGCTATTGCCATGCTGCCGGCGGTAGGTCTCGATGGACCGTGAGCAGGGTCTGGACGATGCGCCCCATCGAACACCTCGTCGAAGCGGGGGTCGACGCTGACGATCTGGAGCAATTGGCGATCAGCAGCTCGGGCCGGAATTCGTAGACTCCGCCTCAAAGCCGCCATGCTGCTTCGTTCTCCAGCCGTACGAGGTAGATGAAAGGCCAGCCGTGCTCGAAAGCGCGTGCCGGCTCCCAGTCGATCCGCCTCGTCCACGGAAAGAGCGCATAGCCGAAGAGGAGCAAGGAGACCGCCGCGACCACCGCCGACGCGGCTCGCAGTACAGGCCTGGCAACGGTTGCGTGCCGACGCCTTCGCAGCGAAGGGAACATGGGGGCGATGCGCCATACCGCGGGGAGGTTTCGGCGGATAGCGGCGACACCCTCGCCGTGCCCGAATGCCCTGCCACGGGGCCCGGTGCCTCCGCGACTACCCGCACGCGGGGATTCTAGGCCTCCCGTTTGTCTATTGTCAAGTGCGCACTTCGCGGCGGCAGGGTCCATCGCGCCGCCCGCTTCGGAAACGAGCGGGCATGGGATGTCCGCGGCGGGCAGCGAGCCCCTCCGCAATGCCGAGGTAGACCACGCTTTGCACGAAGGCGTCCTCTTCGTCTTCCGCCCGGCTGAGTGCCTCGGCCTCTTGGCCTGCCGCTGCCTGGACGACGGCGATGTCGCGAAGACCTCCGGCCCGCAGGGATGCGTCTTCGATCTTCCCGGCTGCCGCCGACGCTTCCTCGAACCGACCCGCCTCCGCTTGGGCGACGGCAATGCGGCTCAGGGACCGGTCCCGGTGAAGGGCGTCTTCGATCTTCTCGGCAATCGCCAAGGCCTCGTCGAACTGCTGCGCCCCGGCCAGGGCGGCGGCAATCTCGACGAGGATCCGCATTCGGCCGGGCGCGTGGAGGACATTCTCAGCCGTTTCCACCGCCTCGTCGAACCATCCCGCCTCAGCCTGCGCGAGAGCGAGCTCGCCGCGGGCCGCGGCTCGACGTACCGGGTCTTCGATTTCGCCGGTTGCCGCCCGCGCGTCTGCGAACACCCCTCCGGCCTCGTTCGCCGATTCCGCCTTGGCCAGGAACGAGGCAACGCCGCCGAGGGCCCCCGCTCGCGCTGCACCATCCTCGATCTGGTCGGCCACGGCCCGGGCCGCGTGGAACTGCCGTGCCTCGGCCTGGCCGATGGCGATCCTCCGCAGTGCTCGGGCGCGGTAGTATACCTCCTGGATCGTCGCGGCTGTTTCCAGGGCCTCGTCCAACTGCCCCGCTTCGGCTTGGCAGACGGCGATCTCGCCGAGGACCGAGTCCCGGTCCGGAACGCGCCGGATCTCCCCGGCTGCCGCCAAGGCTTCGTTGAAACGTCCCGCCTTGGCCTGGGCCGCCGCAACGCCGCCGAGGGTCCAATTCCGCAGCGTCGCGTCCTGGAATCCACCGCGGGGAACCATGCGGGCAATGACCAATGCTTCTTCGAAGGTCTGCCTCGCCTCTTCCGTCAACGCCGCGTGGGACTGGCACGCCGCGATATCGGCGAGGGCCCGGGCTCGCGGGCGGTGATCCTCGATCGTTCTTGCCGTTGCCAGGGCCTCGTCGAACTCCCCTGCCCGAGCAAGCGCGGCGGCGATCTCGCGGAGAGCCCGCCATCGGGCGTAGGTGTTCTGGATTTCCGCGGCCGTTGCCAGGCCTTCCTGCCGCAGCCCCGCCTCAGCCTGGCCCACGGCAATCTCCTCGAGGGCACCCCCCAGCCAGTTCGAGTGCAGAATCTCTCCGGCCGTCGCGCGCGCGGCATCGAACCGTCCTGCACCGGCTTGGGCCGAGGCGATCTTGCGGAGCGCGCGGCAGCGATCGTCCTCCTCGATTTCTCTCGCGGCGGCCAGTGCGAAAGAGAATATGCGATCCACCTCATCCGAGTCGAAGGACTCCCGTCGAGGGGGCCGGTTCGTCAGCACGGCGGCGACCAGGGCGATCGCCATCGCCAGCATCCCGGCGCACACCACGACCACCGCCGGGCGCACCGCGCCCGCGCGATCGATGCTCTCGGGTGCCATGGATACCATATGGGCCCTTTCTCCAAAGGGGAGAGGCTAGTCCGATCGCCGCACCAGCTTCAGCTTGCGAGACAGGGGGTCGTCGGTTGCTGTTTCGGAATCAGCGGGCGTGAAGGCAATCGCACCGGCGTTCAGAAAGGCGACCGTGCCGCGGCGGGACTTGGTTTCTTCGGACTGAGGATATCGGGTCCGGATTTCCAGCAGAGCCGTTTCGCCGCTGTCGCCGAGGATCGCCCAATCCCCCTGGAGCACGACCTTCATGGGACCGAGGGCCATGTGCATCTCCATGGCACTCTCAGGCCGGAACTCCAGGATCACGTCCGTATCCTCCGCCATAACGGCGGAAACCGCCGCGGCGAGGTCTCCGTCTACCCCGACATCCAGGCCCTCCTGATCGAGTTCCGCGTGCCACGTGCCCAGCAGCCTTTGCTCTGCCGACTCCCCGCAGCCGACGAGCAAGGCCGAGCCGATGAGGAGGAGTGCTGCCGGCGCGAATCGCGATCCGAACCACGTTTTCATTGCGCGTATTCCACGGGGAAGGGATTGATTCAAGTTCGAAGGTCGGTCCGCTGCGAGCGCGTTGGAAGCCATCCTGCGAAGCGGCGTCGGGGAACGCATCTCCCACGCATTGCTGCGACGCGACGACGACAGGGGGCCCCCGCCCGTCGGATGGGCTCATTCCGGCCTGACCCATGTCTCGTTGTTCAGATATGCCGTGGCCCGCGCCTGGACCGTGGCGTCTTCGCTGGTTTCCAGCACGCGGTTCAGGGCGGCATGGAACTCGGCCTCATGGGCGTCGCGCAGGCCGCGATGGTGGGCGAGCTCGACGACCGTTTGGCACGCATGCTCGGAGTATTGGTCATGATCGAGGTAATCCAGGGCGAATCGTAGCGATTCCACGGTCCGAATCGCCTTGGCGCGGTCGAGGGCCAGCCGTCGTTCCTCGTCGCGGGCCGCCATCGCCATCGCCCGGGTGAGCAGGGCCAGCCGCGCATCGTCGCTGCGCTGATCGGGCAGCGGGGCCACGCGGATCAGGGCTCTGAGGGCGGCGATGCGCTGTTCGGAGGGGAGATCGCTCTCGACCAGTTCGATGAGACGGGGGGCGACGTCGGCACTCGGCCAGTTGCACAGCGCCCTCAGGGCCGCGGCGTGGGTGGCCTCCTCACCCAAGGCCGCCTCCACCGCCTTCAGCGCTCGCGGACCGCCAACCCGCCCCACGACCGAGAGGAGCACCGTGCGGTCGGCCGCGCCCGCCTTCTCCACGACGGCCAACAAAGGCACCGCCTGCGCGCCGGCTTCTTCGATGCGGGCGCAGACCGCCGCGATGCACCGCTCGGCTGCTTCCCGCTCGCTGCCCGGCTCGGCCGCCAGCAGTCCGCGGACCATCCCCGGTATCTCCCCGGGCCCTGCCAGTTCCTCCAAGGCCTGCATCGCCGGCCGGCGGAGGGCTGGATCGTCGCAGATGGCGGCGAAAAGCAGGAGGGGAATTGCCTCGCGGGCGCGGCGTTCGACGAGGATGTCGAAGATCGTTGCAAGTCCCTGGGCGTCGGCCGAGGCCGTCTGCCGGACGAGGGCCACCGTGACATCCGATCCCCCCAGGCGCACCAGGCTCGCCTGGGCGGCGCTGCGCATGGCCTGCGAATCGTGGGAGAGCAGCGCCACCAGGCGCGGCACGTCCGACGTATCGCCTAAGGGCCCCAAGGCCCGCACGGCAGCCACCTGCACGTCGGCGGGCCCCTCTTCGAGCAGGCCGATCACGGCGGGTCGAGCCGCGGTGTCTCCGCGGTCGGTGAGGGCCGCCAGCAACCCGACCTGCCCTTCTGGAGGAAGCTTGTCGAGTTGGGTAGCGAACCGGCGGGTAGCGGCGGGGCCGGGTGCCTGGTTGCGTATCTGCTCGTAGGCGAGCGCCCGCATCTGTCTGTCGGCATCGCCGAGCAACAGGAGGATCATCGACACGAGCTCGCCGTCCTCAGCAGCCGCGGCCGTCTCTCCACTCTCACCGCCATTCTCCAGCGCATAACCGGAGGCTGCGAAGAAGAACGCAGCACCCATGAACAGTCCTACGCCCACGGTCGGGACGATCCGCGCGGCGCTTTGCTCGAAACACGAGTGGGACACGGCACAGTTCCTTAACCACCGGCACAGGCCAGCACCCCGCGGGTGGCGGCCAGACGGACGTGGGCAGGTTGATCTTCGCCGGTCAGACCCCGGTAAATCGCCAGGGCAGCGGTCCGGTCTCCGGCGGCCAAGAGGGCTTCGGCGCAGGCCAGGCGCGCGTCGGTCACGGCGAGCCGCGCCTCCGGTGCGTCGGGCTCGGCGGCGGTGAGCGCCTGGGCGGCGGCAGCCGAACGGATGCCCCCCAGGGCACGCGCGGCGGCGGTGGCCACGGCGGGGTCGGCGTCGCCGAGCAGGGCGCCCAGCGCCGGTACGCTCCGCTCGTCGCGCCGCGCGCCCAGGGAGCTGATGACGCCCACCTTGAGCGGGTTGGGCAGCTCCTCCAGCGACTCCCGCATGGCCTGGGCGGCTTCCTCGGCCGGGATGCGCTCCAGCGCGTAGCGGCCCAGGTGCGAGTACTCGGCCGACGGCAGCAATCCGGCCAGGGCCGGGACCGAGGCAGCGGTTCCCATCGACATCAGCGTTCGGCAGACGAAGTCCTTGGCGCTGTGCGATACGTCGTCCTCGAGCACGGCCACAAGGCGGTCCTCCAACTCTCGCCGCGCGGCGGCATCCTCGCGCGTGGCGATGACGGCTTCGTCGATCGGATTGAGGACGTTGCGATCCGTTCCCCAGTCGTAGGTCTTCAGCGCCTCGAAGGCTTGATCCAACATGATGTGCGCTCCCAGCAAGAAAAAAACAAATATGCAGCGGGTAGGGGACAGAGCGAGTCGGGGCCTAAAGCTGCCAAGGCTCGCGGCGGGCGCGATCGAGGTGCCGGTTGGCCTCCTCGTCGCCGGGGAACTCTTGCTTCGCGGCGTCCCACTCCAGAGACCGTTCGAGGGCGTAAGCCACGATCCCCAGGAGGGGCACTACCATCGTATTCACCGCCACTTCGATGTCGCGGAAGGGCATCTCCCGGGTCTTCACGCATTCGATGAAGTCGCCATAGATCCCCCCCGTGCCCTTGTAGCTGGGGAGCGGCTTGGGATCGCGCCGCTCTTCGGGCGTCCCTTCCACTTGGAGGTTGTCGTACCCGGGGCGATTGTGCGTGATCAACATGCCGTTGGGATAGCGGAACGTCAGATACTTGCGGCCGTTTTCGCTCTGGTAGACGACCTCCTCCGGCTGGAGCTCCATCACGTCCACCGCGAAGGTGGCTCCGCCGAAGTGGTGCGCTCCCCAGTCGGTCATGCCGCCGCCCGAGTAGTCGATGTACGAACGCCAGCTCCCGCCGCTGGTGCCGAAGTTCCCGTCGCACCGGGCCGCATTGTAGGGCGCCCACGGTGCCGGCCCCAGCCACAGGTCCCACTCCATGTGGTCGGGAACCTCTTCAGCCGGCAGGTTGCAGGGCTGCGAGAGGGGGCCCACGTTGACGTTGATCGACTTGATCTCGCCTAGCTCACCGCTCCAGCAGGGGTTCACCACGCCGCCGTAATCCTCCAGCACGCGCTGGCTGCCGCCTGAGACCACGCGCGCATACCGGCGGGCGGCCTCGATCATCAGGGGGCCCTCCCGCAGGGTGAGCGTCTCCGGCTTCTGCAGGTAGATGTCCTTGCCGTGCCGGCAGGCCTCGATCACCATGACGGAGTGCCAGTGGTCGGGCGTCGAGATGTGGACGGCGTCGATGTCGTCGCGGTCGAGCAGTTCGCGGAAGTCGACGTACGTCTCGCAGTCGTTGTTGTCGTAGCGTGCATTGACGCGATTCTGGCCGTCCTCGCGAGCCCCCGCATGGACGTCGCAGACAGCCACGACCTGGACGTCGTTGCGCCCGAGGAAAGCCCCCAGATCGCCCCGCCCCATGTTGCCGATACCGATGCCGCCCATCACGATCCGCTCGCTGGCGGCCGGCGTATCGCTGTCCCCCAAGGCCTTCGAAGTGATGGCGTACGGCACCGCGGCGGCCACGGTGGCCATGCCGGTGGTCTTCAGGAAGCTGCGGCGGGTCGGTTTGGGATGTTTGCCCATGGTGGGTGCCTCGCGGAAGCAATGGGTAAGGAAGGTGCTTAACGGCAGGTCGGCCCTGGTGAAACC